>JAWOCP010000115.1:0-17952 GCA_046483735.1 Dehalococcoidia bacterium
CTGCCATTTCTGTCAGCAACTCGCTCCGCCCCCTCCGCTTAGCCACGGCATACCTCGGCGCTACCAGCTTCAGGTACTTCCGTCTCTCGTCTATACTCATTCTTTCATCGCTCGGCATGGCCCTCCTCAGTAACATTTTCATCTGAGTCAACCATACCACCTTCGGTAACATTTTAAGTGAGTGAAAGCGCCAAATTGACGGCGCGGCTTGATTTAGGATATTCTTACACTTCTTACATCAGGTGGTGGACTATGAAGTTACATGAATACGAAGCAAGCGAATTGTTTGCCAGTAAGGGCATTCCGGTAGCGCGTAGTGGGGTGGTGGCCTCTCCGCGAGAAGCTCGTGAGAAGGCTGAGGAAATTGGGCTACCAGTAGTGTTGAAAGGTCAGGTGTTGGTAGGGGGGCGGGGGTTCGCCGGGGCAGTGCAAACCGCTGAGTCACTCGACCAGGTAGAGAAACTCACCGAAGACCTGCTGGGCTCGGAGGTAAGGGGCTTTCCTGTACAGGCGGTGTTGGTGGCTGAGAAAATCGACGTGGCTTCGGAGTTCTACGTCGGCGTTACCATAGATGGGTACCTGGGCAGCCCGGTGGCCATCCTCAGTTCCGAGGGTGGTGTATCCATTAATGAGGTAGCTACGGAGCGGCCGGAGTTGGTGGCGACGAGGCCTATCTCTATTAGCAGAGGCCTTCGTCTGGCGGAAGCAAGGGAGATGTGCCGTGAAGTAGGCATGGAAGGAGACGAGGTGACGCACCTGGCTGGTATGCTTACAGCGCTTTACAGGGTATTCAGAAGCTACGATTGTCTGGTTGCTGAGATAAATCCCCTTGTTCGAACTGGCCAGGGGAAGTATCTGGCACTTGATGCCAAGGTGGAACTCGATGATTCAAGCTTGTATCGGCATACCGACCTTAACGTGGACGTCGAAGGCCGGACTGACAATCCGCTGGAGCGAAGGGGACGAGAGATTGGGGTTACATATGTGGAACTTGATGGTGATATAGGAATCATTGCCAGTGGAGCCGGGTCAGGCATGGCCAGCATGGATATAATCAAACAAAAGATGCGGCCGGCCAATTTCCTGGAAACCGGTGGGGGTATCACGGAAGAGCTCCTGTACAACGTGATGGACCTTGTAATGCGGAAAGAAGGACTAAGGGCTGTGTTCATCAATATCTATGGTGGAATCAACACGATTCATGAGGGCGCCAAAGGAGTCGGGAGATACATGACGGAGCATAATGTCAGTATCCCTGTCGTAGCCAAGGCGTTGGGGAACTATCAAGAGGAGACGTGGAAGATCTTTCGGAAACACGGAGTGCATGTTGTTACCGATGTCTCGATAGAGAAGGCGGTAGAGTATCTGGCGGAGCTTCTGGAGGGAGCGGGATGAGTATTCTGTTGAATCGAGAAACTAAGGTCCTGGTACAGGGGATTACTGGCAAGGCGGGTCAAACCCAGGCCCGGTGGATGCTGGAGTATGGAACGAACATCGTTGCCGGCGTTACCCCGGGAAAGGGTGGTGCGGTGGTAGAAGGGGTTCCTGTTTATGATACTGTAGCCGAGGCGGTGGCTGAGCAGGGCGCCGAGGCATCTGTGTTCTTCGTACCTCCTCCTGGTATCAAGGAGGCGGCTATCCAGACGATTGATGTTGGGATCAGGCTTATCGTTGTGGTTACAGAGCACGTGCCTGTGCATGACGTGATGGAGGTCCGCGAGTATGCCGCTGATGCCGATGTTGAGATCGTGGGCCCGACAAGTCCGGGGATTATCACAGTAGGCGAGGCCAAGATGGGCATAATGCCGGGGAATATGTTCAGTCCGGGCCGAATCGGCGTGCTGTCCAGGAGCGGAACTCTTTCTTACCAGATTAGTGCTAATCTTGCCGCTTCCGGCTTTGGGCTGAGCACTGTAGTAGGAATTGGAGCTGACCCCGTGGTGTTCACAAATATCCCTGACCTTTTGCGTCTGTTCGAAGAGGACCCCGATACCGACTTGGTCGTGCTCGTCGGCGAGGTCGGTGGTGTGCAGGAGGAAGAAGCCGCCGAATACATCAAAAAATCGGTAACCAAGCCAGTTGTTGCTTACATCGCTGGAATGTATGCCCCTCAAGAAAAGCGAATGGGACATGCGGGGGCCATTATTGAGGCAAATGGAAGAGGAACGGCCCAGAGCAAGGTCGCTGCGCTCCAGGAAGCTGGAGTGGAGGTTGCCCAGTTTCCGATAGAGGTGGCCCGGCTCGTGCAGAAGCGATTAGCATCGTCTTAAAACCTTCGCTGCGCTCCAACTATCAACTGTTAAGGGAATGAGTTCTGGTTCTCCTCTCGGGCATCAAATCGGACAGATTGTTGAATAGAAACGAGGCAGCCGAATCTTTCAAGGAGGAATGACAGGTATGTCAAATGTAACTTATGAACCCGCTGAATTGAGAGGATTATGCATTGAGATATTCAGAAAACTTGGTTTGAAAACAGAAGCAGCGGAAATTGTCAGCGGAGTATTGATAGAAGCCGACCTGAGAGGCATTTCCTCCCATGGGATTGCCAGATTACCCATATATGCAAAGAGAATCAGACTGGGACTAATCAACCCTGCGCCTCAGCCCAAAATATTGAAGGAAAACGAAACTTCGGCGTTACTGGATGCCGATAACGGTATGGGTCATATAGCGTCCTATAAGGCTATGGGAATGTGTATCAACAAGGCAAAAAAGGCGGGCATGGGATCCGTCGCAGTCAAAAGCTCAAATCACTTTGGCATAAATGCCTATTACACGATGATGGCTGCCAGGGAAAATCTCATCGGAATGGCATTTACAAACACATCTCCTCTGATGGTGCCTTTTGGTGGAAGCGAAAAACTATTAGGTTCTAATCCTTTGAGTATTGCTATTCCCGCGGGCAATGAGCCGGACCTAGTTCTGGATATGGCAACCAGCGTAGCCCCCAGAGGGAAATTAGAAGATGCGGCAAGAAAAGGCTTGAGCATCCCCGAAGGTTGGGCGGTAGACAAAGATGGTAGAGTTACTCTTGATCCAAAAGAAGGTCTATCCGGAGCGCTACTACCCTTTGGCGGACCAAAAGGATACGGGTTGGCCATATTTGTTGACATAATGTGCGGGGTGACGACAGGTTCGGATTTCGGGCCCAATTGTGGTTCACTATTTGGTGACTTGGAGCGACCCCAGAATATCGGACACTTCTTCATGGCAATCAACATAGAAAACTATATGTCTATAGATGACTTCAAAGAACGTATGGATACGATGGTTCGGACAACAAAAGAATCGAATAAAGCTCCGGGGGTGGATAGAATCTATATGCCCGGTGAAATAGAGCACGAGAAGAGCATCGAGCTGCGGAAGACGGGAATTACTCTTACCGCAGCGGTAGTTAATGAGCTAAATGATTTGGCAGAAAGCCTGGGTATTCCGGGGGGCAAAAAGACCTAGGGTCAGAAATCGACCATTTGAAGTAGGCCGTACAGGGTTCGAACCTGTGACACCCTGATTAAAAGTTAAGGTCTTGAGAAACAGATATGAAAGGAGGTGAAATGAGCCATTCTGACACCCTGATCAGGGGTGACACCCTGACTCTTTGTGAGACACCGGGTCCTAACCGACGAATACCGATACAGGAGGCAAGGATCCGGCATGACAGCTCACGTACAAAACCAGGAGAGAACACACACCTTATCTGAACTCATAGAGTATTATGAGGTCTGCAACAGAGCGGAAGGCAAGAGTCACAGAACAATAGAGTGGTATTCGGCAAACCTGAGACGGTTTCGTAGCTACGTTACTAGCGGGCACCTCTCAGAGTCATTGGACACCATCGATAAGCAACTGCTTCGGCAATATGTACTCTATCTGCTCAAGAGAAAGAGATTTGAGGATCACCCTAACATCCATTGCGCCACCGAAATGCTGTCGACTGCGACGGTTCATGGTCATGTCAGAACCCTCCGTGCGTTCTTCAGTTGGCTCGTAGCTGAGGGCTTGACTGAGGACAATATCGCCAGGGATCTGAGGCCACCCAAAATAGCTAAGAAAGCCATATGTACGTTATCCGATGAGGAGATAGTGTCCATAGTGCACACGCTAAACCGTAGCAGTCGTACTGAGGCAAGGAATCTGACCATCTTCATGGTTCTGCTTGATACCGGGCTCAGGATAGGCGAGCTCGTCAGCCTTAAGATGCAGGATGTACACATCCATGAGGGCTACATAAAGGTAATGGGTAAGGGTCGGAAGGAGCGGATAGTGCCTATCGGAAACATGGCACAGAAGGCACTGCAGCGTTACATTTTCCGTTATAGAAACAGACCGGCGCATGTAGGTGTTGGAAACGTCTTCTTGTCGGCGCATGGCACTCCCCTGACTGAGAACAGTATGAGATTGATGTTTGCCCGGTTAGGCCAGCGATCCGGAGTCCAGCGACTTCATGCTCACCTTTGCCGGCATACCTTTGCTACAAGGTTCCTGACGAATGGTGGCGATGTATTCACGCTGCAACGAATACTCGGGCACTCGACATTGGAGATGGTGAGACACTACCTGAACCTGACATCGAACGACATCATCATGAAACATCAGATGTGTTCGCCGTTGGACCGCCTGAATCTACGCAGGATCTAGCATGGATTAGGCGGCCGGGTGATGGAAGGGCGCGGCGTCATCGTTTGGACAACGCGGGCTTAGAGCGGAGAGCATAGATTGGGCCGGGCTGCCAGCTTCCTCGCAACACCGTGCTTCTTGGCCCTGCTCCTCATGCTGCCCTCTATACCCTCCATCTCTCATTGAGTACAGGTTTGCCCTACAGGTGGATCGCCATCTGTCATTTGCGCCTGCACAACTCATTACACGAAAACGAGAGTGAGTTTTAGCTTCAACTGCCAAGTGGGAAAGGAGACGGCCAGTGGCGTAGCACTCAGGGCAGGGAAGGCCCTTCTCGGTCAGATACAAAAACTCGCTCCTCAAATCATCTGAGGGCATTTGTGGGAGCCATCTCGGTTCTTTGTGCTAGGCATCACTCCCAGTATGGTCAAGAGGGTTATTAGAAGTATCAAAAAAGGAGTTGGATAAGATGTGAATGAGGGCATACAGGGTCATCAAGATAGAGCACGCACAGCCTAATTCCTTCGACCTGCGGCACCAAGGTGTTCAGAATCGGCAAGAGTTAGGCAACTACCTCACAGCCTAACAGAAGTCAGAGGGGCTGGATGTTCCCCATATCGGGATGCCCAGCCCTCTTATTTTGGCCAATCACACTCGTATGATGCTAGATTTGCCAGGGTGCGCACAATGTCATACTTCGTGACGGGGTATGCCTTCCTTTCTGTATCGTCACGTCCAGCCGGACGACTTAGGCTAGGTCCCAGACTGAGGATGCTCAGGTCTAATCACCAAGACTGGTACCGAGGAGAGGCGCATCAGCTTATCCGCTACGCTGCCAAATGCCCAACGGGTTATGCCGGAGCGACCGTGTGTGGCAATAGTAATAAGATCCACTTCGTTACGTTCCACAAACTCCGTTATGGCGTCAGCGGAGGAATGCACCCTGTTTTATCTGGAGAGTTGAATAAGGTATAGTCAGGCCACTGGAAAGGAAGACAGTGGCATGAACAGGAGAATCTGGTCAACCGAGGAAAAGACGGCCATCGTCCTGGAGATCATCAAGGGATGTGAATCGATGGCCGCCATCTGTACCCGCCATGGGGTGAGCGTATCTCAGGCCTATCGCTGGCAGGAACAGTTCCTGGCTGGGGGACGCGCTGCCCTGGTCGACAGGCGAGGCAGGAAGGGTCGTGATCCTGTAGAGGATGAAAACCGCCGGTTAAAGGAACTGGTGGGCCAGCAGGCGCTGGTCATCGAGGCCCAAAAAAAGCTGGCCGGGGTCTTACCACGGCGATGAAGAGGAAGCTGGTGGATAGCCTGACTACTAAAAGAATACCTCGCACAGCCGCTATGAAGGCGGTAGATCTGGCCAGCTCAAGCTACTACTACCGCCCGGTCTCCAAGCGGAAACCGCGAGCCCTGGACACTGGGCTGGTGGCCGCCATCGCCAAGGTTCGCCAGGGGCACGGCGAGGTCTATGGCTACCGCAAGGTCACCGAGGCTGTGAGGGCAATGGATATCACGGTTAACGGCAAGAAGGTGCTGCGTCACCTGCGCTCCCTGGGATTGACCCAGCCAAGGAAGGTGAAAGGCTTAGCGTGGACACGTCCAGCAGTGGTTAAGCCAGTGTCAGCCAACACCTATTGGGAGGCCGACTTCACCTATGTCTGGGCGGGTGACGGCAATGCCTACCTGTGCGCTATCATCGACGCCTGGGACAGAAATATCGTGGGTGACGTCTTCTCCGACCGCTGCCGGGCCATAGAGGCAGTCCAGGCTCTGGAGAAGGCTGTCCTCTATCGCTTCGGCGGCAAAGTGCCCGAGGGCCACCATCTGACGCTAAGAGTGGACAGAGGCTCGCAGTTCAGGGCACATCGTTTCCGCGAGGCTGCCCGGTTGCTGAATGTCACCTTAGAGTACGCTGGGATCAAATGCCCTGAGGACAAGCCTTACATCGAGTCGTTCATCGGTAGCTACAAGACAGAAGAGCTCTACCGCCATGAGTACCGTGGATTTGCCGAAGCGATGGCAGGGTGGGAAACCTACCGGGCGTGGTATCGCGAGGACCGGCTGCACCAGGCTCTGGCTTACCAGAGCCCGCTCAACTATGCAAAAAGGACAGAAAGGAGTATCTTATTAGTGGCCTGATTTACTCCAGTTTCATGGGGTTCACGTCAGCGGCTTTGCCCATCAATACTTGTGAACTGACCGTCAAGCCTTCCTTACCAAGGTCAGCCTGTATTTTGGCAAGATAGTCTTCCGCTACCTTCTTAATGGCCTTCTGCGCGGCATCAAAATTCCAGTCCACTGCGTCCACGACGGAGAGAGGCTCTATGGCTCTCAATAGCACCACCTCTCCTATGGTGCACCCCCTGGCCATTGCTCTTACATGGGGCAAGACACACTCCGCTAGTGCTGATCCATCAAGAGAAACTGCCATCTTTCGATACATTTCACTAATCCTTTCTTTCGTTACTCTCTTTTTCTCTCACCTCAAGCATTCTACCACATTCCCGTCCTGTGTGCCTCGGCAATCCTCGGGTTTATGGAGTCAATCCTCGGTCATGTTCAGTGAAGTTAAACCAGCCTGAGGTGCACACGTGCGTTGATTGCCCACGGGAACCTGCTAATATTGACCAATCTGAGCTTGTCCAAGAGGGCCGTTGTTGAAGTTACAGCTGGAGATAAGCCAAAGGGTGAAGCTGCGGTGGTTTTTCCGAAACGATTTGTTATCCGAGGCGCATTGGATAGTGTTTGCCAAGTCATTTACATGCTGGTTATCCTTGTGCTTTGGTCTTGCTAGCTCACGGTCTGTTCGACTTTGCCAGAAGCTACCCTATATGGGTATTTCTACCGTGACAGCAGTCCCTTTGCCCAAAGCCGATTCAATTCTCCAGCTACCACCAAGCAAATAGACCCGCTCGCTGATCCCAGCAAGGCCGAACTTGCCTTGTCGGGCAAAACCATCTAACGTCAGTGGCACTTCAAAGCCGCGACCATTGTCACTGATCTGCATCCGCACCTTCTGATCGCCAAATTCCAATACCACAAGAGCAGATGAAGCAGCAGCGTACCTTCGGACATTGCTCAGTGTCACTTGTGCAATGCGGAACAGAGCCAGTTCAGCCTCAGGTGATAACCGTCTTTGTTCTCCGCTCACACGTGTCTCGACACTGATTTCTCCTTCTTCCATCAACCTACTCGTGAGCCATCTCAGTGCCCGCACCAGACCCATGCACTCTAGTATAGCCGGCCTGAGGTTTTCAGTGATGTGTCTTACCTCGCGTATTACGTAGGCGACCATGCCCTGTACTGTCCCGATATCCTCGTGAGCGGGCCCGGGCAAATTCCCGTAGTTGCCGGCGCCAATATTCTGCAGGTGCTGGCAAACTGCCAATAATACCTGAATAGTATCATCGTGGAGTTCCCGAGCCAGGGCCATCCTCTCCTGCTCTCTAGCTCTGAGGACTTCAGCTTCTCGCGCCTTTCTTTCTGCAATGTTTAGCAACATTCCAGCAACAGCCGGTCTACCGCTATACTGAGTGGCCCAGGCCAAAGATTCGGCAGGCATCCTTGCACCGTTCCTGGCCAACGCGATGGTCTCGTACTGGTTCGGCGCCTCCTGTCCCGCCATCCTCGCAAGGTGGATACGCGCCGCTTGCTCACGGGCCTCGGGCGCAATGATCGATAAGTAGTGTTGTTCAACAAGATCGTTCACCTCATATCCATATTGTGTTCGTACGCCGCCGCTGGCCAAAGCGAATCTATCATCCTGGACGACAAAGAAAGGGGCCACTAGCTCATCCAGTAAGCATCTGTACTCGTCTGTCATCAGCTAGCCTCCACCGTAGTCGACATCTTCTATGACAATCCACCCCCGTTTCAAGGCAGTCAGAACCGCCTCAGTTCGAGAGGCGACTCCCATCTTGGCAAAAATGCTTGCCATGTGACCCTTTACCGTACGGACACCGAGACTCATCTCGTTCGCTATCTGTTTGTTGCCAATTCCCCTAGCTGCCAGCTGTAGCACCTGCACCTCTCTAGGCGACAGTTCTTCCACATTGCCCAGCCTGATTGGCTTAAACTGACGTCTAGCGGCACTCTTCAACAGCCTTTGTAATACTGTGGGGTGGAGAACATGCTCGCCATATCGGACTGCCCTAATAGCCTGCACCAGTTCAGCACCATCGGCACTTTTCAATAGGTAGCCAGCCGCCCCGGCTTCCAGAAGGCCGAAAAGGTATTCTTCATCTTCGTGGATGGTCAACACCAGCACCGCAATACCCGGGTTCTCAGCCTTTAGCCGCCTCGTAGCCTCTAAGCCATTGAGCAAAGGCATACCAATGTCTATAAGGACCACATCAGGGTTGAATTCGGCGGCCAGCCTAATTGCTGCCTCACCATCACCTGCCTCAGCAACGACTTGAAAATCCTGTTGTCGCTCCAACAGGCCACGGATACCTTGTCGGAATATGGGATGATCATCCGCCAGGAGTATCTTGATCTTGACCTGCACCTCATCTGGCAGAATACCCTCAGTCCTTTCAATAGTCATGATTCACCACAAGCCCCGACCATATTCTATCAAAACCGTGCGATTGATACAAGTACAGTAGGCGAAGAGCGGAGCGGATGTGGTCATAAGGGGGCGATCTTCGGATAACTGGGCCGTGGTTCTAAGGTATCCATGGTCACATACTATGGGACAGCGCACTGCTTTTGGTCATGACCATAAGGCCGTTGCGTTGGTTGCGCCCAAAGACTACAATAGAAGTGGGTTTATGTGCGGCGGTGTTACGTTGATCGTTGGAGAAGAGGCACAATGTTAGCCAGTGCAATCGATGCGAGACCACCGAATTTAGCTGAAGCTGACGCTTGCAGGTGAGATGGTGGTAGTTCAGACAGAACGTCAGTACGCGGTGGCAAAAGGCGAGTTTTTCATGAGTTTTTGGGCTATCAGCTACGGGACCTTAACAGAATCTTAACATCCATCTCTTACAATTGTCGGTAAATACATGAAACAGCCTGGTGGCTAAAAGGGGGTGAAAGCAGAGAATTAGGAGTATCATAGAAAAACGCTGGAGACGATTGTGGGCTGTGATCGGTTTCCGGTTTGCATCCGGGCGAGTTCCAGCGGAGAGATTTTTGGACAGCCCTAGAATATGAGAAGGAGAAGAACAGGAATGAATAAGCTACTTCTAATCTTAATGGCGGTTGTGTTGGCTATCAGCATTGTTCCCTTAGGTTGTGCGCCCCCGGCCGATGATGAAAGCTACGAAATCGAAATCTACTCTTTCATGATGGGTACTTCTACGTACGCGTTTGCTACTGCAATGGCACAATTCCTGTACGAGGAAGACAGCTTCGTTGTAGCTACTGTTTTGGAATCGCCTAGTTCCGCGGTTAATAGCAAACTGCTTATTGAAGACGAAGATATGAGAACTACGGTCATTGGCTATATAACGCCGGAACAGGCGAGGGCGGCAATCCCACCACTGGATTATGACCCGCCATATCAGGATCTACGACACATAGCTGCATTTGGCCAGCCTTTTGGTGGCTTCATATCGACGGATCCTTCCATACAAGAACCCGAGGACCTAGCAAACAAGCTAGTCGCAGTTCTGAGTGGTGTGCCTGGGGATCCGCATCCTGAAGTAACCGCCCTGATAGCAAGCGGTGCAGCCAACTTGACGTACGCCGAGTACAGCTTCAGCGGCATGATTCAAGCGTTACAGGATGGAGTGGTTGATGCCGCTTCGGTCTCGGGCTTTCTTTTGGATCCGGTAAACAAGGTATATGCACCGAACCCTGCATTGGTAGAGCTATTGGAGACTGCAGAACATCTGTCCTATATTTCACCTGACGAAGGGGCCTATCAAGCTGCTGATGATGCGACAGGCCGGCCTTGGATTAAGGAAACGGTTATACCGGCAGGCAATTTTCATGTAACGCAGACAGTAGACTGGAGAATCCGTGGCACAGCAATTGGCTGGGGCTGTGATGCGGCCATGCCGGACGATGTGGTTTATGAGTTTACCAAGGTAATGGCTGAAAATGCCCATCGATTCGCAAGCTTCCATGCGACCGGTAGTGCGATTTCTGCTGAGTACATGCCACGCTGGAGTGGAATGAATAATACGGCGTGGTGGCATCCAGGTGCACTACAGTACTATGAGGAGGCGGGGCTTATCGAGTTCTTGGGATTGCCCTATACGGATTAGGAACGGGGAAGACAACCCAGCTCATCTTTTCACACAATTTGAAAGGTGAGCTGGGTGTTTATCTCAACGAATAATAAGTGTGGGTGGTGATTGTAAACGAGGTTTCCAGTGCATAACCCCTTGGCGGCATTGCGCACACAATAGAATTGACTCTAGCGTAGTGGCTGAAGGGGCAAGACTGTAGTTGGGTATGGGCCGATATTGCTATGGCGTGCTATGTGAGGCGCTCTGGCAGCGCAAAATCTCGTTGGTTAGATTAAATATGGAGAATTGTGACCAAGCATATTGATAGGATTGCGTACTATGCAGCACTTGCTATGGCAGCATATCACCTGGTGTCTGTTGTATATCGGATACAGGGACCAGGTCTACATGTTGAGACTCATCTTATGTCTGCGTTTCTGGTGGCTTATCTCGGCTTGGCCAGGAGGAGTGATCAAAAATGGCGAAAATACACATTAGCCGGCATTGCTCTACTCAGCCTTGTCGTTATGAGTTACATGTACGTGAACTACGACGGTCTTGGTCTGCGTCTCTTTTTCAATACCCCCCTCGACTTGGTAATGGGCGCAATCTTGCTCGTTCTAGCAATAGATGCTACTAGGCGGGCTTGGGGATGGGTGGTACCAGCTATAGTCATTATCGCACTAGTGTACCCTTTCATAGGGTCGAGCTTGCCTCAGCCGTTCAAGAGCTCAACATACACTTGGCAAAGAGTACTATCAAACTTGGCTCTTTCGTCTAGCACTGGGCTTCGCAGCACGGCCCTTTCTATCTCAGTTAACTATCTTTACTTGTTTATCGTGTTCGGTTCGGTGTTCGCAGCAACGGGAGCCGTCAATTTTTTTAAGGAGGCAGGAAGATGGGTGGGATCAAAAATGAGAGGTGGGGCCGCTGTGACGTCAGTAATGAGCAGTGCTGCTGTGGGTTCCCTTACCGGCAGTGTAATAGCCAATATAAGCATTACCGGTGCCTTCACCATACCATCTATGAAATCTGCCGGATACACTGACACTCAGGCTGCCGCCATTGAAGCAGCGGCGTCAAACGGCGGACAAATCCTACCGCCAGTTATGGGGATACTTGCCTTCCTTATGGCAGGCTACACCGGAATACCCTATGGCCGAATATGCCTGATGGCGTTGCTGCCCGCCTTGTTTTATTACGCAAACTGTTTCTGCTATGTTGTGTTTCAAGCAGGCAAAATGAAAATCGGTAAGCTACAGGCACAAGTAGACCGTCGCGAACTGCTCTTTGCCCTACCCAAATTCGTAGTGCCGTTTGGCGTCATAATCTACCTTCTTGTCATGGGTCGTAGCGTGTTAATGGTAGGTTTCTGGGCAATTGTCTCCACGGTTGCCATGAGTTTGATTCGCAAAAAGACCCGACCGTCATTGCGCCAGCTTCTGGATGGTTTCGTTGACGGAAGTACCGCCGGTGCTCTGCTCGCCGTTATGATGGCAGCCGCTGGTATTTTGCTACAAAACTTCACCATGACGGGACTGGGCATCAAACTGGGTGCCGGGATAGAAATGTGGAGTGGGGGTAGTATACCACTGCTCCTGGTGATAGTATGGGTGATAGGCGTTATCATGGGAATGGTTGGGATCAGTATGGTCGCCTACTTGATTGTAGCTATGTTTGTGATCACGGGAATGGTGGGGGCTGGCATTCCGTTTGAGGTGGCTCATTTCTTTATCATCTTCCCCTGCATGTTTGCTGGTTTAACGCCGCCGATTGCTGTGTTTGCCATGGTCGCTGCACGGATGGCGGGTGCCCCTTGGATGAAGGTAGCAATTGAGTCGATAAAAATGGCCGGCCTTGGTTTGATGTTTCCGTTTATGATAATTGTCGCGCCTGTTCTAGTAATGAGTCCCACATCGCCAATCGAAGGAGCGATGCATATCATCGCTATGATAGTCATGATACTAGCAGCGCAGGTTTGTTTTGCGGGATACTTTGTCACTCTTTGTTCCCGATCAGAAAGGGTAGTCTTTGGTGTAATAGCCATAGCTTGTGTATTGTTCTACTTCCTGTTTCATAACTATGTTATGTTTGCTGGTATACTTGTCGGTTTCATTATTCCCGCTATTCGTCACTGGAAGAGGTCAAGGGAAGTCGCGGCAGTGTCACAAGACAGGGTGGGTGGGTTTGAGAGATACAGGTAGGTCGAGATTAGCATATTGAATTATGGAGAGTGTCATGGATAACAAAGTAATGACAATGAAGCAGGCAATATCACAATTTGTGAGCGAAGGGGATACGGTGTTCTTTGGTGGCATGCATCATGGAGAACCTTCGGCAGCAATCCATGAGATTCTCCGTCAGAGGATAAAGCATCTTACCGCAATCCCAACATTGACTCAAGGCGTGAGTTTTCTGATAGGGGAAGGCTTGGTCGACAAGCTTGTACATGGTTTTACCGGGGCTTTGTATGCAAGGTATAGTACTGCTGGCAACAAAGCTAAGAGAAACAACGCGTATCCTGTCCAAGATGAGTACTCGCATTTTGGATTGTGTATGGGGTTATTGGCAGGTTCAATGGGAATACCATTTATGGCTACCCGTACCACAGTTGGTGGGGATTTCCTGAAATGGAATCCCCAAGTTAAGCTTATCGAATGTCCATTTACAGGCGAGCGCATTGGTGTAATAAGGGCCATCAATCCGGATGTCGGTATTTGTCATGTGCAGAAAGCCGATGCACTTGGTAATGCTCAACGTTGGGGAACACTAGGCATGGATAGAATGGGTCTGCATGCTTCAAAAAGAGTCATCATAAGTACAGAGCGAATCGTAGACACGGAAGAAATCCGTAGAGATCCAAATCGTACGCTTATTCCTGGAATCCTGGTAAGTGCCGTAGTCGAAGAACCGTGGGGCGCTTTCCCAACCCATCTTGCTGGCGTATATGAGAGTTATTCATTCAATCTTTTGAGGGAAATTGTCACGGAGGAAGGGTACGAAACCTATATGCGAGAATATGTTTACGGCGTCAATAGTTGGCAAGAATATATCACAAAGACTAAGGAGCAGAAAGGAGAAGATTTCTTCGACAAATTGACAATAAAGAACCCTATATGGAGTGAACCAGTCAGAAGCGGCTATTGAGGAGGAACCTCTGTGCCCTTGTTACAACTATCTATGCAGATAAATACGATTGACTACGATAACGAGAAGGAAATTCAAAGGAGCAGTAGCAGATGACAAATCAACTAGACGTAGGTCCACTTTCCATGGAGAAATCAGGCTTGAAGCGTAGCGCACTGGATGGTGAGGTAGCAGTGGTTACAGGGGCCGGGCATAACATAGGCTTGGCAGTTGCCAGGTCCCTTGCCTGGTTAGGTGCCAAAGTAGTGGTCGCCGAGATGTCTCGCCAAAGAGGTAATGAGGCAGCGGCGCTGATCAACCGGGAGAATAAGCCAGGTACAGCTCTGTTTGTTGAGACCGACGTCTCTAACAAGGCCAGCATGAAGGCCATGGCCCAACAGGCCTTCGACGCTTTTGGTAGAGTGGATATACTGGTAAACAACGCTATGATCTTGACCCTTATGAACAAAGTTATGGATGCCAAAGTCGAGGACATGGACAAGCAATACGCGGTCGCCACACGTGGTGCATTAATCGGTATACAGGCGTTCGTACCAGAAATGCTGGAGCGACATCATGGGGTCGTCGCCTATGTGTCAACCATGCAACTACCAGGTACCTATTACGCCACGAAGGCAGCTACTAGTTCGCTTATGCTGGGACTCGGATCCGAATTGGGCAAAGTAGAAGACTCAGGTGTTTCGGTCTTCCAGTTTTTGCCGGGGCAGACAGGTACGCCGCTCGGGCACGAGGGCATATCGGACCGGCGACCAGCTGCTATTCTGCAAAATGTGGGGTACGGACGAAGTATCCCGGCAGAGGACACTGGGGCTGCGCTTGCCTATTGCATCGTCCACGCTCCAGAGATACACAATTGTGGGGTAACAGTCTTTCAGGTGCTGAAACACATGGGCTGGCAATTTCCGAGACCGGATCTGGTCCCAAGAAGAGACTTTGACCGATTGAATGAGAGGGCTGTACCGGTTATTTTTGGCTACATAGGCCGGGGTTTTGCTAAGCCTGAAGACGAGGCGGTTTCACTTAACTGGTCAGATTTTGCTCGCCGCCAAACTACTTGAACTCTGGTATAGCACTTCCAGTAGTTAGGGCAATGGGACCAGAAGACAGAAAACAGGGGCAATCTCTAGGAAGGGGAATCGACCAGGGAAGCAAGGGGGCTCGTAAAGGAGTTATTCGGAGTTGACTACTCCGATGGCCAAGTAAGAGGAATATCGGTGGACAAAGTGAATGACATCCAATGTCAACGACTTCAAACGATTTGGCAATGAATTGATTGCATAAAGACTTGATAAGGGAGGTCATAATGAATGGACAACGAGAGTACACGATCCCAGAGCAAATGATAGTTGCAGGGGCGCGTATGATCCGCGATGAAACGATCATCTATGTAGGAGTGGGGCTACCTACTGTAGCTGCCTTCCTAGCAAAGATTTCGCACGCTCCTAACGCTACGTTATTCTTTGAGACTGGTATCGTCAGAACCAAGCCGTGTTTGTTCTCTGTGGGAGTTGACAGTCTGGCTATGCAAAGCATGGCTGATCTTGTCGATGACCTGATGTATGTCAATTGTTTGGCTCAGCGTGGTAGAGCTGATATGGGCTTCGTTGGCGGAGGCCAGATAGACCGCTATGGTAACATCAATAGCACCTGTATAGGCGACTACACAAATCCGACAGTTCGTTTCGCCGGTAGCGGTGGAGGAAATGACATTGCGAGCCTTTGTAGAAACGTAGTCGTAACGATGAGACAGAAAAAGCAACGCTTTCCTGAGAAAGTTGATTTCTTGACCAGTCCTGGTTATGTAGATGGGAAGCCGGGCGCCCGTGAGGCGCTTGGTATGTTGACCGGCACTGGCCCCCTGGCAGTTATCACCGATTTGGGTACCTTCTCGTTTAAAGGCGGTGAGATGGTTTTGGAGACGTTTCACGAGGACAAAGGTGTTACGCTGCAACAAGCCAAAGACGAAGTAGGATGGGACATTATGGTTTCCGAGAATGTCAGGCCTACCCTGCCACCCACAAAAGAAGAGCTGAGGTTATTGCGCGAGGAAGTAGACCGAGAAGGGTTATTTAGCAGTGGAAAACTAGAAATATGACTATAGGTTGGTCTTGTCCGAGAATATAAATCAAGGGGGAACAAAATGACGGAACGGGCATATTTGCCAGGGGCAATTCCTTATTCACAGGAAGTTATTAGGAGATATACAGAAAATGGGGCGTGGTCAGATTTGACGTTCGGCGACCTCCTGGATAGAGCAGCTACGCAACACCCTGACAAGTTGGCATTAATCAGTGATGAAATACGCTTGACCTACTCAGAACTTGTAGACAAGGTCGATAGGTTTGCAATTGCCCTGCTCGAACTGGGAGTCAAAAAACACGATCGGATAGTAATTCAATTGCCGAATCGTCATGAATTTGTTGTTGCCTTCTACGCAATGCAGCGAATAGGAGCAGTGCCGATTCTATCAGTACCCCGCCATGGTTATCAGGAAATCTCGTCTTTTGTGAACCTGACAGCACCCATAGGCTGGATAGTACCTTCCAGAGAAGATAAACGTGAGTTTCTCTCATTAGTTGATAGAGTATCTTCGGAATTCAAGTGTTTGAAGTATATAATTATAGTCACCGACGGCGACCCACTTCCATCCAATGCCGTCTCAATGGCTGAGCTAATTGAAGAAGTAAGACTCGAGGATTATGCAGCAAACTACTTAAATAGATTCAGACCAGATCCGAATGATATTGCTGTTTTGATTCCCACAGGTGGTACCACCGGTCTTCCCAAGATGGTCCCCCGCACGCACAACAGTCTGATTGTCGGCACTGATTTCGGTTTTCGACACATGACGTCAGATGAAGTGATAATACAGGTGACTCCAGGTGGTCATATGATGGGTATGGCTACGATGAATCTTGCAGTATTTCTTGGAGCTTATCTGGTACTCCAAAAGATTCTTCGACCTGCTGAAATATTGGAAACAATCGAAAAAGAAAAGGTTACATACTTTCTAGGTGTTCCCACTCAACTGGAAGGTATGGTTAACCATCCAAATCTGGAGCAATATGACGTCAGTTCCTTGAAAATCATTGGCACTGCTGGTGCACCTCTTGGCCGTGAAGTCGTTCAAAGAACTGTCGAGTACTTCGGAAGATTTGGCTGCAAGTTACAGGGTAGTAGTTATGGTGCCTCTGAAGGCATTGCAGTCATGACCGACCTTGACGATCCGCTCGATATAAAACTAGGCACAGTGGGCCGTCCATTTACCCCCGGGGCCGACTACAAAGTCATTGACGAAACTGGGCAGCAATTGCCGCCAAATACAGAAGGTGAACTAGTATGTAAAGGGCCGGAGACTTTTACCGGGTACTATAAGTCCAGCCCCGAGGAGCAAAGAGAGGTATTCACTCCTGACGGCTACTTCAAAAGTGGTGACCTGGCGCGAATCGATGAACGAGGGTATATAACAGTAACCGGACGGAGGAAAGATGTAATTCTAAGGGGCGGGGAGACTCTAATTCCAGGTAAGATAGAAGATTTGATAAATGAGCACCCCAGCGTGGACAAAGTAGCTGTGATTGGAATGCCTGATGAGCGATTAGGAGAACGCATATGTGCTTATGTTGTGCTTAAGCCTGATAAATTGCTGACCTTCAATGAACTCGTAGAATTCCTTAAATCTATTGGAGCGTCCGTACTTCTGCTTCCTGAGAGACTAGAGATAAGAGATGACTTGCCTCTCACGGCTATAGGGAAGATTGACAAGAAGGCTCTGCGTAAAGATATCGAGGAGACACTAAGAAAGGAGGGCATTCGTGACAGTTCAACGGTGACTTAACGCAAGATGTTGGAGTGTGTTTATCAATGACAAAATGAGAAAGGAGGAAGTTGTTATGAAAGCAGAATATTGGCGCTGGCCGGAATCCAGTTGGGTTTCTCCATCCATCGATTGGGGAAAGGCGGAGGTAATCACTGCTGGAGTTGATGTAGGTTCGATAAG
>JAWOCP010000118.1:0-16986 GCA_046483735.1 Dehalococcoidia bacterium
TTCAACTTTTGCCTTTTGATCTTCTTAAGTACTCTCTGAGCGGTTGGACGTTGAAGATCTGGCTACAATCTGCTAACGCCTCTATGGCTACCCTGGCAGTATCCAACGAGGTAAAGCAAGGGATACCTTTTTCCGCGGCGGCACGCCTGATGGCTAATCCATCTCGCAGCGGAACGCGCCCACCGGTGATGGTATTGATTACTCCGTTCACAGAGTTATCTCGAATGACATCAATAACGTTAGGATGTCCCTCGCTTAGCTTTTTGGTCACCATTTTTACCGGGAGCGCCATGGACTCAATCATAGCTGCAGTCCCCTCCGTGGCACAGAGTCTGTAGTTAAGAGAATGCAATTGCTTGATCAGCGACAGGGATTCAGTCTTATCTCTGTCTGCAATGCTGAGCAGCAGACTACCACCTTCAGGCAGCATCAAGCCAGCGGCCAGAAGTGCCTTAACCAGGGCTGCTTCAAAGCTGTAGTCAATCCCCATAACCTCGCCTGTAGATTTCATCTCAGGACCGAGGTAGCTGTCCACTCCGATCAATTTGGACATAGAGAAGACTGGAGCTTTTATGCCTACCAGCTTCTGCCTCCTCCACAGTCCACCTTCATAGCCTTGCTCCTCGAGGCTGATTCCAGCCATGACCTTGGTAGCAATTCTGACCATGGGCACGCCGGTAACCTTGGATATAAAGGGCACGGTTCGGCTGGCGCGAGGATTCACCTCAAGTACGTATGTTGACGAGCTGCCGTTTTCGGGCACAATCACCATCTGTATGTTTAGCAGGCCTTTGATTTGAAGTCCTAACCCAATCCTGGTAGCGTACTCCACCATGGTATCCACTTCATTATTGGTTAAAGTCACTCCGGGATAAACTGCCATTGAATCGCCACTATGTACGCCAGCTCTTTCAATCTGCTCCATCACGCCAGGAATGAGAACCCTTTTCCCATCGCAGATGGCATCTACCTCGACTTCTTTGCCCTGCAAGTATTTGTCAATAAGCACAGGATGCTGGCTATCCATTTCCAGGGCCACTGTCAGGTAGCGGATTAACTCAGTTTCGTTGTGGACAATTTCCATAGCCCTGCCACCCAGGACATAGCTGGGACGCACTAACACAGGATAGCCCAGGGTCTTGGCTATCTTCAGCGCCTCTTCTATGGATGTAACGCCGGCCCCCGGGGGTTGAGGAATACCCAACCTGTCCAGGAAGTCTTCAAAACGACGACGGTCCTCGGCTATGTCTATGGTTTCGGCACTTGAGCCGAGTATTGGCAGATTGTTGCGAGCCAGGACTCCGACCAGATTAATGGGTGTTTGTCCGCCAAGCTGGACAATAGATGCTGGAGCAGAGCCGCTGTTGCTCTCATTCTCGAGTACGTCCCGGAGTGCTTCCTCATCCAAGGCTTCGAAGTAAAGGCGATCACTGGTGTCAAAATCGGTGGAAACTGTTTCGGGATTGGAATTGACCAGGATGCTCTTGATTCCTGCTTCTTTAAGTGCCCACGCCGAATGAACGCAGCAGTAGTCAAATTCAATTCCCTGCCCGATGCGTATAGGCCCGCTGCCAATAACCACGGCTTTCTGCTCTGCCAGAGGCTGAGCTTCGTTCTCCTGTTCATAAGTGCTGTAGAAATAAGAGCTCTCGGCATCAAATTCGGCAGCACAGGTATCCACCATCTTGTACACCGGACGAATATGCCATTCGTGGCGAGTCCGTCTTACCTGCTCCGGCAACCTGTCGGCCAAAGTGCCCACCTGCTCATCTGAGAAGCCCAGCCTCTTCGCCTGCCATAGAAGCTCCGGTTTCAACGGTTCGGAAAGAAGCCGCCTCTCCATATCTACGATATTCTGGAACTTGTAAATAAACCAGGGGTCTATTCCTGTGAGCCGGCAAAGCTCTTCGGGCGTGGTCTTCCTCCGCAACGCAGCCATGATAGCCCACATTCTCAGGTCATTAGGATGAAGCGGGTAAGAATGCAACCCTGCCTCTTTACTCCAACCGGGGTCTTCCCAGAGAAGAGTGCGCTTGCCAAATTCCAGGGAACGTATTGCCTTTTGTAGAGCAGCCTCAAAACACCGGTCAATGGCCATCACTTCACCCGTGGCTTTCATCTGACTGCCAACTACCCGGTCGCCCGAAGCAAATTTGTCGAAGGGCCACCTCGGAATCTTGACGACGCAGTAATCCAGGACTGGCTCAAAAGACGCCAACGTTTTGCCTGTAACCTTATTGGGTATTTCATCAAGCCTCTTGCCTGCGGCTATTTTGGCAGCTACTCGAGCAATAGGATAGCCGGTGGCTTTGCTGGCCAAAGCTGAACTACGGCTGACACGCGGATTAACTTCAATTACGTGGTATTCGCTTCTGGTAACTCCCATCTGGTCCGGGGCCCATTTCTCTGCCACTGTGGGGCTGGGGGTCAGGGCAAACTGTATGTTACAACCACCCTCAATTCCCAGAGCCCTTATGATTCTCAGACTGGCTGACCTGAGCATCTGGTATTCCTTGTCGTTGAGAGTCTGGCTGGGCGCTACTACGATGCTATCCCCGGTATGCACGCCCATGGGGTCAATGTTCTCCATGCAACAGATGGTAATACAATTGTCAGCAGCATCTCGCATAACTTCAAATTCAATTTCCTTCCAGCCCAGGACGCATTGCTCCACCAGGACCTCATGGCTGATACTGCTGCCCAGGCCGTTGGCGACCATCTGCCCAAGTTCCTTCATAGTCCGGGCGATGCCGCCACCAGTGCCACCCAGGGTGTAAGAAGGGCGGATAATAAGAGGTAAGCCAATGGATTTTGCCAGTTTTTTCGCTTCATTCACCGATTTCACTGTGGCGCTGGCAGGCACAGGCTCACCAATATCAACCAGAAGCTGCTTGAACAAAGACCTTTCCTCAGCCTTCCTTATCGTTTCTATAGGTGTGCCCAGAGCCCGCACACCGTACTTGTCAAGTATGCCGGCATCCGCCAACTGCACCGCCAGATTAAGCCCTGTCTGCCCCCCCAGGGTCGGCAATAGCCCGTCGGGGCGCTCCCGGTCGATTATGCGAGCCACGACTTCTACAGTCAGAGGCTCAATATATACGATATCGGCGATGCCCTCGTCGGTCATGATGGTCGCCGGGTTCGAGTTTACCAGGACGGTAGTCACGCCTTCCTCCCTCAGGGCACGACAGGCCTGGGTCCCGGAATAGTCAAACTCGGCCGCCTGCCCGATGATTATCGGTCCCGAGCCAATGACCAGGACTTTAGATATTTTCGACATCTCTTCCTTGTTCTACTCTAGCTCCTCACCATTTCCAGAAATCGCTCAAATAGATACATATTGTCCAGCGGGCCGGGGGAGGCTTCGCAGTGATATTGAATGGAGAGGATGGGCAAGTCCCGATGACAAACGCCCTCCACAGTGCCGTCGTTCAGGTTTATGTGGCTGACCTCCAGTTCACCTTTCAAGGTGTCGGCGTCCAGGGCATAGCCATGGTTCTGGGCAGTGATATAGACTCTGCCGGTGGCTAAGTCCCGCACAGGATGGTTGCCGCCCCGATGGCCGAACTTCAGCTTAAAGGTCCTGGCTCCCAAGGCTCTGCCTATAAGCTGGTGTCCCAGGCATATGCCCATTATCGGCTTCCGGTCTATGAGCCTTCCTACCGTCTCCGCCATGTAATCAAGGAGATCTGGATTGCTGGGGCCCGGTGATAAGACAACGCCGTCGGGGTTCAGGGCCAGGACGTCTTCTGCTGAACTGGTGCACGGGACAACAGTTGTCTGACAGCCCAGCTTACTCAAGATACGCAGTATGCTATATTTCAAGCCATAATCGATAACCACGACATGCGATTGCTTCGCTTCACCCTCACCTTTATCCTCTCCCTTCGAGGGAGAGGAAATTAAATTGGCAGTTGCAAGCACGGTGGCTTGCCATTCATATGCCTTTTCGGTGCTGACCTGGCGAACGAAATCAGTAACGTCATATCTGGGCAGGGTTCTTAGCTCTCCTGATGCCTCCTCAACGGTCATCTCCGATGTAATAATCCCCATCATCACGCCCACCGACCTCAGACGACGAGTCAAGGCGCGGGTATCCAGGCCGGCGATGCCGGGAATTCCATAAGCCAGCAGAAACTCATGCAGAGTGCGGGTGCTTTGCCAGTGACTGGGCTGGAAACAGTATTCCCGAACGGCTAAACCTCTGATCTGGATTTGCCTGGATTCAAAATCGGATTCATTAATGCCATAGTTGCCAATCAAAGGGTACGTAGGAACCAGAATCTGGCCGGCAAAAGAAGGGTCAGTGAGCATCTCCTGATAACCAGTCATGCTGGTGTCGAAAACAACCTCACCATAGGCAGTATTCTCGGCACCAAAGGCATGGCCTTCATAAACTGACCCATCCTCGAGAACCAGAATCGCTTTCTTAGCCATCAAATAGCCACCTGCTTTCAGTTGTCAGCTAAGAGGCCGACCGCTGAGTGCTGACCGCTCAATCCTCCTCTCAGTGTAGACTATCCTGCCGTCGGCTATGGTTGCCATTACCTTGCCCTTGAATTTATAGCCGTCGTAAGGAGTATTCTTGCCCTTGGAGGCAAAGTGGCGGCTATTCACTATCCATTCGCGGTCAAGGTCAAGTAGGGTGATATTAGCCGGGGCACCTGCCTTCAAGGTGCCTAGTTCACCATTTCTACCGATGACTCTCGCCGGCTCACAGGTCACCTTGGAGAGTAGGCGGGTAAGGCTTATTTCTCCCTGGTGCACCAGGCTCATGAGACAGCCGAAAGCGGTTTCGAAGCCACTGATGCCAAAAGCAGCCAGCTCCAGCCCACAATTCTTGTCCGCCATGGTATGTGGTGCATGGTCAGTGGCGATAGCATCGATGACCCCGTCTTCAAGCCCCTCGATTAAGGCGTCGACATCCTCCTTAGTGCGCAGGGGCGGGTTCACTTTGGCATTCGTATCAAAGGGTTTGCCGGGGGACTGGCCCACAATTCTCTCTTCAGTTAAGGTCAAGTGGTGTGGTGTAACCTCTGCGGTTACCGAAATCCCTTCTTCCCTGGCACGGCGAATAAGCTGCACCGAACCTCTGGTGCTGACATGGGCAATGTGGACCCTGGCCCCGGTCAACTTTGCCAGAATCAAGTCACGAGCTACCATAACCTCCTCAGCGACCGCGGGAATCCCTGCGAAACCTGCTTCCGCAGATATCCGCCCTTCGTTCATGATTCCACCGCCGCTTAATGCTCTGTCTTCGCAATGGTCAACGACTGGCAAACCCAGCTCTCGGCTATAACTCATAGCACGACGCATGACCTGCGAACTCGTCACAGGGTCACCGTCGTCGCTGAAGGCAAGCACCCCGGCTTCAGCCAGTCCAGCCATATCAGTTAATTCCTCGCCCTTTCTGCCTTTAGTGACACAACCTATGGGAAGAACGGCAACCAGGCCATCCTGCCTTACTTTTTCCTTCACCCACTCTACAGCGGCCGGAGTATCCAAAGGAGGCTCCGTATTTGCCATGCAACAGACAGTGGTAAAACCACCGATGGCGGCTGCTTTTGTTCCTGTGGCGATTGTCTCCTTGTCCTCAAAACCCGGCTCCCTGAGGTGGCAGTGGAGATCGATGAAGCCGGGGCAAACAACGAGTCCCCTGGCATCCAGATTTTCCGCTTTGCTCAGAATGGCAGAAAATGCAGGACTGTCAACGATGGTGTCCCCTGCCTGCACAATCTTGCCCTCGGCAATGAGCAGGTCCCCAACCCGGTCTATACCCCGGCCGGGGTCAACTATACGTCCCCCATGGATAAGCAGAAAAAGAGCTTCCTTATTCATCGTCTGACATAGCTGCTGGGCTTGAACTCCTGGGCCCGAGCTTCATCTTCCGAAGCAAAAACGATCAGGTTCTCCGGTTTAATCTTCCGAGCAAAGTGGCTATCAGCGCTGTGATACTTCTTGTTCTCCACCTTCCCTTGATGCCAGTCTGCACTGGCGACATATCGAGGGTGAAGCTCATGCTCACAATAGATGCACCGCAACGTTAAGGGCTCACTACTCACTATTTTGAACTCAGGCTTTATATACTTCGTTTCCGTTTGCTGATTTGAAACACAGTTTTTATTTGAGCACTTCACCCCGGAGTCCCGCTTATAGACGGGATATTCCACCGTCTGAACAAAGGAATCACATTTTCCAGGAATTGCGGCTTCCCTGGCGCCCAGTAAGAGGGCCATGAGCGCCATTCTGACGGGCAACCCGTAAGCCGCCTGCTTAAAGTACATGCTCCTGGGGTCAGAATCCACCTCGCAGGCCAACTCATCAACACGGGGTAGCGGATGCATAACAAGTGTTTTCCTGAATTCCTTTCCTCTCAGGAGTTTCTTATCTACCACGGGGTAGTCATTTTTCAACTCCTGTTGCTCCACCGTAAGGCCTTGCCTTTCCTTTTGAAGCCTGGTGACATAAAGGGCGTCAACCCCTGCCTCCAGCTCCACCCGGATGCTTACGTCAGGCAGCATGGCAAGTTGATGTGGGCTACTGGGAGTCATGTACATGGCATCGATAGGGAAAAGCCTTCTTTCGGGTCCCTGGTTCAGGTTCCCACATCTCTTCAACTCACCCCTATACTCCGTGCTTAGTCTGCTCAGAACATGCTCCGGCAGCCCAAGTCCTGGGCCGGGACAGAAAAGGATAGTGGCACCAAACCTGGCCAAGGCATAGATCAGGGAATGTATTGTTCGTCCGTGTTTCAAGTCCCCCCACAGAGCAATCTTCAGTCCCTTGAGCGTCAGTCTCTCTTTTCTGATGGTATAAAGGTCGCACAACGTCTGGGTGGGATGCTCATGGCTCCCATCACCACCATTTATCACAGGGATGCCGGCGTAGTCGGCAACCACCTTGGCTGCTCCTTCCCAGGGATGCCTGATGACAATTACATCGGCATAGGCCCCGACCACTTTCGCCATATCGGCAATGCTTTCGCCTTTGGCCAGAGAGCTTGCCCCTATATCGACTGCACTTATGACGCGCCCCCCAAGCCTGAGCATCGCAGCTTCAAAAGACAGCCTCGTCCTGGTGCTTGGCTCGAAGAACAAGCTGGCCATGATTTTCCCCTGGCATAGCCCGGATTGCTCATTTATGGAGTCCGCCATCTCGTCTGCCAGGGAAAATAGGGCCTCGATTTCCTCATTGGACAAATCGTCTATGGTCACCAGATTTCTATTTGCCAGATTCATGACCATCTCCCCTTCAATTTCCTCTGAACAGCTCTCTTTCGACCAGGCTCCCAATCACCACCTCTTCTACACCATCAACCTCCTCCAGTTGAACCCGTATTTCCTCGTCTTTGGAGCTGGGTATGTTCTTACCTACGTAATCAGCCCGGATGGGAATTTCTCGATGGCCACGGTCGACAAGCACGGCTAATTGAATAGAACTGGGACGCCCCAGGTCAGTCAAAGCATCCATGGCGGCGCGAATGCTCCGTCCGGTATAGAGCACATCATCGACCAGAATTACCCGCTTGTCGGTGATACTGGCGGGAATATCAGTGTAGCTTTTGTCAACCGATTTCAGTTCCGAAGGTGAAATGTCATCTCGATAAAGGCCGATGTCCAGAGCACCCACAGGGACGGGAATTCCTTCAAAGCCTTCAATGATTTCGGCTATCCGGCTGGCTAAAGGCACTCCCCGAGTTCGCATGCCTACCAATACAACCCCTTCTGCCCCCTTGTTCTTTTCTACGATCTCGTGAGCAATGCGGGCCAGCGCCCGACCTATCTCCCTGGAAGTGAGGACAACCTTTTCAGGCATCAAAAAACCCCCTGCCTGCAAACTGGCAAGAGGTCTCAATCGGTGCTTCTATGGCGGGTTGCTTAAGCATATCTCCCCTTACCAGCCTCACGGGACTGATTTAAAGGTCTTTTGTTATTATGCCACAAAGGCAAGGACAATGCAACTTCTGCCCGGATGCGGTAACTGTCAACAGACAGACAAGGAGAATCAGGGAGTATCGCCCCTGAAACCTTTTCGCACCTCCAGAACAATGACCAACTGCGTAATCTCTGAGCTTGGCGCAGGCCAAAAACGAAGCCGTATGGCCCCTCTTCAGCTTTGGGAAGAAGCCCCCTCCGCAGGGGTCAGGCCAGATTTCCTGATAGTGATAACAAGCGGGATACAGGCGGCACAAAGCACGCTAATGATAATCAGAACCGGATGGTAAGTACCGGTCCGGTCATAGGCAAGACCGACAACTACCGGCCCAACTGCCTCTCCCAACATAAAAATCAGGTGCATGGTTCCCAGTATAGCTCCGTACTGCTTCAGGCCAAAGTAACTTCCCGCTAACATTGCCATGTTTGGTGCCCAACCACCCATGGCAACACCGAGGCATATGCCATAGAGCCATAGATGATGCATAGACCGCGCCAGCACAAGGGCAGCCAATGATAACGCCGTGAATGCGTAAGCGATGGCAGTAGTAAATTTGGGGTCGATCCTGTCACACAGATAACCGAAGCCGAATTTGCTCGCTGCACTTGACAGTCCGATGATACTAACCGCCAATGTCGCATGCCCGGCAGTAAACCCCTGCCCGGTAAGTATACTCACCTGGTTTTGCAGGCCCCCGGTCAACCCCACCCCGTAAACTGCCGAGGTTAAGGCTATCAGCCAGAAGGCGGGCATCCCCAACACCTGCCTGAGATTCAGTCCCGGTGTCTTTCGTGCCCCGGACCCAGGGTCATGCGCTATCCGGGCCGCTTCCGATCCATAGGGGGCAAGTCCCTTCTCCCCGGGATGATTCCTGACAAGGAGTAATACTACTAACACCATTATGACCAGCGACATCAAAGCCATAGCTGAATAAGCACTACGCCACCCAAGATTAGGGATGAGGTGATTACCGATGAGGGGGCCAAAGACAAATCCTCCGAAACCCATGCCGATAAAGGCCAGTCCCTGCATGGTACCACGCAAACGGTGAAACCAATTAGAGATAATAACGCTTATCGGAACAGCCCCCAGAAGCGTCATCGCCGCACCGAGACCCAAATGAAGTAAACAGTAGTTCCAGAGAGCTGTGGTCCTGCTTAGCAGGACCAGGGAGAGTGACATTACAATCGTGCCGATAATCAGAACCAGGCGCGGACCACGATTATCGGTAAGCCGGCCGGCAATAGGTGACACAACTGCCATCGCCACGGCAAGACATGTAAAGCCGAGAGTTACCTGGCCACGACTCCAACCGAACTCGTCTGCGACAGGCGTGTTCATAACACTGAATCCGTAGTAGGCGAACCCGGCGGATAGGGCCAGGGTGACAAACCCTGCCACAACGATCCAGTAGCCATAGAAGAATCTCTTCATGACAATAAATCAGAGACCTGCCACCATAACAAACGTAGCGTTCAAAGGCATAGTCATGTGCAAGAATAAGCACAATGGGGCCCGGCAAATCGACTAAGCCAGGCATTGGCAGAAGCAAGTCTCTTGCCAAGCCTGTGCCAAGCTTCTTTTGTCATTAGGAGCTACGCAGTTGATTGCCCGACTCTCCGGCCGTGGTGATTATCGTCCATATAAACGAGAACGTCAAGTCCTGACAGGGTGGTGAGGAAGAAGGGGTAGCTGTAGCTACCCCTTCTTCCTAATGAGGCTTAGGTTTACTGTCGAGAAATTCTGGCCGGCTCCGGAAAAACCGGTGCCGCAGTTTTGGAGCTATCCTCCAGATGAGCGACGGGCAAACGCTGACCGCGGCGCAAGAAGGAGGGTACATCGAGAGCATCGCTGCCTCCTTTTATCAGGCGTCGAAGCTCCTCGGCGCTGTATATTCCCTTGCCCTGCGCCCTGGCGAAGCCAGTAGCGATAACCGTAATTCGAACCTCGCTGTCCATCTTGGGGTCGAATACCACGCCAAAGACTATGTTGGCATTGGGGTCCACTGCGTGGCTAATCACCTCAGCAGCCTCGTTGCACTCGAACAGAGTGAGGCTGGGGCCACCGGTAATATTGAACAGCACGCCTGTGGCTCCGTTAACCGATACGTCGAGCAACGGGCTAGCCAGAGCAGCTTTGGCCGCTTCAGCAGCGCGACTTTGCCCGCCGGCTTTGCCCACAGACATCCAGGCTGGGCCAGCGTCTTTCATTACCGATTTAATATCGGCGAAGTCCAGGTTGATCAACCCTGGAATGGTAACTACTTCCGAAATAGCCTGGACTCCCAACAGCAGAGCATCATCTGCCAGCCTGAAAGCGCTGTCCACAGTGGTCTTGGCATCACAGAGCTGAAGAAGGCGGTCATTAGGTATGATGATAAGAGTATCAACTTTGCTCGAGAGGTTAACCAGTCCCTCCTCGGCTACCTGAGCTCTATGCGTCCCCTCGAACATGAAGGGCTTGGTCACCACTGCTATGGTGAGAGCACCACTCTGCTTAGCCACCTCAGCCACCACGGGAATGCCGCCTGTGCCTGTGCCGCCGCCCATGCCAGCGGCAATAAACACCATATCAGCACCCTGAACGAGTTCATCAATGATGTCGCAGCTTTCTTCCGCCGCTTTCATGCCCACCCTATGATCGCCGCCAGCGCCCAAACCTCTGGTCAGCTTCTCGCCCAGTTGAATTCTGGTGGGGGCTTCAGCCAGAGCTAGCGCCTGGCCATCGGTGTTCATAGCTATGAAGTCAACACCTTTGATTCCCTCCCGGACCATGCGAGTAATGGCATTGGAACCGGCGCCGCCAATACCTATGGCCTTGATTCTCGCTGGAGTTGGAGTATAAATTTGCTTTGCCATTCTAACCTCCTTTCATGAATCAGGCACGAAGCAGCTTTCTAAGTAAACGCATCAAGCTGCTCCAATTGCCAGCCCTTTTGTCTCGATAAGTTGATCCCTCTTTGCCTCGCACCTGCCATAGGACAAGTCCCAGGGTGGTAGCATAAGACGGATCATGAAGGATATCGGAAATGCCATAGATGCCCGTGCTCAAGGGTCGGCCTCTGCGCACCGGCATTTGCATCATTTGCTGCCCTAACTCGTCAAGCCCGGATAGATTGGATGTGCCACCTGTGAGCACTACGCCACAAGGTGCCAGGCCATGGTAATCGCTGGTGGGCATCTCCAGCAATATGAGCTGCAGCAGCTCCTCCATTCGAGCCCGGATGACGTTGCACAGGTCTTTGTAAGAGGCACTATGACCATTCTCGATACCCACCTGGACCGTCTGGTCCACCTCCAATGCAGGCCCGACATTGCCATACCTCTTTTTCATCTTTTCCGCAATACCGAAAGGTAAGCCCAGGCCTATGGATATGTCGCTGGTCACTTGATAACCGGCTACCGGAATGATGGAGGTATGATAGATGCTCCCGTTTTTGAATACCGCTATGTCCGTGGTGCCACCACCCATGTCAGCCATGATGACACCTGTGTCTCTTTCTTCCGGAGTCAACACTGCTTCTCCAGCAGCCAGAGGCTCAAGGATGAGATCTTCAACGTCAACACCTACAGCACGAACACATTTGGCCAGGTTTTGTATCGAAGTTACTGAAGCAGTAATGATATGGGTTTCCACATCCAGCCTGGACCCGTGCATGCCCACTGGCTGTTTCACCCCTTCCTGTCCATCCAGGGCATAATAGCGAGGAATAGCGTGGAGCACCTTCTTGCCCTCGGCGACAGGGATGTTGCGAGCCGCAGATAGTACCCGTTTGAGGTCATCGGTACGCACTAATCGATCATCTCGGGGGATAGCTACCACTCCCCGATTATTCAGACTACTCACATGTCTGCCGGTAACCCCAACATAAGCAGAATCTACGCGTATGCCGCTAATTCTTTGAGCTTCCTTCACTGATGCGGCGATAGACTGTTTGGCTTCATCTAAATTTACGACGATGCCTTTATGTAGGCCACGACTAGGAACGACTCCCACTCCCAAGACTTCAATATCGTCTTTCGCTTTGACACTAGCTACGATGGTGGCGATTTTAGTTGTGCCTACGTCAATAGCTGAAATGATTCTTCTTGCCATTTTCACCTCCTTTATTGCTGAGAATACTGCCTAGTTGAGTCGCTCGGCTATCCTCAATTTAGCGCTACGGCTGCGTGGGTTGGATTCTATCTCCAATGAGGTAGGTCTAATAACCTTCCGTGAAATGAGCTTCAAGCTGGGTACATGCCCACAGCGACACATTATTGTTCCCGGAGGACACAGGCAACTGCTGGCTGCACGTCGCATGAATTGCTTGGTTATGCGGTCCTCCAAAGAATGATAACTGATCACTGCCAATCTCCCCCCCGGGCGGAGAAGGTCAATAGTCTGTTCGAGAGCCTGTTCCAAATTCTCTAACTCTCTATTGACCGCGATGCGAAGTGCCATAAAGGTCCTCGTTGCCGGGTGAATTTTGCCACGCTTGCTGCCCGAAACCTGCTCAATCAGATGAGCAAGCTCCAGGGTGGTGGCAATGGGGCGATTCTGAACAATGTGCCGCGCTATCCGCCGGCTGTGACGCTCTTCGCCGTATTGCGCTATGAGCCGAGCTAACTCTTGCTCTGAGAAGGTGTTGACGATTTCAGAGGCAGTCAACCCTTGCCCGGCATCGAACCGCATATTCAAATGAGCGTCGAGGTGAAAACTGAAGCCCCGTTCGGCTGTATCCAGTTGCAGAGAAGAGATGCCGAGGTCAAAGAGAATACCATCAACTGGATGAAACTGGTATCTCTTGCATATAGCCTCAAGGTTGACGAAATTGTCATTAACCAGAGTAAGTGCTTCGCCATAGTCACTGAGTTTATCCCGACTTATTCTGATGGCTTCGGGGTCGGCATCAATGCCCAGAAGCTTTCCCGAGGGTAAGATTTTTTCAAGTATGGCTGCTGCGTGCCCCCCCAAGCCTACAGTGCAGTCGATGAAATAACCTCCCGGCCGAGCCTGTAGCCCTGCTATAGATTCAGCGAGCAACACAGGTGTGTGGACAGGCAGGGACATGGTGAGGTTCATCAACTATTCTCCATAACTCTCGCTTATCTTTGCCGCCTGCTCGTCGGCCGATATTTTCTCTGCCTTCCATTCATCTTCGCTCCACAGTTCGACATTGTTATTGGCACCGACAACGATAGCTGTATCGCCTATCTCAGCGTAGTCGCGCAGGGTATGTGGCAATACTATCCTGCCTTGCCCATCGAGGGAGGCACTGAAGGCGTTGCCGAAAAGAGCACGAGTTAGTTTTCTCAGGCTGGCTGGACTTACTGCCTTAGCCGCTAGATTATCGGACACCCTTTTCCACTCTGCCGGTGGATAAACAGCAATGTATTTCTCCATCCCTTTCGTTAATACCATACCCATTTTCAATTCCCGCCTGAATTTTGGCGGCAGAGGTACTCTGCCCTTATCATCAACCTTGTATTGATACTCACCATAAAACATCTTATTTACCTCACCTTGTCACACTGTCTTTGCGTAAAGGCAAGAACTCAGTTGATCGTGCCCAAATGTCACTTTATCTATTCGCAAAGCTGACTAATCTTCCCTACTTCACACTATTCATCACCCTCTGGCCAAAATTGACCTTTTCCCCCCACTTTTCCCCACACTTCAATTATAAACCTTATTACTATTTTGTCAATACCCGGATTTAAATCATCTAGTATGTAAGCAAAAGAAAACTTACTGAATCACAGGAAAAGCAAGCTGATTTGGTCAGGACATAGCCCGGTCATTACTCTTGGAGGCAGAAGAGAAAAATATGCGGTGGGGAGTTTAAGACATCTCTGGCTAGAGTCTGGCAGGTCTTTGCTCACCCCTGTTGGCCGGGGCTTAAGCCTTTTTCAGGAGGGGAAGTGGATGAACTGAGGGAATGTAGCGCAGTTGGCATTCCGGGTCACGTTGCCATCGAATTGCATTGCGACCTCAGGGTACTGAATGAGGAGACATAGAGTTTGACAGTGCAGGTGTAATATGCTATAAATTACGGGTTTTGGAAGAACTAGACTGTTACCTCAGAACAACATTGCTAGGCCTGACAGTTAAATCACGGTAACAGTAAGGGAGCGAGAAATGGCAGGTATTATCTCCTATGGAGCTTACATCCCGCGCTGGCGACTGAGCAAAGACCTCATAGCTAAAGGGGCGAAGGGGGAAAAGGCCATAGCCGGATTCGATGAGGACAGCGTGACGATGGGCGTGGCTGCCGCTGCGGATTGTCTGAAAGGCCTGGACCGCGATACAGTCGACGGTCTGTTCTTTGCCTCCACTACCTCTCCTTATGGCGAAAAACAAATCTCTACCCTGATAGCGGCTGCCATGGACCTGCGTCGGGATATCTTGACCGCCGATTTCGCCAATAGCCTGCGCGCGGGAACCGCCGCCATAAAGGCAGCCGCCGATGCCATCAAGGCCGGGTCGGCCAAAAGGGTGCTGGTTGTCGCCTCCGATTGTCGTCTGGGGGCATATGACACTCCTTTTGAACAAATAGCCGGCGACGGAGCCGCCGCCCTTCTTGTAGGAAATGACCAGGTCATAGCGAACCTGGAGGCCAGCCACTCTGTCTCCAATGAACTGATAGACGTGTGGCGGGCTCGCGAGGACACCTATGTACGGTTCTGGGAAGATAGATTCGTGCAAACACAGGGCTACCTCAAGGTAACCGAGGAAGCAATATCAGGATTGTTAAATAAGGCCAAACTGGGCCCGGGTGATTTCTCCAAGATAGTCGTATATGGCCATGAGGGAAGAAGACCGGCAGAACTGGCAAGGAAGCTGGGATTTGACGCCAAAGCGCAACTTCAGGACATGCTCCTGGACCTCATGGGTAATACCGGCACCGCCTACCCCTTCATGCTGCTTGTGGCCGCCCTGGAGGAAGCCAAAGCCGGCGATAAGGTCCTCTGGGCCAGCTATGGCAATGGGAGTGATGCTTTTGTCCTTCAGGTAGGAGAGGGAATAGAGAAAGCGAAAGGCCGCCGGGGGATAAAAGCGCATCTTGAGTCAAAACGAATGGTACCGGACTACGCTACGTACCTCAAGTGGCGAAACCTTTTGCCGGGACCACCGGCATTGCGCAGCTTATATTATTGGACCTATCCTTCCGCTCCACCCATTATGAGGGAGCGAAATCGAATCTATCCATTGCATGGGGTCAAATGTGCAAACTGCGGGAAGATACAATATCCCCCTCAAAGGGTATGCGTCAGATGCGGCTCCAAAGATAATTTCGAAGAGATACGCCTCTCGGACAAGGAGGGGACATTGCATTCCTTTTCCACTGAACCTGATAGCGGACAGCTTATAGGCGCCGTGAATTTCGATGGCGGAGGCAGGATATGGTGCAGAATAACGGAGGCCACCTATGAGGAACTCAAGATAGGCATGCCCGTGGAGATGAGCTTCAGGGAGGTTCTCTATGATTCTGGGATTCATAACTATTTCTGGAAAGCTATCCCCCTGAGGGTTCAGAGGTAAGGAAGGAGGAAAAATGCCAGGAGTTAAAGACAAGGTTGCCATTATCGGTATGGGTTGTACCAAGTTCGATGAACATTGGGACAAAGATGTCAAGGACTTGATGATAGATGCCTGCTGGGAGGCTTTTCAGGATGCCGGGGTTGAGCCGAAGGATATCCAGGCTGGCTGGTGGTCGACCATGTGGAACGGCGACCTGGGCCGGAGCCTCGCCTATCCCTTGAAGCTGGGCTTCATTCCCATTACCAGAGTGGAAAACAGGTGCGCCAGTGGCCAGGACGCCCTTATCAACGCTTATCATGCGGTGGCGGCCGGGGCTTACGACCTCGTTCTCGTGTGCGGAGCCGAGAAGTTGAAAGACATCGGTTTTCCTGCCCCCGGTGGAGACCCGTCAACGCCCTACTCGAGCAGGGTCGATCCAACCTATCTGCCGGTGGCTTGCTTTGCCCAGCTGGCTCAAAGGTATGCCTACCACTGGAATATCCCCATCGACAAACTGAAAGAGACCATGGCCAAGATAGGGGTGAAGAACCATCACAACGGCAGCCTCAATCCCAAAGCCCAGTTTCAGCGAGAAGTGACCTTTGAGCAGGTAATGAATGCCCCCATCATCTCCTACCCCATAGGACTCTTCGATGCCGCCGGAGTGACTGACGGAGCGGCCGCTGCTATTATAACCCGCGCTGATATGGCCAAGAACTTCAAAGACGATTATGTTGTGGTCAAGGGAGTGGGCATGGCCTGCGGCAGGTACTTGTGGGAGATCGACGATGAATGGGAGGGTGACCATATCGAGGAAAATGCGGTTGCCGCCAGAATGGCTTATGAGGAGGCTGGAATAAAGGACCCCCGCAAGGAGGTGGATGTGGCCATAGTTCACGATTGTTTCACCATCACTGAGCTCACCATATACGAGGACTTCGGCTTCAGCCCCAGAGGGAAAGGACCGGAGGATGTTGATGCCGGCACCTTCGAGTTAGGAGGGGAACTGCCCGTCAATACCGATGGAGGCCTTAAATCTTTCGGCCATCCCATTGGGTCCAGTGGGATAAGAATGACTTACGAGGTCTACAAACAGCTTCAAGGGAAAGCCGGCCCCCGTCAGATTAAGAACCCCAGGCTAGGTCTGTCCCACACCTTCGGCGGTACCCCCGTAGACGGTGGTACGGCGGCCATTTGCATACTGGGATGCCGGGATTGATCTAGGAAATTCTATAGCGTCTCGTCGAAATCGGCGCCGAAATAGACCATATTCTCAGTTCGTTCATAAACCAACTCCGTTGGCGTCTTGTCGGCTGTTTTTGCCTCTTCAAGCAGCCGGCGAAAGTTATCTCTACAGACCGACTCTATTTTGGGTCTTAACCTGTCAAAGCTCGCCTGCTCCTGAAGAAGCCATTCCGCCCAGGCGCAGAGAATACCCCCGCAATTATGTGCCCAATCAACAACAAAAAGAATGCCAGCTTCGGCAAGTTTCCTGGCCAGCTCAATCTCCCCTTCCTTGCTGGTGGCCCGAAACTAACGTTTCAGTGC
>JAWOCP010000173.1:0-16638 GCA_046483735.1 Dehalococcoidia bacterium
CACACCTGAAGATGGGCAGGGCCGAAGCCCCTGCTCGCCCTCTAGTACTAATAGGTTAGTACCTTTGTTGTATTAGTCGCTGAAAGAGGGAAAATCCCTCGCCTTTTCCAGTACTTTTGGGGGAAATTTTCCTCTTATCCTAAGAGGGGGGGATACTTGAGGAGGCTCTGGCAATGACAAGGGGAGGCCACGGAGATTGCCGCGCTCCGCCGAGTCGAGGCTTGGGGAGACCCTTGGACTTGCCTGCAGACTGGATTTCAGGATTTGGAATTTGGCCAATGGGTCATAGGTAAAAGGGCACATTACTAAATTCTAGACAAAACGGTGGCGAAACGGTGCTGAAACGGTACCGATGGGTGATTCTCGCCGGACTTGGGGGTTGCTATATATAATGGGTGTTGAAGAAGCAGAAATGTCTGGCGATAGCGCTGACGCTGATGGCAGTGATACTCGTTGTTGCATCGGTACATGGTGTGGCACTTGCCAGGGAAAGCGAATTTGCCCATGCTGTCTTGCCCGTCTACAATGCGGCACGCGTCCATGACGGCGATGCTGCCGCCGATGGGACTTCCTCACAGACGACTTATTCTGTGGATGATGGCTATCTGGTCGACAGGTGGGGGGTGACCAGGATTGAGGCACCCCGGGCCTGGCAAATAACCAGAGGGGACCAGTCGATTATAGTGGCTGTGCTGGATACGGGCATTAATACGCATAATCAGGACCTGGCTGATAGGGTGGTGGCGGAGGTCAATTTCACCAGTAGCCCGACAAGCGATGACCTTTACGGACACGGGACGCACATGGCAGGCACCATCGTCGCCGTCGCTCCGGATTGTCGGCTGGTGAACGTGAAGGTGGCTGATGATACGGGGAGGAGCGAGGCATCGGTGTTAGCCAGGGGCATCGTCTGGGCGGTGGATTACGGGGCGAAAGTCATCAACATAAGCCTGGGCATGAGGGCATCGCCGGATTTGGAAGAGGCGATAGACTATGCCTGGAGACAGGGAGCGGTAATTATCGCGGCAGCGGGCAACCAGGGTGGGTCGGAGCCTGTCTACCCGGCCTACTATGCCAGTTGCCTTGCTGTAGCCGGTACCAATAAGAGCGATTCCTTGGCCCTGCTATCCGGCCATGGTTACTGGGTGGATGTAGCTGCTCCAGGCTTTAACATTTACTCCCAATTGCCCCAGAGCCAATATGGCTATAAGACCGGCACATCGGCAGCCACGGCCCACGTTTCAGGCGTGGCGGCCCTGGTTTTCAGTATCGCCGAGGACAGCAACGGCAACGGGGTGGTCAACGACGAAGTGCGCTGGGCTATTGAAAATAGCTGCACTCCTGTCAGCGGGGATGGTCTGGGGAATGGGCTGGTTAACGCTTTCCAGGCGGTAACGGTATCTTCACCTTAAGCCTGGGTTTCTCTCTGGCCTCCTCCTTTCATGTGAACATGAGCTGACAAGGGCCCTCGTTCACATGAGCAGACAGCTATCAGTGGGGTATGCCTTCCCCGTCATTGCGAGCGGAGCGAATGCGGAGCGTGGCAATCTCGTGGGCGGGGACAAACCCCGACACTAGCCCCTACGCCACCACCAAGACTGCTTCGGCACTAATGTGCCTCGCAATGACGAAAAACCAGAAGCGCAGTGCGAGCCCCGTATCTAATACGGGGTAGCTTCGTGCGGCATGACCCTGAAGGGTCGCGCTACAGACCCAGGCGGTCAGCATTCAGCGGTCACCGACCAGCAAATGTAGGGGCGATGCTTCAGCCTCGTGCAAAGGGGTATGCCTTCCCCCTTCATTATGAACGGAGCGAATGCGGAGTGCGGCAATCTCCTGCCCCGCCACCACCAGGATTGCTTCGTCCCGATAAATCGGGACTCGCAACGACACAAAGGGGAGTTGGGGGGCATCGGGCCCAATGTTCCTGATATTGTGAGTTGACATCGGGCCAGAGGCTACAATCACGTTGCGTGGTTGTTTTCCGCCAGATTAGTGCGCAGAGCTTTCCGAGCTCGAGCCAGCAATCCCTCAACGGACTTTGGCGAGCGGCCCATAACCTGACTTATCTCCAGCACTGGCATCTCTTCGAAGTACTTCAACACCAGTACTTCCTGATAATCCTGGGGCAAGTCAACCAGCGCCTGGTGCACTTCCTGGCGAGTCTCTGCGGACTCCATGGCGGTGAGGACCGCCGGTTCGTTGGCCGCGGCTTGCTGTAGCTTCGTGGTATCGATGCCGGTAGGCGATTCTTCAGGTCTAGGCTCTCGCGCCCGGCGACGGTAATAGTCATTTATCTTGTGAAATGCGATACTGCGCAGCCAGGTATAGAGCCGGCTGTCGCCACGGAATTTGTCCAGCGAATCCAGGGCAGCAAGGAATACTTCATGGACCAAATCTTCAGCTACGGCCTGGTTTCGGTCCACCTGTTCAAGTACCAGGTAGTAGAGTTTCTTCTTATAAGTATTATAGAGGTCCTCCGTGCCTGTGCGATCGCCCGAGCGCAGCTTCTCGACCAGTTCGGTTTCACGACTTTCGGGGGTGGAAGTAACTGTTTTCATATTGCCTCTATCTATTACATCATGCCGCCGTAATGTTCTTAACATACCAGCAAGCCAGGTTCAGGGGAATCCCCCATTAGTCCTGTTTGGTATGAGAAATTAGTACTATGCCTCGGTCTGATTCGTCGGTACCAAGCAATCTGACACGAAAGAGGGGCTCGGAGCGGGGGATGTACACTTGTTTTAGGCTTAAGGCCAAAGTATAATTGTGACTTAATTTACCCGTACATAGAAAGGGAGGAAAGATGCCACCTTATGCCTTCTTCCGTAAACAGTTCATGCCACTATCTGAAGCCAAAATCGGAATTCTGACTCACGCCCTCCACTATGGCACTGCTTGTTTCGAGGGCATTCGCGGTAACTGGGATAGCGAGCGGCAGACCTTTTGTCTTTTTAGAGTCCAAGACCACTATAAGCGCATGCTTGAAGGCTGTCGCATCCTGAAAATAAGTCTTCCCTATTCTGTTGATGAACTTTGTCAATTCACAGAAGAGCTTCTGGTAAAGAGTGGCTACCGGGAAGACGTATACATCCGTCCCTTGGCCTACAAAAGCTCCGAAGCTGTAGGTGTCCGTCTCCACAACCTGGAAGACGATTTCTTCATTGTCGCGACCACGCTTCCTCCTTACCTTGATATAGAGAAGGGTGTTCGCTGCTGCACATCATCGTGGCGTCGCGTGGATGATACCATGATTCCACCCCGTGGCAAGATCTGTGGCATTTATGTAAACAGTGCTCTGGCCAAAACCGAGGCCTGGGAAAATGGCTTTGATGAAGCAATACTGCTAACTCAGGACGGACATGTTTCCGAAGGCAGCGGTGAAAACATCTTTCTCGTTTTGGGGGGGAAACTGATAACTCCTCCGTCATCCGATAATATACTAGTGGGCATCACCAGGGACACGGTCATGAAATTGGCCAAAAACGAGCTGGGTATTGATACAATAGAGAGGCAAGTCGATAGAAGTGAGCTTTATGTGGCGGAAGAAAGCTTCTTCACTGGGACAGCAGCCAACATAGCTCCCATATTGGAGATTGACTATCGCCCTGTAGGTTCAGGCAAGATTGGCAAAATAACCGCCGAATTACTGAAGCTCTTCGCCGAAGTGATGCTGGGGAAAAATCCCAAGTACTCAGATTGGTATCGCCTGGTTTCCCCCAAACTGGCAGAGGCATAGCTGCATTTCTGAGACGGAGGTTACCTCGGGGCTACCCTTAAAGCCTTGAGCAGGTAAAGAAGGCGGCAACTCTGCTCCAAGGCAGCAGTGCAGTAATAGGCCTCCTCTAATAATTGACTGGCAGCAAAGCTGCCGTGCCCCCGCACTAGAACTACCCTGTATTCGTTCAGTAGCCTGGCTATCTCCCCGGCAAAGTCTTCAAGTTTGGCCATTGCCTCTCTACTTAAGACAGGCACCTTAGACAACAAGACCTGCCCCTCTACATCGCAGGGCACAATCTCCTGTTCCGTAAACGACAAAGGAACGGCGTAAGGCGGGTGTGCATGGACCACTGCTAATGCTGAAGTGTTCTTGTAGATACAACGATGGATTTCCAGCTCCTTTGAAGCTAGAGGCGTAACCCGATTGTTCTTGTTTATTCCCGTCTCCACCAAATCAGCTTCTTGAATGGAGCCCAGGGTACTGCCTCGATGGGTAATAACCAGGTGCTCTCCGAGCTTGATGCTAAGGTTGCCTCCCTGGGAATAGACGAGCCCCTGGGTGAAGAGAGCTCGCCCTACCGCTTGAAATTGGGATAACATCGCACTAAACCGAAATACAAAGGTCAGAAAATCTGCACTGTTTCTCGAAGATTTCCTTTGTCATGTAGCATTTCCCAAGCTATGGAACACGCCGAACCACAGCTGCCACCCGCCCCTGAATCTCGACGTTGTCTGGCATAGTATGAATGGGTGACCCTTGTCATGCAAGAAGTCGGTGACGAAGTTAATAATCCGTTCCTGCTTCACCGAAAGCGACTTCATAGCCACCGGTTATTAGCTACTTGCTCCCTGCTCTTTGTCTAATTTGTTCATCAGGAAGGACTTAAGTCTGGCACCTTTGTTCTTGGGAATAATCCCTTTACTAACGGCTTTATCTACGCTACTCATGGCCATCATGGCCTTCTGATATGCCGATTCTTCGCCGGCATCGAGCGCGCTTTTTGCTTTGACTACGTGAGTCCTGACACTACGGTGTACCAAGCGGTTCCGTAGCCGTTTTCTCTCTGCTGCTCTGGCCGCTTTATTGCCCCTCGTATTACTTGACACTTATTCCCCCTTTCTTGTAACACTTACTACGTTCCATACCGAATAGATTCTGGACATTATTTTACTTAACTGGACACCGTTTTTCACTTCCATGGTAAGATACAGTGAGGTGCTATCATGTTGGTGATTGCTCATATTTACCTCGGTAAGGTTCACTCCCGCCTCGGCTATAATAGCACTAATATCCCTAACAAGACCAACTCTGTCCCAGGCATCAACCTGAATCGTCACCGGATAAACCTCTGCCACTTCACCCCATTCTACCTTGATTAATCTTTCTCTATCCTCTTCGTTGATAATGTTAAGGCAATCGTTGCGGTGCACAGTGATACCCCGGCCTTGCGTAATATAACCGATAATCCTATCACCAGGCACCGGATGACAGCAATTAGCCAACCGAGTAAGCAAGTCACCGACCCCCAATACGTTGATGCCCACCGGGCTGAGCTTGCGCCGGGGCAGAACTTCAACCCCCTCTTCAGTGGGCTCGAGGTCTCCACTTAATCTAAGCGCTATTTGAGAAGCATTGATACTGCCGCTGCCCAGGGCAGCAAAAAGGTCATCTGCGTCGGCATAGTCAAGCAGACGCGCCACTTTGTCAGCACCGGGCAAACCAACGACCAGCTTCTTAAGTTCCCTATCCCAAATCTGCTTCCCGGTTTCAACGCACTGGCTTCGTTCCTGCTTGTTGAACCATTGACGAGTCTTGCTCCGTGCGTGAGACGTCTTAACATAACCAAGATCAGCATTAAGCCAGTCCAGACTCGGACCTTTAGCTACTTTGCTGGCCATGATTTCCACCACGTCACCGTTCTTAAGAGTGTAGTTCAATGGTTCAAGCTTTCCATTCACTTTCGCACCAATACATCTGTAGCCCAGGTCCGTATGAATTTGGAAGGCAAAATCTAGGGGAGTGGCACCCCTGGGCAACTCCTTTATCTCTCCTTTAGGAGTATAGACAAACACTCGGTCTACCAGAACATCGGTCTTAATGGATTCCAGGAGGTCCTCGCCATCGAGCTCATCCCTCCAAGCACCAAACTGCTGGAGCCACTTTATTTCATCGTCAGAATGCTCGCCTGCTTTTCCTTCTTTGTACAGCCAGTGAGCCGCCACCCCATATTCGTTGACATGATGCATTTCATGGGTCCGAATTTGTATTTCCAGTGGTGTTGTACCTTGACACATTACCGTAGTATGCAACGCTTGATAGCCATTATCCTTGGGGTTAGCAATAAAATCGTCGAACTCCTCCGGTACAGGACGCCAAAGATTGTGAACTACCCCTAATGCTTTGTAACAATCTGGAACTGAGTCTACCAATACTCGTACCGCGAAGAGGTCATGGATATCGCCAAAATCCTTGCCTTGCGCATCGTATTTCCCCATCTTCTGATATATGCTGTAAATATGTTTTGGCCGCCCGTAAACCTTGGCCTCTATACCGGCCTTAGCTAGTTCCTGGTGCAGTCTCTGACTGACCTCCGTGATGAAGCCTTCCCTCTCAGCCCGCTTGCCAGCTACCAAGCGAGCAATGCGATGGTATAAACGTGGCTCCAGATAGCGAAAAGCTAGGTCCTCTAACTGCCATTTCGCCTTCCTCACGCCTAGCCGGTGCGCCAGGGGAGCATATATCTCCAGGGTCTCTTGAGCGATGGCACGCCGCTTTTCCGCGGGCAAAGCCCCCAGCGTACGCATGTTATGTAACCTGTCGGCCAATTTGATGAGAACCACACGCAGGTCTTCAGCCGTAGCCAGAAGCATTTTGCGCAGGTTGTCCGCCTGAACCTTCGACTTTGCTTCTGCCGTTCGACTACGATTCGTGAGCTTGTTAAGTTTTGTAACTCCATCAACAAGTTTCACTACTTCCAAACCGAAGTTGGCCTTGATTTCGTCTAACGAAATGCCACAATCTTCGGGGACATCGTGCAACAAGGCGGCAGCGATGGTTTCGGCATCGAGATGAAACTCGGCCAGGAACATTGCTGTATTTAGAGGGTGTTCCAAGTAAGGCTCCCCGGTCTTGCGCGTTTGCCCCTCGTGAGCTCGCGAAGCGAATTCGTAAGCCGCCTTAATCAAGGCTATCTTGTCATCAGGCAGATAAGTGCTACTCTTTTCTAGCAGCGCGGTGGCTTCCATCTAATTCATGATACTGCAACGGCAAAAGTAACGCAAATTATGCTCAACCGTACAAATCCTGACGCAATCTCACTGCCACGCCGGGGACCTTTACTGCTCATCATCGCCATCCGCACCGGCAACTTGCTGGAGCGGTGTCTGGCGAAGGAACCGAAAGTAGCGGGGATACCTCCGGGCATCTGGCTGGAACCGGATACTGTGAAAAGATGGCGGCTGTAGGCGAACAGGCTAACGAACTTGAAAATGAGTTGGCGACGGTCTAAAATGGACGCTCTAAGGACGGCCTTTACGCCAGTAGTTCTGTGCGGACATTGGGACTTCACCAATACGTGAGACAATGTGGCAACGCAAATTCTTAAGAGGAATTCAAGGAGTGGCTTTGCGAGGGAGCAAGTGCAGTGTTCTTGCCTTTCGGACTGTAATTTTGCCTTTCTATCTCTGAGGTCACATATTATTTAGCTGTTAGGAAATTGGAACCTAAGAAGGAATATCTTTCGGAACTTCTGCGCTCTACTGGGAGCGTTGCGGAGGAAGCTGAAGTCTTTTTGCTATCCTCTCGGTCGATGCCAATACAATTTGAAGCTAATGAATTGAAACAGGTGCAGAGCAAGGAGAGCACCAGCGTTGCCTTGCGGATTTTCCGAGAAGGCAGAATTGGCTTTGCCACAGCTAGTGGTGAAGATGGGTTAGAGAATCTGGTTGACATGGCTGTGGAAACGTCTCAATTTGGCGGTCCAGCCAATTTTCAGTTTCCTTCTTCCCAGGATTACTCTGAAGTGCGTATCTTCGATTCCGACGTGGAAGAGATGAATATGGAGACAATGGTTGAAATCGGGAGAGAGCTTATAGCCAAGGTCAGGGGTAATACTTTCGATATCCTTTGCGATGTTGAAGTCACCAGAGGGACAAGCTCCATCTCCGTAATCAATTCTCAAGGCGGTGGAGGAAGGTATGACAAGAGCTTCTTCGCCATTAGCCTGGAAGGCATTCTTGTTCGGGATACAGATATGCTCTTTGTGGGTGATAGCGAAAGCTCGTGTCGCCCCGATTATGTCGGGGTCGATGCCCTGGCTGACAGGGTGATAAGACAACTGGAGATGGCTAAGGAAAAAGCTGCCGTGTCTGCCAAGGTGCTGCCGGTGATTTTTACGCCTCATGGAGTGGCCAGCGTCTTAATAAGTCCTATTGTGCTGGCTTTCAATGGCAAGACAGTCGTTGAAGGGGCCTCGCCATTAAAGGACAAACTGGGGCACCAGGTTTTTGACAAAAGGTTGAGCTTGTGGGATGATGCTACCATAGCTTACGGAGTAGGGAGTTATCCTTTTGATGATGAAGGGGTGCGCGGTGAACGTCTACCGCTCGCTGCAAATGGAGTAGTGACAAATTTCCTTTACGATTTGCAGACAGCAGCTTTGGCTGGCACTCACAGCACCGGCAATGGCAGGCGAGTGGGTAGTGGTTTTCCCAGGACAGCGATAAGCTCTCTGATTGTGGGCGGAGGCAATGTCCCTTTCCAGACTATGGTGGAGGATATGAAAGAAGGGTTAATCGTGGAGCAGGTTATGGGTGCCGAGCAGGGTAATCTTCTGAGCGGTGATTTCGGTGGCAACGTTTTGCTGGGCTACAAGGTTGAGAATGGCGAGATAGCGGGTCGGGTGAAGGACACTATGATCGCTGGCAATGTGTATCGAGTATTAGAGGAGCTTCTCGGCATAGGGCAGGAAGTAAGATGGGTTGGTGGGATTCTGCAAACTCCTTCTTTGTATTGCCCTCGTGTATCAGTGGCGACAAAAGGAAGCTGAGATACATATGAAAGACGTAATAAAGCTCTATGAGCAACCAAGCCCTGAGAGTTGTTTCATGCTCGCCTCCTGGCCTGGCATTGGCGACGTTTCCCTAACAGCAGCGAAGTACCTTGCGGAGAAGCTGAACGCTGTGGAAATAGGAGAGATAGACCCTATAACCTTCTTTGAGCCGGTGGGTGTCACAGTGAAAGACAATGTGGTCGAAAGCCCTCGTTTTCCTGAGAGCAAGTTCTATTACTGGCAGTCTGATAAGGCAGATAAGGGCCTGGTGATTTTTATTGGTGAGGAACAACCTGTTTTCAAAGGATATGAGCTAGTCAACCGTGTTCTGGATGTGGCACAAAGGCTTAAGGTGGCAAGAATATATAGTTGTGCTGCTGCGGTAACACGCGTCCACCATAGTGAAGAGATGAAGGTTTGGGGAGTAGCTACAACTCCCGACTTAGTTGACGAGTTAAGCAAACATGATGTGGTTCTCAGAGGTAACCTGCGCATCGCTGGGCTGAATGGATTGATATTGGGAATGGCCAAGGAAAGGGGGATGGAAGGCGTCTGCTTGCTGGGCGAAGTGCCGGCATATGCGACGCAAATAGCAAATCCCAAAGCCTCCCTGGCTGTGCTCGGTATCCTGACCAGAATGTTAGGAATAACACTCGACCTGACCGAGCTTGGCCATCTCGCTGCGCGAGTAGATGAGGAGATGGACAGAATAGCGAAGAGGGTTACGGCGGAATTTATTGACCAGTTCACCGAGCCCATTTGGGAGCAGGATGAGGACGAAGAAGAGGATGAGTAAGCTGCACAGTCCTGGCCCAGTAGAAGCCCAAATTGACCGACAAAGGTAGATATGCTACCATCGAACTAGATGTCAGCTTTAGCCCAACTGTATGATGAAATCATAGCTTGCCAGGATTGTGAGCTGGCTAAGTATCGCACTAAGGTGGTGCCTGGTGAGGGGGCTGAGGATGCGGACTTACTTTTCATTGGTGAGGCACCCGGGTGGCATGAAGACCAGCAGGGGCGTCCTTTTGTCGGGCCAGCCGGGCAATTCCTGGACCAACTCTTAGCCTCAATTGGCTTACGACGGGAGGAAGTCTATATTGCCAATGTGATTAAGTGCCGTCCTCCTCAGAACCGCGAGCCGCTGCCGGTGGAAATACAAGCTTGCGGCAAATGGCTTGACCGTCAAATAGAGCTGATCCAGCCGCAAATGATTGTTACTCTGGGGCGTTACTCTCTATCGCGGTACTTCCCCAATGAGAGCATAGGCAAAGTTCACGGAAAGCCCCGGAAGTTGAATGACGTCATTTATTATCCCATGTATCATCCTGCGGCGGCTCTCCATCAGGGTTCTCTGCGACGGACTATTGAAACGGATATGCTCAGGATTCCACAGATATTAGCTCAGGCTAAAGAATTAACTCAAGATGCAGCCCCGATTTCATCGGGACAATTGAGCTTGTTCTAGAATCATGTCTTGAATGATAATGAAGGGGAAAAACCATGTCAGCACATAAATTGAGAGTCGTCCCTCTCGGCGGATTAGGCGAGATCGGTAAGAACATGATGGCCTTGGAATATGGCAGTGACATCATTGTCATTGACGCCGGGCTTATGTTCCCCAGCGACGAGATGCCGGGGGTGGACTTACTTATTCCAGATATCAGCTACCTTCTGGAGAAACAGCAACATCTAAGAGGAATGGTGATTACTCACGGACACGAAGACCATATTGGGGCACTGCCTTACATTTTATCTCGTCTCGCTCTTCCCGTTTATGCTACCAAGTTCACCCGGGAGCTGATTTCCGTGGAGCTCAAACAACGGGGGGTGAGGACTAACGCAAGCCTGAATGAAGTTACGCCGGGGAGCAGGGTCACGCTAGGAAATTTCACCATAGAGTTTTTCTCTGTTTGTCATAGTATTCCTGATTCTATCGGGCTAATGATTCATACGCCACAGGGCATTGTAGTGCACAGTGGTGATTTCAAGCTCGATTATACCCCGGTGGTCGGCGAGCCCACTAACTTCAGCCAACTCGCCGCACTAGGGGTAAAGGATGTTCTGCTTCTTTTTTCCGACTCCACTTATGTTGAGCTTCCTGGATATACGCCCTCCGAGCAGGTGGTTAGCGATACCTTAGACAGGATTATTGGCGAGGCAAAGGGGAGAGTAATCGTAACGACCTTTGCCTCTCTTGTATCTCGTATTCAGCAAGTGCTTGATGTTGCTGTTAAACGTGATCGCCGTGTATTCATCACTGGCCGAAGTATGAAGGAAATAGTGAACATGGCGTTGAAAACAGGTTATCTTACGGCCCCCGCCGGTGTTCTTTGTCGTCTGGACGAACTCAGGACCTTGCCTCACCATCGAGTCATCATATTGAGCACGGGAAGTCAGGGTGAACCCACCTCGGCCCTGGTGCGTATGGCCAACAGAGACCCCCGTAGTCAAGTTCAGATAATCCCCGGCGATACAGTGGTGATTTCAGCAACTTCTATTCCTGGCAATGAGACATTGGTCAGCAAGACTACCGATAGTCTTTTCCGCCAGGGTGCTCATGTGATTTATGACAAGCTGGCCCAGGTTCATGTCCACGGGCATGGCAGTCGGGAAGAGTTGAAGCTTCTGCTCAGTTTAGTCAAGCCTAAATTCTTTGTTCCTATTCATGGCGAATATCGCCATTTGAGCTTGCATGCCGATTTAGCTCAAAGTATGGGTATACCCAGGAGCAACATCTTTGTCCTTGAGAACGGTGATGTTCTGGAGCTCGGGCAAGATTCAGGAAAGGTTGTTGGCAAAGTCCGGGCCGGCGTTGTCTACGTGGACGGCCTGATAACGGGCGAACTGGATGATGTGGTGCTTCAGGATCGTAAATCACTTTCGCGAGACGGCGTTGTTGTGGTAACCATCGCCATTGACGCTGGAAGTGGCAATCTAACTGGCAGACCGCGCATCATAACACGAGGCTTTGTGGATGCTGGGGAAGAACAGAAGTTGGTTGAGACAGGCCAAGACGTGGTGCTAGCTGCCTTGGACCATGATAGAAAACGCCTGAGCGAACCAACTTACATTGATAGCAGAGTAAAAGATTCCCTGGGCAGATTCTTCTATGAGCGAATTCATCGTCGTCCCATCATCATCCCTGTGGTTGTGGAAGTGGGGAGAACCCGGCAGTAGCCGGCGAGATAGGGGCTGACCCGTGTCCAATGCAAGAAGCAGGTCTAAGCCGAGGCGGAAAGCCAAAGAAAGCCGACCAGCAGGCAAGCGATTCCTCAGCTTCGTCGCTTCACCGGTGGTACGGAGGCTTATCTTAATTGTCGTAATCGTAGTCTTGCTCTATGTGTTATGGGCAGGCATATTCGCATTATTTGGCTGGGGATTAATAATCGTGGCCATCGCTTTGGGCTCGTTAGTCTGGATGGCGTGGCGGAGGCAGTTCTCTATTGTGAAGCACAGGTGGCATTGGGTGCTGGGAAGCATCAGTCTGGCGTTGGCGGTATGGGGAATTCTTGCCTTTTTCGCCTTGGGAGGCAGAATTGGGCAGAGCATAATAGGTGCTCCTGACGCTGTGGGAGCACTTGGAGTAGCCGGGCTTGTTCTGCTGGGTATTATTCTCATCATTCCCGGCAAGTCCTGGAGTGCTGTCAAACATAGCTGGCGTGTCATGGCCAGACTTGTTCGTCCTCGTCCCAGAATGATTCCTTCTCAGCCTGCTCGTCAGGGCCTGGCAGACGGGCCTACCCCCCTCGAAGCCGTCGCTCCCGGAATTATCTCCTCTGAAGGAGGAACAACTAGTGAAGCGGAGTCCCGACAAGTCGGGACTGCTCCGCTGCTTGCTCCTCCTGCCTGGCGGTCTCAATACGAACCGATTCTCACCCCCGGGGGGTGGCAGCTGCCACCGATTGACATCCTGGATAAGCCGGTCGAGGTGAAATTAGACAAGGAGGATATTGACCAACGCGCCCGATTAATTGAGGAAGCTCTGGGTAGCTATGGTGTAGAAGCTAGGGTTGTGCAGGTAAATATGGGCCCTACCGTGACACAATTTGGTGTTGAGCCCGGGTGGGACAAGAAATACAAGGAGATAAGAGAGAGGGGGAGGGACGGCAGCTATGAAACGAGGATGGAGGAAGTATCGAGAACCAGGGTAAGGGTAGAGCGTATTACGTCTCTGGCCAGTGACTTAGCTTTGGCCCTTGCTGCCCCCAGCATCAGGATTGAAGCTCCTGTGCCCGGTAAACCGGTGGTGGGCATTGAGGTTCCTAATACTGTATTTGGCTCAGTTGCCCTGCGCAGTGTGATAGAGACGGCCGCTTTTCAGAGAATTCAAGCCCGCTCAAAGCTGGCCATCGCTTTGGGGAAAGGCGCTGGCGGTGAGGCGGCGGCAGGAGACCTGACCAGGATGCCGCATCTGCTTATTGCCGGAGCCACGGGCAGTGGTAAAACTGTTTGTCTCAATTCGATTATTTGCTGCTTGCTTGTGCATAACAGCCCCGATGATGTCCAGTTCATTATGATTGACCCCAAGAGGGTGGAGTTGGTGACTTTTAATGGATTGCCTCATCTGCTTGCCCCCGTGGTCGTGGATTCTGATAAGGCGGTAAAAGCTCTAAGGTGGCTCAATCAGGAAATGGATAGTCGCTACCGTCAATTTGCTCAGGCGGGAGCGCGAAATATCGAGGGCTATAATAAAGACCGCCCGCCTGGCGAACAGTTGCCGTATTTGGTCCTCATCATTGACGAGCTGGCTGACTTGATGATGACAGCCTTCGACGAAGTGGAACACACGCTGTGTCGACTGGCTCAGTTAGCCCGGGCTACGGGCATTCATCTCGTTGTAGCTACGCAACGACCTTCAGTGGACGTGGTTACCGGGCTTATCAAAGCCAACTTCCCTACCCGCATTAGTTTCGCCGTCACCTCTCAGGTGGATTCCAGGACTATCCTCGACCTGGTGGGCGCGGAGAAGCTGCTGGGCAGGGGCGATATGCTCTATATGGCTACGGAGACTGGCAAGCCTAGACGCCTTCAGGGTAATCTGGTTTCCGATGCCGAGATCCAGAGACTGGTATACTTTTGGGGCAACCAGGGGCAGATTGAGATGAGCCGCGTCGACTTTGATGAAGTGCCTGAACGCCTCTCGGGTGGAAGGGTAAGCGCCGCCCCCGACCCTCTGCTGGAAGAGGCGAAGCACCTGGCGCGAGAACACAAACATGTCTCTGCTTCTTTTTTGCAGCGCCGTCTTCGTATTGGTTATCCTAGAGCTGCTCGCCTTATGGAAGCGCTGGAGCAGGCTGGCCTGGTGGAAACGGCCCAGCCCAAGCAAGAAAACTGAGCCGGGCTAGGGAATACCGGACAAACCTGTTCGAAATGGAAAAAGCAAAAAATTCAAAATGACAGATCAGAAGTTAAAAGTCTTTGTATTTTGAATTGTAATTTTGATGTTTGACCTTTGATTTTTGCTTTTCTTTAGGCGCCAAACTTATCCAGTTTCAGGGCATTAGCCATAGCTAAAGGCATGATTTCTGTAGCCGGGAAACGTCCCATGCCGCCGGCCAGACAAGCTCGTTCTGAGAACTCAACGACATTATCCGAACGGCACCATTTGGACCTGAGCATGAAGGGGACTGGATGCCAGCTGTGCATGGCTAGTGTTGCCGGGGTAGAGTGGTCTCCGGTGACAATCAATACTTCAGGGTCTAAGCTGAGCAACCCGGGGAGTGCATTATCAAGTTCCTCGATGGCCTTGACTTTGGCCTCGAAGTTGCCATCCTCCCCTCTGGAATCCGTACTCTTAAAATGGATGAATAAGAAATCGTAGTCGCGGTAATGCCGGCGCAAGGTCTCCACCTGGTCCACTATGCTTTCGCCAGTTGGCAGCACTTCCATTCCCACCAGCCTGGCCAGGCCTCGATACATAGGATATGCGGCGATGGCTGCCGGCTTAAGCTTGTAGATTTCAGGTAGGGAAGGAATATCGGGGCGGCGGGAGAAGCCGCGCATGAGCACCATGTTGGCAGAAGCTTCGTTCTTCAGTCGGCTGCTTGCTTGCGACACGAATTCGTTGGCAATTTCCGCTGTTCTCTGTGCTCGTGGTGATAACGCCCCTATCTTCTTGGGGGCGAGTCCCGCTCGCTGGGGGTCGGAATCTGCCAGCTCAGGGGACAAAGCTTCGCCTCGCAGGATGAGGACAAATCTGTGTTCTCTCACGGGGATCACGGAGATCTCAGCTCCATCTATGGTTATACTGTTCAATAAGCGACACAACTCAGTGCTCTTCACTGTAGAAATCCGTCCTGCCCTCCTGTCGATGATGATTCCCTTGTCATCAACAGTGCAGAAATTACCCCTGGCCGCGATATCCCCCGGGCTTAGCTCCAGGTCTATTCCCAGGGCCTCCACAACTCCCCGCCCCACATCATATTCGACAGGGTCGTAGCCGAAAATCGCCAGATGCCCCGGCGCACTGCCCGGCGTAATTCCCGGGCCGATAAGGTCAATGAGCCCGCAAAGGGATTCCCTGGCTATGCGATTTAGGTTGGGCTTTCTGGCTGATTCCAGTTCTGTCTTACCGGTTTCAGGATGAGGCAGGCCGCCCACTCCGTCCAGCACCAAAAATACTATTTTAGACGGGGACGCGCGAGATATTCTCTTCAGGAGCTCAAAGCCAATCATGGTATCTGCTATTTTACTTGGAGACATAGTCAACTTCAAGTTCCTCCCGGGCGAATCGGGGCAAAGCCATTTTTGACAGGGTGGGTAGGTACTTGTTACCTATTGCAGAAATACCTGTTTTCGTGGCATATTGAAGTAATTCAATTACAGGAGGCGATAGTCTATGGGCATCATAACACATGGCAATCTGGGCCTGATTGGGGGAATACTTAGCCTCATCTTCGGCATCGTGGTGCTGATTTTTCCAAAGATCCTCAATTATCTGGTCGGCATCATCCTGATATTGTGGGGGGTGATAGCGCTTGTTGGCTATTTTTCGTAGTACCTCATAAGGAACTTGCTTTGCTCTTCTTCATAGGGCCCGGAGTGCCCATTGGTAAATCTGGGGCCCGGGGGAAAAAGTGTGTTTTTCGTGGGTAACGGCTTAACGTGGAGCCCGGAGGGCTTATTGTTGGGTAAAGACATCGGATGACCGGAGAGCATTTCGGCTCCGGTCAATCGATTCGTGTCCCGCAAGCTCTGCCCATTTGCTCGAGACTCTTGTTATGTATCACCTTTCTCTATCATGGGTATTGCCCGGCACGATGTAACCGTCCCGGCTCCGGCCTCGTTCCTCATTCGTGTTGAAAGCGGCGGCCATTGTGAAGTATAATACTTGTGCTTGTGGTGAGCGTAGCCCAGTGGTTAAGGCGCCAGGTTGTGGCCCTGGAGATCGTGGGTTCAAATCCCACCGTTCACCCCAATTTATTTTTGCGCCTATAGCTCAGCGGACAAGAGCACCGGTCTTCGGAACCGGGGGTCGTGGGTTCGAATCCCTCTAGGCGCGCTATCTGAGTCATCATTTTCTGCAAACATTTTGCCAACGCCTTTCTCCAGCCATGGGTTGAAAAGCCTGTCGAATTCATCTGTCGCCGGTCTGTGGGTGACTATGCAAGAGTACAAGTAAGCGTAATATTGACGGATGATTATGGAGGGCTTATAGAATTCTCCCACAGTTGATTTCAGCACGAAGGGACTTCTCTATCCTAGAGTAACGTCAGGATCAGGAGGATTCCCAGACAGACGGCGATAACCAGAGATCCCAGCGCTATATCGCGAGCATATTCCCGGACTAGGGGCATGGATGCATCCCTGACAATCTGGCAAACATTTGCGCTTCCATTCTTGACAATATTGAAAAGAGCTAGTC
>JAWOCP010000059.1:0-10529 GCA_046483735.1 Dehalococcoidia bacterium
ATAGGCCTGAGATGCACTCACCCCATGGCGGGTACAGATGGCGGCCATCGATTCATCTCCCTTGATCATCTCCACGACGATGGCCGTCTTTTCCTCGGTTGACCAGATTTTCCGGTTCATGCCACTGATTTCCTTTCCAGTGGCCTGACTATACCTTATTCAACTCTCCAGATAAAACGGGGTGCATTCCAATTTGGCAATCGCACTTAGATTTCTTACGTCTTTGTTGTTCAATATTTTGCGGAAGACTTCCGCCAGTTTACTATCGACAAAGAAAAGCGAATGGTCAGAAGACGATGAGAAGGTTCTCTGCGGTATTGTTGTAACTTTCCGGCTAGGATAATCAATGATCTCAATACTGTTATCTTTTGGTTCCGCTTTCCTTATAACGAGAATCATGGTGTCAGCAATTACTCCAGGAAAAGGATACCTAAACAGGAGATGCTCAACTGTGAAGTTCTGCAAAATGTGTTCACGAAGTTTTGTAAATTGCTGATTCGACGCAAGCCTGTCTGGAACAATGAAGCTAAATATGCCATCGTCTTTAAGTAATTTCAATGCGCGCCAAATGAAAACCTCGTAGAGATTGGGCGCATACGTGCTGCTATGAAAGGTATCAGAGAGGTAGTGTAGTTCTTGCTGAGATAAATCCAGGCTTTTATGTTTACCACTTAGCGAAACCCACGGTGGATTGCCAATCACCACATCAAAACCGCCGTTGGCCATAATATCTGGGAATTTGTCTTCCCAGTTAAAGGGCTCTTTATCCTTCCAGTTCTTGCCAAAATAATTCTTAAGTTCTTCCTCAGTGCCGCAAATTAGTGAGTTTCCACGCTGAATGTTATTCTCCAGCATTTCCAACTCACCGCGTTCCGTCAAAGTACGAAGCAAGAGGTTTAAGCGGGCGATTTCGACCGCTTGCTTATCCAGGTCAACGCCAAATATGTTGGACAGAAGGACTTGCAAGCGTTCGTGCTGGTCAAATTCTACGACTGGCTTGCTGCGCACGCCAGCATGGTAGTTTAGTAGCTCGTCAAATGCGCGAATAAGGAAAGACCCCGAACCACAAGCAGGGTCGAGGATTTTCATATTCAGGATTTCATTATGGGTATGGTCTCTTAGATAGTGACCCACGGTTTCCCTGACGATATAATCAGTTACAAAGGTGGGAGTATAGTAAATGCCCTGTTCTTTGCGGTGTTTCCTAGTAACCTGTTGCTGTTCCTCAAAATCCTTCTTTCTTAAGGAAGTAACATAACCCAGATATTGCTCATAAACCGAACCGAGCACATCCGGTTCCATGATAGAAAAGTCGTAATTGGCTATACTGCCGGGCACCTTGTATAGCCCGTTGATTATGTCTTCTACTGTTGCACTCTCTATATAGATGCTATCAGTGAGGTGTGGCGCGAATAGGTCGCTGTCATAAGGATCGGCGAAGTAATGGAAAACTTGCTGCAGCTTTTCAATAAGCTCTCCTTTGCAACCACTGGTTCTCCATTCATTTAGCATCGCTCTGAGTTTATTGTTCTCTATCTTCCTATCTTCACAGTTGCGGATAAAGATAAGACGGTTAAAGAACCGTTGTATTACCTCATTAGTCTCACTGTGGGCTAGTTGTCTGTTGTAATGATGTATCTGCTTGAACAAGGCATCTCGCCACTGTTTCAGTTGTTGGAATAGCTTATCCTCAATCCTTTGTTTTTCTGGCAGATGCCCATACGTTACTCCCCATTCTCCTATTAGGTTAGCTTCAAATGATTCTCTCGACAGTAGCCAAAGGTCATCAAACCTTCCCACGTAGTTCGCGGCCTGCAAATTCAGACAGAGTTTGTTGGTTTGCGCCGCATACACGTGTATCGATTCAAAGTTAGACAGAATCGCCCAAGTAACTCCCTTGTTGTAGGCATACTCTACTGCCTGTTGAATGTATTCTTCCTTGTTCAGGTTCTCTTTGAGTGCTTTGGCCTCCAAGTAGAACTGGGATATTCCATTGAGCTTGAAGGCATAATCTACGCGCCCTTTGGAGGCTCTTTCTTCTTCAGAAACCTCTTCTCTATCATAGACAGACCAGCCCAACTCTGCGAACAGCAACTCAATGAAGTTGCGGCGCGTGTTGGCTTCGTTGTAGGACTTAATCTCTCTATCGTCGAGTCTCCTATACTTCTCGACTAGTTCCGTGATTTTCTTTTTGGCTTCTTCTTTTGTCATTGATTAGTCAGCCGCCTCCTCATTAGCTTCTCCCAGCGGTCTGGCTGGGTTATACACTGCTATCAAAGACCATTTTTCAAGGGTTATTGTAACATGATAACTGAGGGGGATATTGGCTGTGGCGGTAACAAATCGTCACATTGTGTAATACGAAGAACACTGCACCAAGGTAATAGGCAGATTCCATTTCCTCGTGGTATAATTCTCAAAGAAAACACTCGAGTCTCTTATAGCTTGGAGGTGATAGATGGGCTTTGAGACAGGGCCCTTTGTGACACTAGCGGTATTTTGCGAGCAGGTGATAGAAGATAAGTCTGGAGTTCTATCTCTTATCCGTATCGTAGACCGAATGTATGTCTCTGCATCTGGACCAACGGCCCCCGAAGAAATGCCTCCCACTGCCTTAAATTGGTTCATGGTGCTGAGTTTCAAGTCGGGTGAGGCCAAGGGAAGTCACCCAATTAAAATTGAGCCTGAGCTACCTTCTGGACTTAAGATTGAACCCATCATCTTAAGTGCCCATTTTGAGGGTGGAAACCGAGGTGCAAACATCATCTCCAAATTGAACATGAAGCTAGAGATGCCTGGCGTTTATTGGTTCAGAATATATGTAGATGACCGATTCGCTACTCAGACACCAGTAGAGGTGATATACTCCAGGACTGTGACTCCGCAACCACCGCCCCCGCCCCGACGGTAATTTCCACCGTCGGGCTGTTTCTATTGTTGGACGAATCGGCACGCTGCAATTCCATCATGGACAAAGGTTGGCCGTATATCAAGCCAGTCTCGCTAGCAACGAATTTGGCAGCTTCCTGCCAGAACTCAGCTTCGGGCCGTAACCCTTCCAACACTTCCGTGGTGAGCAGTTCGATGCCACCTACCAGCTGCCGCGTACGTCGGTCTGGATTGGTGTCCCAATCAATGCCCGAGAGCCACTCAGCACAATCGCGAACGTTTTTCCAGCCCATTAAATACGCTGTTAACAAATCTGCCAATTCTCTTTGCATACTTTCTATTACCCCCCCTGAGAGCCTTCTATGTCCAGAATAAAAACAGTAGAGGTATCTCGCCCGGTTCTGAATTCAATGTTCCGCAAATTCAATGTTTGGAAAAGAATTCGCGCCGGTGACCTCGTCAGTGATATTATTGTCTCTAGGCCCTCCTCAACTTGGCCAAACGCGACATCTCAAATTATGAAGCATCTTACAACAGATGGCAAGCACGTGGCAACCAGTCATCGCGTACAAGATTCTGTGGGGCGGGTGTTACATTGGGATGCAAAGGATTTTCGCTTAAACGAGATCTGTTATTGGAGAGCCTAGCTCTCAGAATTGGCCTTGGAGGCCCTGTTTCTAACTAATTGAGGCCCATCAACTGTAAACTGAACACTCACCCAGATTGTTACCACATCAAGCGGTCAACCTCATGCTTGCCAACATTTTGCCAATAATCTGCCAATAGACGCCGCGCCCCCACCAATCACGCCCCCTCACCCAAACAATTCTCTCTCGATTAGCTTCAGATACTTATTGACATAGAACATGTCCGGTTCTTGCCTGAACGGCCTGACTTCAATCTGAAATTCTGGATTGCTCGGAGTCCTACTTTCGAATAGAACTAACCCTATCCCGAAGATCATGCACAACGCGTCAATCCTTAATATGTCATCCGGCGATGAATTCCTCGGTACCACGATATAGGACTTGTGACTAAATAGCCTGTACGAACACGCCTGGCCAAATGCGGTAATTAGGTCCCTTGCATCCGCCTTGATTTCGGCAGACACTATCTCAGTCGGAGCCTTTATGATGTCGCTTGGTAAAGACTCTCGCTTGCCAATGACATCGGGCGTTCCCCACTTGTCCCTGAACTTGTTCCTCCCTAGAGCCACCGCCTTAGTGCAGTCTTCTGATTCGCTAACGAGCCAGTCCGCAAAAGGCTGATAGAACGCCTCCTCTGGCGCTTTCCCGTGCTTGCCAAGGCCCTTTCCTGTGCTATCCTCCCTTAGCCCCGACTCTGCAAAGGTCACGTGTCGAAACACGCCCTTTGCCGGCTTATACACCTCGTTCGGGTATCGAACCTCAAGATTCCAGACATTACCGTGTATAGTATTAACAGGTATATGAGGACATTTTTCCTGAATCCTTCTCACAAGCTCCGAATAGTGTACACCAGCGGGATTAGATTTCAGTATCTCTAGAGCTACAGCCTTGATCTCTTGCCTTCTAGTTGTCATGAACTCACCTCGCATCGCTAATCATCGCTCAACAATTCGGGGATGGCAACCAATTTCTGAGCGACTCGTTTCACTGTCATGTGGTTAAACTGCTTACTCGTCATCACCTTTCGGACGGCCTCTTTGACGGATTTCCCTGAGGCAATCTCGCATCTGATTGCCTCCAAAACGGCCTGTTGTCCACCCGACAGCCTATGTTTCATCACGCAACCCCCTAAACGGCCACCTCTATCGTTACTCTCTCGCCTATGCTCCAGCTAGCTGTCAGCGCCACAAGTAGTTTCCTGAGTGAATCACCAACTTTATTCTGTTCAGGCTCAAGTCCCAATCTCCAGAAGACTATTTCCGAACCGAAATCCGCAAGGTTCGAAGCTGCTTGGTATTCTTCGGCAAACTCGCCCTTCACATCATCTTCACTCCCACCTTTTGAGGAGAGCGATTCCTCGAGATAGGTGATATACAAGAAGAACTTGATTATCGATTCCGGACCGAGAATAGTCGGCATACCCAGCCAGCCGGCAAGCGGGAATGTCAGCGTTTCCAGCGCATCTTCCAAGGCTTTTCTGCTCTCATTGGAGACCTCACCCTCACGCGCGCCGAAGTCAACGTACGCTTGTGCCAAGAACTCTGGTCGGGGGTCCGATTCGTCGCCCCCGGCGGGATATATAAATGGGTAGTCCCACTCGCTGTACGACAGACCCCAGGAGAACGCCTTGGCTCCGTCGACGGTGCCTGTACCCTCTGCGAACAGCAGCGGAGACTCGGGAAGCGGGCTGTCTTCTAACCATTGCTCAAAATCCCGCCCGAATGACCTAGGGATCTCCCTTCTGGACGCGAGAACCAAGGCTACCTTGATGGTCTTCTTCTTCTCAGCTTCTTGCCGTATGTCCGACACGAGTTGTCTAAAGTCAATGCCTGCTGGCGGCGGTACGTTCGCAAGGGTTGCCCCCAAATCAGTCATCGGGAAACACTCGAAGTAGTACGCCGGGATACCACTACCAGATGCGAGTCCGAACAGTCCGTTGTCTCTCGTCGCAAGGACCACCGGTGCGATTGAAAGGTCTGCCAACTCTGCCGTGAGTAAGAGAAACATAAGATCCGGTGAACCATACGCCCGGGTGGCTACTCCCCACTGTTTCAATGCTGGCGCCACGCGGTCGTCCGGAGGAAACGGAACACTCACAAACCAGCCAATTCCATCAAGGTGTATCCCACGATGAATCACACCCTTCCTACACAGGTCACGATAGGCCCTAATAGCCTCGCTTGCTGGGTCGAGCCCCTTCTTCTCCTTATTTCTCCTCTTGATACCTTCCCATTCAACATTGACAATGGTAGGCAACACAAATATGACTTCGCCCAGAGAAGCGTTCCACTTGCCGAAATCAGGGTTCCTCGTGGGGATGCTCGTGTCCAACACAATCACCGCGGGGGGGCGCTGCTCTACAATAAGGTCCCTAACCGCCTCAAGGTCGAAAATATTGGTCGACATCTACCACCCTCACCTTCAACATACAATAGGTTACGTAAGCGGAATTGTCAATACGTCCAACCCTCACCTTACCGAAAGCACATAATCCCAGCCCGCCCCGCACCACGGCCGTCTCCCACCCTGATTCCGCTCTTCTCCAAACATCTAGCTAACAACTCCGCCGGCACACCGAAAAGACACTTGCCAAGGTCCGTGGTCCGGTTCTACCCACTTCGCCGGCCAGCACAATATCTTGACAGGCCCCCAACGACAAGTAGGGGGTACCATCGAACAAATACGAGAATTGCCAGGTCACGTCGCGTCAAACTGTGGTCCCATAGGTTACTGGACATATGACAATTGTGATAGTTTGAGCAGGAGACCGTGCTGATGTACAATGAACTATCGTATACCAATCTGGCTGCGTTCGATCGCAGACTGAAAAATTACCAAGCCAATCATCATCAACTGGAGAGACAGATGGCAAACGGGGCAGGCGTAGAGTTCTATATCCAACATGGAAAAGAAGAGCGCTACCTTGAATACAAGGGTGCTATGGCTTGGAGCAGTGATAATACCAAGATAGAGATTGCCAAGGCGATGATGGCCATGTCCAACCTAAGGAGTGGCGGGGTTATAGTGGTTGGCATGAAGGAGGTCAGAAGGGGAGTCTGGGAGCCGGATGCCATGACTGATGAACAAGTCGCCTCATTTACTCAAGACGACATCGCTCAATGGGTTAACGATTATGCTGTTCCTTCGGTCCAATTCACAGCGGGGTCATTTTCGTTAGATACGAACAAGTTTGTCATAATCAAGGTCCGCGAATTTGATAGTGTCCCTACAATATGCCGCAAGCAGAAGCAATTAGGAGGCAGAGAGAGATTGAAAAGGGGCGCAATTTACTATAGAAGCAACGCCAAAAACGAATCTGCACCCGTCTCATCTGACGAAGATATGAGAGAACTAATAGGGCTGGCAGTAGGCAAAGGAGTTGCTGGAGAAATTGAGCGCCTGCAAGAACTGGGATTCGTAGCCATTCTTCCGGTAACACAAGAAGAAGATGCTCTTAAGTACGAGCACGAAAGAAGAGGCCTATGAGTAATGAACAATTATTGGCCGAAATAAAATCAAGAGGCCACTGGCGTGTTGAGATGCACTCGACTGAGTATCAGGACGAGAGGCTGCCTACTCGCCGCGCAATGCAGGACACTTTGAATAGTGCCGCCGTGTCACTGAGGGGTTGGCCATATCCGTATTTCCGTGCTGAGGAAGCAACTTATAATGGTAAATGGCTGGAGGGTCAAGTCAGTGTGGGATGGGGACAGAAGGAGTTTTGGCAATTACATCGTAGCGGTCAATGGATTAACTATTTGAGCTTACCTGGAGCATGGATACCGCGTGAGATACTCTTCCAAGGCCGTTCACCCTTACCAGCACAGCGCCCCGGCTATCTTCACGTAAGAGGCCACATACTATTCCAGCTGACCGAGATACTACGTTTTGCTGCGGGACTGGCTCAGGGTGGGCTCCTTGACCCGACTGCTTTTCTGTCTATACAACTCCACAATACGTATGACTACATGTTGTACGAGGACTTCACTCGGCCATGGTTTCTAGCTCGTGAGTACGTGAATCCATCAAGCACGCCCATTGAGCAGCAAAGGAGCATACCCGTCGGGCAGTTATCCGCTGTTGCCGACAAAATGGCGTTGGACACAGCCATCAAGGTGCTTGAGGTCTTCGGGTGGGTCCCGAGTGAGGAGGCAATTCGGTGGTTGGCTGAGGAGCAGAAGAAACTCATTGAGCGACGGCTATAAAGTCTATCAATACAGTCTAGACGTTGCTTCGAATTGAGGAGCCAGTCTCCCTCCCGCGTCCAGGTAACAAAGAGCCATATCGTGCAACTCCGGCAACGATAGCTCGGCATTCGACCCAGTGAAGACTGTTACTTGATTCATATTGACCCCTGATCTTTGAGCACGCTATAGTAATGACACACAGGGCTAGGATCTAACCAAAATGGGTATTCGCAAACTCAGTATATTTGTTACCGCTGATGCGCTGCTTGCGGCTGTTCTTCTGGTCTGGGCTCAGATCTGGCTGAACCTTCCGAGGCCGCCCGGGGACTGGGTGTTGGGCTATGGACTTACCTGGTCGTTCATGTCTATTCTGCTCGCACTGGCGGCTCTGGCGATCGCCGTGCTTGCATCTATCACGAGAGAAGGCCACGACTCTGCAGGAATAGTGCCCGACCTAGCAGTTGCGCTGTTCGCCACCTCTTTGATCATGGGGATTTTCAACATAGGGCAGTCATTTACCATGGCTCTGGCAAAATCCATCAGTGGTATGCCCGCTACGCAATCGCCCGTAGTCCCCCCAGTCACACATCAGCTTGCCTTCGGCATTCTGCTGCTCGTCGCCTTTGGCTGGATATTAGTGTGTTCCATCCGGGGAACCACAAAGAGGCGCTACTTATGGTGGACACGGTTAGTAGCCATCCTAGTAATGGGGATCGCCTTGGTCATGACCGTCTACTCATTGCGAGCGCTGTGTCTTGGAGAAGATCGAAGCTATCGCATATTCTTCTGGGCCTTAATTGGGATATCAGGCTCCCTCTTCGTAGGATTCAGCACTCTGTTGGCACTGCTATGGCGGTCCAACCGACTGACGAAAGCTCTTGGTTCAGGCACTGATAGTCAGTGCTAGTTGTGTGTTCCTCGTCACTCGCGGCTTCGGTAATCGACACGGCGCTCAGGCGCAAGGGAAGCCAAGTCAGCCCTCACTGCACTGAAGGCTTTCTATAACCCTCTGCTTGTGGCGCTGAGTGATGAGCGTCAATGACATATCGGTGTTGGAGCATGTGACCAAAACCAGCGTGATGAATCCCGATAGTCCTCTGCACAATCCATCGTTTTGTTGCCTATACGATATACCACCACAGATCGGACTCGCTTCATGCGATTCAGCGCTCTGTTGCGCTAGGACGCTCTGTAGCTCTGCCGTTGCGCAAGTGCCTTGCTCTCTGATGCGCTCTCTGCTCTTCTGCAGAAACGTGGCACGGGGCCACAGCAGGTGCAGCGCGTGCAGCGCGTACAGCGCCTACAGCACGTGCAGCACCTGCAGCACGTGGAGCGTAAAAGACAAATGCTGTAGCTGAATCAGGAAGAAATGCATAGATCATTGAATTCACTTCGCGTTGCTCAGTGCTCTGTTGTGCTGTGACGCTCTCTAGCTCCAACGTTGCGCAAGTGCCTTGCTCTCCATTGGTACCCGACCGTGAAAAGCGCAAGAAGTGCATGGAGCGCAAGGAGGTGCAACGCAGCGCATAGTGTAAAGCGCCTGAGAACAGCATGACAAGAGCATCATAAGAACATGTGGACCATACTGAAAGAATCATCGAATACAGTGGATTGGCGTGGGGCTGAATGACAGGCTACTAACCGCTTTTCCAGACTTGACTCGCGCTTCGATGCGCTGTTTGCGCTTTTACAAAAACGTCGTGGGGGGCGCCATAAGGCACATGAAGCGCATGAAGCGCATGAAGCGCCTGAAGCGCATCGGCCATGAGGAGCATGGAGTGCGGGAGTCATGGAGAGCTAGGGGACCGTCGAGCATAGAGTATAGAGCTGCCAATCAGGAAAAGTATGCAGTTGCACGATGCTGACGATTGTGTGGCGAAGGCCACCAACTTCGGAGATGCAGCCGGTTTGGCATTCTACTATGTCTGCATCATACGACAATGCTTGCTCGTTCCTGCTATAAGCCATATCTGGATTCTCCGGACTGAAACGTTTGTAGAAAAGCCCGAACACGAACTGGGGCGGGCCCTGAATATACATAAGCCAGGGAGGAGAAGCTAGACCATAGGAAATGAGTAGGGGTCCGCATATTTCAACTGCGGGGACTAGATGAGCTATATTCTGACTGCCTACCACTGGCCGCTTTTGACCCGCGCTCTCCTTTTCGCCGGGTTCGCGCCCTAGTTTCTAAATTGCACATTCTGACCACACGGGGAGCTAGCCATACTTGACGAGTGATGCGGCTACATTTATGATGGTAAGCCAAATAAAGATTCAATTGGAGGTGGTAAACTATGACTGGGAAAAAAGCAGGACAACCCTATACTAAAGAGGAGATACTTTCTTTCGACCGCATTAAGAGAGCTATGACAAGGAGGGTCCTCGATAGGATGGAAGACTTATGGCAGGGGAAAGAGCCCGTAAGCGTTGAGCAGGTGAATGAAGTGATCGCAGATGAATGGCAGAGAGTGAAGGAGGCGGTTAGGTCATCGCCAGCAGCACGGGAGGCTTTCCGTAAGTATTTGGAACACACCATCTCTGAACAAATAGACACGTTAATTAAACAAGATAAAGCTGAGTTAGAGTCATTCGGGGTCGTAGAGAAGGGGCCATAAATTGGTTCCAAAAAATAAAGCTGACCCCACGAACAAGTCAACCAAGACAACGATATAGGGCAGTTGATTAAGCGCCTCGATGTCAGCGGGCACTCGACACCGGCCAGGGCTGGGCAGCAGGAATTCCGGGAATACCATACTTATCGGGCCTAACCCAGAAAGACCTTAACCGTCGACAGGCGATCACACAT
>JAWOCP010000027.1:0-5727 GCA_046483735.1 Dehalococcoidia bacterium
CGACCGTCTTTCTCGCTGTTTGTGTCGGTGCTTATGTAGCGGCCGCATCATTCCTGTTGCCCCAACCATTAATGGTCTTTGGCCTGGGTGTTCTTGCCTTTGCCTTCGCTACCATGGGTGGCGTGCTCTTTGCCAAGTTCATGAATCTGTTCTTGAAGCCCAAGATAAACCCCATGATTGGGGCCGCCGGCGTTTCGGCAGTTCCCATGGCGTCCAGAGTGGTGCAGAGGTTGGGACAACAGGCCAACCCCAAGAATTTTCTTTTGATGCATGCCATGGGGCCTAATGCCGCCGGTGTTATTGGCACGGCTGCCGCAGCGGGAGCGTTTCTAGCTTTGACGGCACTTTAGCTGCCTGTGTTTTTCTCCCGCCATAAGCGGGCCGCCGTATCGCGGATAACCTGGTAACTGAAGCCGCGGTAGGCAAGGTAGCCTGATAGGCGCCGATAAAAGTCTGGATAATCTAAGTGGGCCAGGGCCGGCATCCGGCCGGAGCCCAGGTGGGAGGCAATCTCCTCGTCGTCCATATCCCGGGTCACCTGTTCCACGATCTCGGGAGCTACTTTCTTATCTCTTAGTTCCTTTTCTATGAGTCTTTTGCTCTTGGGCCTGAAGGACAGGCGGTTGTCCTTCCAGAATTGGGCGAAGGCCAAATCATCGCTCAGATTTTGCTCCCTGAGTTTGGTGATTGCGTTCTCTACCACTTCCTCAGCAAAGCCGCGCCGGTGAAGCCAATGCCTCATTTCACCTTCGCTCCGCGGGCGATAACCGAGGTAATGATAGGCTGCATTGAGGCAGTCCGGCAAAGAATTACTATCTGCCAACTAACTCTTTCCTGAGTTACGTCAGTCTTCTTGTGTGGTAGTCTCCGGGTTTTCTGTCAGAGAGATGCCGGGAGTAGCTGTTGAAGCTCTTATGGCACTTTCCAGTTGTGCGGCCAGTTCGGGGTGCTGCCTCAGATAGTCCTTGGCATTCTCTCTGCCCTGTCCCAGCTTCGTATCGCCGTAAGTGAAGAAGGCGCCAGCTTTCTTCACCACGCCTGTTGCCACCCCGAGGTCAACCAGGTTCCCCTCTTTGCTTATGCCGTGATTGAACATGATGTCGAATTCAGCGCTGCGAAAGGGAGGGGCTACCTTATTCTTGACCACCCTGGCCTTGACCCTGGTGCCCACCATTTCCGGGCCCTGCTTGATGGAATCACCCCGTCTCAAATCTATCCTCACGGAGCTATAGAACTTAAGCGCTCTCCCCCCGGGAGTTACCTCTGGATTACCGAAGATGATGCCCACTTTTTCTCGCAACTGGTTAATAAAAATAACCGCTGTTCTGGACTTACTGATAGCGGCACTCAATTTTCTCAGTGCCTGGGACATCAACCGCGCCTGTAAGCCGACATGGGCATCGCCCATTTCGCCTTCTATCTCTGCTCTGGGCACCAAAGCGGCGACACTATCGATAATTATCACATCTACAGCACCACTTCTGACCAGTGTTTCCGTGATTTCCAGGGCTTGCTCACCGGTATCGGGTTGCGAGATAAGCAAATCGTCCAGTTTGACACCGCAATGAGCGGCATAGCCGGGGTCAAGAGCATGTTCAGCATCGATATATGCGGCGATACCGCCGGCTTTTTGAGTTTCGGCAATTATATGCTGGGCGAGTGTCGTTTTCCCTGAAGCTTCAGAGCCGAATATCTCGGTGACTCGCCCTCTCGGTATGCCGCCTATTCCTAAGGCCAGATCAAGAGCCAGTGCCCCCGTAGGGATGGCGTCTCCGGCCACTCTGGCTGGCATCTCGCCCAACTTCATAATGGAGCCTTTGCCATATTGCCTCTCGATTTGCTCAATGGCTAATTCGACCGCCTTCCCTTTCTCGCTAGTCATATCTCAAGTATTATATCAGGGGAATATAGCCCAATCAATTTCAAAACAAGCCCGGGGCAACTACTCGGCGCCTAAGAGTTCATCCAGGCCTTTCGCCTGTTCCACATGATAAGGGCCTACTCTGGTGCGGCGCACTTCCAGTACGGTAGCGCCCACCCCGAGTTTCTCTCCGATATCATGAGCAAGGCTTCTAACGTAGAACCCGGAAGACACCTCGCAAGCCAAAACAAAATAGGGAAACTGGAACTCCTTGAGCTCCAGAGAATAAATGCTCACCTTTTTAGGCGGTATATCTACGCTGATGCCTTTCCTGGCCAGTTCGTAAGCTTTCCGGCCGGCCATTTTCTTAGCTGAAAACGGTGGAGGAGTCTGCCAGATATCACCGTGAAATTCCTTCAGGACCCCTTCTAGTTCTTCTCTGGTTACCTCGTCATTGCTTTGCCACAAGACCTTTCCTTCAGAGTCAAAGGTGTCTGTCTTGATACCGAGGACGACCTTAACCTCGTAAGCTTTGTCCAGCTTAAGAAACAAAGAGGCGTTTTTGGTGCGCTTGCCGGTGAGAACGACCAGAAGTCCTGTAGCTAGAGGGTCCAGTGTTCCCGTGTGGCCAGCCTTGACGTTGAACTTCCTTTTTATGTGCTCTACTACCCGTGATGAGGTTAGCCCTTTGGGCTTGTCCACCAGCAGCATCTTGTCCATCCCTGTAAGTATAGCGGAAAACGTGGAGCTTATCACTAGCGGAAGCTTGTGCAGGAATGTGGATTTTGACAGGTTTGCCGGTTGATGCTATCATAGCTGGTACAAAGTAGATTGAAGCCAGAGTTCATTTTAGCGAGAGTAAATTTGGTTGGGGAGGGATTCAGGGGGTGGTAACAAGTGGATGCCGCCGATAGTTGGCTCCTAGCGGTCTTTCTGCTATGCCTGGCCCTGTCAGCTTTCTTTTCCAGTGCTGAGTCAGCTTTTATCGCTTTGCCTAAACTGCGCCTGAGATATCTGGTGGAAAGCGGCGTTAAAGGGGCGGAAAGAGTGGCCGAAATCGCTGAAAAGCCCGAGAGATTTCTGGCTACCGTTCTGCTGGGCAATAATCTGGTCAACGTAGCCGCCGCCACGTTGGGCACTATCATGGCTGTGAAAGCTTTTGACTACCCCTGGGGGCCAGTTATAGCCACCGCGGGAGTGACCACTCTCATTCTAATCTTCGGAGAGGTTATCCCCAAGACCCTGGCGGTGCATCATGCCCAGCGTCTGGCCCTGGCCTACGTCAGTCCATTGAGAATAATAGAATTGTGCCTCTATCCCTTCGTCCTGGCGCTGGACCGAATAGGGTTACGCTTCACCAGGATGGCAAGTGTGCCTGAGGAGGAGAAGAAACTGGTCAGCGAGGGTGAGATACGGTCGGCCATAAGTGTCGGGGAAAGCGAAGGTGTGGTGGAGCAAGATGAGGCAAAAATATTGCAGAAGGTGTTTGAATTTACCGACCGCCCGGTGAGCAAAATAATGGTCCCTCGTACGGAGATTGCCTGGGTGGAACAGGGGACGAAGCTATGTGATTTCCTGGACCTCTATACCAAAGGACGCTACAGTCGTTTCCCTGTGTACAAGGAGAACACCGACAATGTGGTAGGTATACTGCATGCCAAGGATGTGCTGATGAAACTGACCGACGGGGTGGCCCGCAGAGAAGACGTCATCGACGATTTGGTGCGGCCGGCCTATTTTGTCCCGGAAGGCAAACGGCTGGGCGAGCTCCTGGCTGAGATGAGAGATGGTGGTCACCATGCGGCGATTGTTGTGGATGAGTTTGGAGGTATGGCTGGAATGGTTACCCTGGGGCAGCTGACCGAGGAGATTGTCGGTGATATTCACGATGAGCTGACAGGAATAGAAAAGGACTTCATTGTAACCGGCGACAGTACTTTCCAGCTGGATGGAGGATTCAGAATTGAGGAAGCAAATGAGGAGTTGGAGTTGAATTTGCCCGGCGGTGATTATGAGACCGTGGCCGGCTTTATTCTCAACCACCTGGGCCGGATACCGAAGCAGGGGGAGCAGTTCAGATACCAGAACCTGAAATTCGTCATCACCGAAATGCGTGGGATGAAGATTGAGAAGGTCATGGTGAGCAAGGAAGAGACTGCAGAAGAGGCTGAGTAAGGGGAGAGTAAATAATGTCAAATTACAGAGCTCAAATGCCAGACCCATATGGGAAACTCGAAATGCTAATCTCTAAATCCTAAACAATATCGAAGCACGAATGACCAAATGGCCGAAACGTTTGTGATTTTGGATTTGGAGTTTGTTTAGGATTTGATGCTTCGGATTTAGGATTTGGAGCGTAGCGGTGTTGGAATTTGGGTTTGTTGAGGGGGCTATGGGCGGGGCGAAGCAATCTAGGGAGGCCTTGTGAAGCTCATTCTGGTTAGACATGGCGAGACCTTTTGGAACGAGGAGAAACGTGTCCAGGGTGCCGATAGCGACATCGGACTGAATGATACCGGCCTGGAGCAGGCCAGGAGGCTGGGGACTTTTCTCAAGAATGAGAACATTGTGGCCATAGTCTCCAGTCCTATGCGGCGGGCTACAGCTACGGCGGAAGCCATAGCCAGCTATCACCGGTTACCCGTAGAGGTTGATCAAGGGCTTACGGAGATTAGAGTCGGTGAACTGGAAGGCATGTCTGTTTCAAATTTGAGCACTACGTTCAGTAAGTTCCTGGTGCAGTGGTGGCAGGACAGAGGGGCAGGGAAATCGCTCGATGGAGAGACCCTTGTTGAATTGCAGCAGAGAGCATGGAATGTCGTCGAACGTCTCTTGGAAAGGCACCGACTCGTGGGACCCGATCCCGGGCACGACGGGGAACCCGCAGTTGTAATAGTCAGCCATTACTTCGTCACCCTGGCCATTATCCTCAAGGCTCTGGATTTGCCTGTGGACTGCTTTACCAAATTCAAGGTAGACACCGGCGGGGTAAGCATCCTCGAGATTCGGGACCATGGGCCTCGCTTGCTGACGTTCAACGATATCTCCTATCAGTGTTGAGGGTGTACAGTGATGTCATTGCCAGCCTCGACCTATCGGGGCATGGCGATCTCAGCGAAATATTTCAACGAGAAGTACACCGGTGAAGGGAGAAAATGCCGTGGCAGATATTAAGACGCTGGTCCGGGTGGCTCTGGGCAAAGAAAAGGCAGACCTGGTTGTCAGGGGAGGAAAGTTGGTAAATGTGTATACGGGGGAACTCCTTGAAAACTACTCCGTTGCCACCAGGGGCGATAAGATTGCCTTTGTGGGCCGGGACGCCGACCACACCATCGGTGCCAGCACACATGTTATCGACGCCTCGGGGAAAATTCTCGCTCCAGGGTTCATCGATGGCCATTTTCACGCTTACATTTCGTTAGACGAGCAGGTGAAACGTTCCTTACTCCAGGGGACAACCGCCATATTCATCGAGCTTACTGACTTAGCTTCGGTGACAGGATATGAAGGGACGGTGGCGCTGCTGGATGCCATCAAAGGGCAGCCGGTCAAGTTTTTCGGACTGGCTCCGTCTGCCTATTCCCCACCTGCATTTCTGAGACCAGGAGAGACTCATATGTCCGCAGAAGAAATGGACAGGATTCTGGCCAGGGACGATGTGGTGGGGTTGGGAGAAACACTGTGGACTGGCGTTATTGACGAAGATGATTGGGTCATGAGCAATATCGGCAGGGCAATGAGCAGGAACAAGAGACTGGAGGGACACTGTTCTGGGGCCAAAGGTGATAAGCTCGTCGCTTTCATTGCTTCCGGTATGTCTTCATGTCACGAGTCGATCCGGGTTCAGGAAGCACTGGATAAGCTGA
>JAWOCP010000052.1:0-7861 GCA_046483735.1 Dehalococcoidia bacterium
GCCTCCTTGAATGCTGCAAGAGTTGCCCGGTAATAAATACTATCAGAAACCCTGAGAACCCTGGCAATTGCCCCTCCAGCAATCTGGCATCCATTACGGCCCGCAAAGAATGAAGTTGTTCATATGATAGCATAACCCATATCCTGCTATAATAGACGGAACTACGTTGGCTAACGGGAAACTACCTGAGCGCATAGGCAGATTAGAGGAGCTGGCTTATAACCTGTGGTGGAGCTGGCACCCTCAGGCGCGCGAGTTGTTCCGCGCCCTCGACTATCCACTATGGCGGTTGAGCGGACATAACCCGGTCAAGCAATTACACGAAATCAGCGCTGATAAGTTGGCCGCTGCCGCCATCGACTCCGCTTTTCTCGACCTGTATGACTCCGTGATGTCGACTTTCGATGCCGAGATGTCGGCCAGGGGCAGCTGGTTCGCTACCAGGTATCCCAATTCGTTAGACGGTCCCGTTGCCTACTTCTCGATGGAATTTGCCATACATAACTCCCTTCCCATATATGCCGGCGGGCTGGGAGTTCTGGCAGGCGATGTGTGTAAGGAGGCATGTGACTCGGGGCTGCCTCTGGTCGGGGTCGGCTTCATGTATCCCCAGGGGTATTTCCATCAGCATATTTCCGCTGAGGGCTGGCAGGAGGAAGTCTATGACCAGCTGGATTTTGATGAAGCGCCTATCAAGCCAATCAATCCGGTTTCCCGTTCCAGGTGGTGTGGCCCGTTGATTCGGGTTGAACTGGATGATAGGCCTCTAAATATTGGGGTGTGGCAGGTGCGTTTGGGCCAGGACAGCCTTTATCTGCTATGTTGCGATGTTGAAGGGAATGTGCCCGATGACCGACACCTGTGTGCCCGCCTGTATACCGCCGATGAGGAACAACGTATCCAGCAGGAGATTGTGGTGGGAATTGGCGGTGTCCGTGCCTTACGGGCACTCGGCATCAATCCTTCGGTGTGGCATGCCAACGAAGGGCACAGTGCCTTCATGACACTGGAGCGTGTCAGGGAGGAAATAGAAAGAGGCGCCACCTTCGCCGAAGCTCTCCGTAAGGTACGGGCGACCACCGTTTTTACCACTCATACGCCGGTCCCGGCGGGGCATGATGTCTTTCCTGCTTCGCTCGTGGAGAAATACTTTCGTCGTTACTGGGAGTCCCTGGGAATCAGCCGGGAAACGTTCCTCGAGCTGGGGCGCCAGGGCGGCACGGGCGATCAGACTTTCAATATGACGGTGCTGGCCTTGAAGATGGCCGACCACCGCAATGCCGTCAGCCAGCTTCACGGAAAGATTAGCCGAAGAATGTGGTACGGACTCTGGCCCGGACTCAAAGAAGATGAGACGCCTATCTCGCATATCACCAATGGGATTCACCTGCCCACCTGGATGGCTCCGGAGATGAGCCGGCTGTACGAGAAGCATCTGGGTCATGATGTGTCAAGCAGATACGATGATACCCGCCTGCGGGAGCCTGTGCTGAATATCCCCGACGAGGAACTCTGGGAAGTGCGTCAAGTTCTTAAGCGCAAGCTTGTGAACGCCATGGTGGAGCGGGCACGACAGTGTTCCACCGAACGTGTGTGCGTGGCCCATCAGGTGCTGGCTATGGGGGCTTTGCTTGATCCGGGTGTTCTGACCATCGGCTTTGTGCGCCGTTTTGCCGCCTATAAGCGGCCGGAGCTGATTTTCCATGATGTGGAACGCCTCAAGAGGATTGTCAGTGATGGGTGGCATCCTGTCCAGATAATCTTTGCCGGCAAGTCTCACCCTGCTGACTTCCCTTCGAAGCAACTTATTCAGCATGTATTCACCCTGGCTACAGACCGTGAATTTCAGGGGCGCATCGCCTTTGTGGAAGATTACGATATGCATATGGCCCGCTATCTGGTTCAGGGGGTGGATGTCTGGCTGAATGTGCCCCGCCGCCTTCAGGAAGCTTCCGGTACCAGCGGCATGAAAGCAGCGGTAAACGGGGTGCTGCATCTCAGTGTTCGCGACGGCTGGTGGTACGAAGGCTATAACGGCCGCAACGGCTGGGCTATCGGTGATGACATCGAAGCATATGACCCGGGGGAGGAAGACAGGTCGGATGCCGCGGCGCTCTACCGCCTCCTGGAGGAGGAAATTGTCCCTCTCTACTACCAGCGAGACAGGGTCGGGGTGCCTCATGGCTGGATGCGCAAGGTCAAAGAGGCGATTGGCTCGATTGTGCCTTACTTCTGCACCCGGCGCATGTTGAAGGAATATGTCGAGCAAATGTACCTGCCGGCCGCTGGCGGCGGAAGCGAACTGGGAAAGGGCTCGATTGCAGGGGATTAGACACGGCATTTCACGAAGGGTTAAAATAACTATATCAACAAGAGGTAGCGTGTAGATGAAAAAGGTACTGGCTGTCATCCTGGCCGGCGGGGAAGGGAAGAGACTAAGTGTGCTGGCGGAAGAGCGTGCCAAGCCGGCAGTCCCCTTCGCCGGCAAATACCGTATCATCGACTTTGCCTTAAGCAATTGTGTCAACTCCGGGATTGGCAAAGTGGCCATCGTGCCACAATACAATCCCCGCTCACTGGCCCGTCATATCGGTGTCGGTAAGGCCTGGGACCTCGACCGTGTAGTGGGGGGAGTTACTTTGCTCTACCCTTTTGTAAGCACCAATGGAGTGATGCACTGGTACAGAGGTACTGCCGAGGCCGTTTACCAGAACCTGCAATTCATAGAGGACAGCCGTGTTGATGAAGTTCTCGTCCTCTCGGGAGACCACGTTTACACCATGCATTATGAAGAGATGCTTAAGTCCCACCGCCAGCAGGGAGCTGATATCACCATCGCCGTCACAGAAGTGCCTCTGGCTGAAGCCAGCCGCTTTGGCCTCGTGGTCCTGGACAATGATAAGGTGGTTGCCTTTCAGGAAAAACCGGCACAACCGAGAAGCAACCTGGCTTCCATGGGCATTTATGCCTTTAAAAAAGATATTCTCTTCGAGGTCCTGGAGGATGCTCATCGCCGCGGTTTCCAGGATTTTGGCAGTCAAATCATTCCCGACGCAGTAGGCAAATACAACATTCATGGCTATAAGTATGATGGCTACTGGCGTGACGTCGGCACAATCGAAGCCTACTGGCAGACTAATATGGACCTCATTGTCGATTTGCCCCCGTTTAATCTCTACGAACCTGATAGCCAGGTGAGAACGCCTTCGGTGGATATGCCGCCGGTAAAAATAGGACTGAAGGCCCAGATAAGCAGAAGCCTGGTCAGCAATGGCTGCATCATAAACGGCAATGTGTTTAATTCGGTGCTTTCCCCCCATGTTTACGTAGAGGAAGGAGCTCAGGTGATAGATTCCATAATCTTTGATGACACCGTTGTCGCCAGGGATGCTGTTGTGCACCGCTCCATCCTGGATAAGGAATGCTATATTGCACCGGGCTGCCACATCGGCTATGGTGATGACTACACTCCGAATAAGGACGAACCTGGTTATCTAGATTGTGGCATCACCATAATCGGCAAAGGAGCAAGGTTGCCCGCCGGATTGAAAGTGGGGCGGAACTGCAAAATCGCTCCTGACGTACAGGAAAGCGATTTCACCGACCTCCTGGTCCCCAGCGGTAGTTCCGTCATAGGCGAAGAAAAGACCCTCGAAACCCGCTCCCGATAATGAGAATTCTCTTTGTTGCCTCTGAGGCCTTCCCTTTAGTCAAAGTGGGTGGGCTGGCAGATGTCACAAGTTCTCTGGCTATAGCCCTCCAGGACTTAGGACATGAGCCGTATTTGATATTGCCTAAATACGGCAGCATGAAGGCCCCCGTCCAGGCTGCCCGTGAGCCAAACGTCGCTATCACCTTCGCGGGACATAGCGAGCAGGTGGCCCTGAAAACGACCATGTTGAAAGGGAAGATACCGGTATACCTGGTGGAAAACGACGATTATTTTGGCACCGACGAAATCTATTCCCGGGACGAATTAAGGCGCTTCCTCTTCTTTTCGCTAAGCATCCCCGACATTATCTCCCGGCTCGACCTGCGCCCCGACGTCGTTCATTGCCACGACTGGCATACCGCCTTGACCCCTTTGTGGCTGAGAAAGGCCGGGGCAAAGCTGCCCTGTATATTCACCATCCACAATCTGGCTTATCAGGGCCCCTTCGACGGGCGATTTCTGCGAAACTCCAGGCTTTCTTCCATATGGCAGGAATATATCCCCCTCGGTGCTCCCACGGCGGGGCTGAACTTCATGAGCCGGGGAATCCTTCTGGCCGACATTGTGACCACGGTCAGCCCGAGCTATGCCTCGGAAATATTGACACCGCAACACGGCGAGGGCCTGGACAAATTACTGAACTTTCGGCGCAATGAACTCTACGGCATAGCTAATGGAATTGACTACGATGAATACGACCCGGCCGGCGACCCTTATCTGGAGGCGAACTATGATTCCCTCACGATAGAAAAAAGAGTCGACAACAAACTTGCCCTGCAGAGAAAGAGCGGGCTGCCACAAAACTCCGACATCCCTTTATTCGGCATGGTATCCCGTCTTGACGAGCAGAAAGGAATTGATTTGCTGCTCCAGGCCATAGACCCCTTTATGGCAGAAACGAGAGCACAGCTGGTTATCCTCGGTGAGGGAAGAGAGCATTACCATGAACTGCTCACCGGGGCTGCGCAGAAGTTCCCCGACCGGCTCTCGGTGTTTATTGCCCATGATGAGGGACTGGCCCGCCTTATCTATGGCGGCAGCGACATGTTCCTCATGCCTTCGCGTTTTGAGCCCTGCGGGTTGGGTCAGCTAATCGCCATGCGCTATGGTGCCATCCCGGTGGTGCGGCACACAGGGGGACTGGCTGATACGGTGGAGGATGTGGCGCAGGAAGATGGCAATGGCTTTGTATTCCAGGACTACGCCGTCCCGGAAATGCTGGAGGCGATAGGAAGAGCCGAGAAGAGCTTCTATCAGCGGGAAGAGTGGCAAGACCTGATGAGGCGTAATATGAAGCTGGATTTCTCCTGGAAAGCCTCGGCCAGGAAATACGAGGAAATTTATCTGCGAGCGCAGAGCATATTTCAGGCCCGCCGGTCATGATTACCGGCCCAGCGGGTACCGGTTCAATGTCCGGGGCTGACCGTTCTCATAGTGTTCATTGACAGCTAGCTGCAAATACGGCACAATCTTTATTATTCCCCTTCAAAATGGAACAGCCTATGGATATGAAAGAGGCGACAGGACAGGCACGGGTGACCATTGAAGCACTGGAGCCCGAAATCGACGGCGGCCGCTTTCCCATCAAGCGGGTTATCGGCGAGCGGGTGGTCGTGGAGGCCGACATTTTTGCCGACGGCCATGACGCCGTATCGGCTTTGCTCCTCTACCGCAAAGAAAACGGGCCGGATTGGGCTGAGACTCCTGCCAAACCGCTGGGCAATGACCGCTGGCGGGGCTCTTTCGTGGTCGCCGAGCTGGGGGGCTATCGTTACACCTTCTTGGCCTGGGTCGACCAGTTCAAGTCGTGGAGGCAGGACTTGATGAAGAAGTTCCAGGCCGGCCAGGAACTCTCGGTTGAACTTCTAACAGGGGCAGGGTTGATTACAGAGGCCGGCCGGCGTGCTCCCGGACCTGATGGGCGCAAGCTGGCAGAATGGGCAAACACCTTACAGTCCGAACAGGTAGCAGAGCAAGCCAGGGTCCTGCTGGCTCTGAGCCAGGAGCTGGCGGATTTGATGCATAAGTACCCTGACCGGCGATTTGCCACCACTTATTCCAGGGAGCTTGTGGCGGTGGTTGATGGGGAAAGAGCCCGCTTCAGCACCTGGTACGAGATGTTTCCCCGTTCCTGTGCCCATGAGCCGGGGCGCCACGGCACTTTCAAGGACTGCGAGGCGCGCCTTCCCCATATCGCAGCTATGGGCTTCGACGTTCTCTATCTCCCTCCCATCCATCCCATCGGTCACACGAGCCGTAAGGGGAAAAACAATAGTCCCGTAGCCGCCCCGGACGACCCCGGGACCCCCTGGGCTATCGGCTCGGAAGAAGGAGGACACAAGTCCGTTCACCCGCAACTCGGCACTCTGGAGGACTTCCGGGGCTTTGTAGCCAGGGCGCGTGAGCATGGCATTGAGATCGCCCTCGATATCGCCTTCCAGTGCAGCCCCGACCACCCCTACACGAAAGAACATCCGGAATGGTTCCGCTGGCGTCCTGACAACACCGTGCAGTATGCAGAAAACCCGCCCAAGAAGTACGAGGATATCTACCCCTTTGACTTCGAGACAAAGGACTGGCAGGGGCTGTGGGACGAGCTCAAGAGCATCGTGCTGTTCTGGGTCGAACAGGGCATCCGCATTTTCCGTGTCGACAATCCTCATACCAAGCCCTTTCGTTTCTGGGAGTGGCTGATTGCCGATGTCAAAGGGTCGCACCCCGACGTCATTTTCCTCTCCGAAGCGTTCACCCGTCCCAAGGTCATGTACCGGCTAGCCAAGCTGGGTTTCACCCAGTCCTATACCTATTTTGCCTGGCGCAATACCAGGCAGGAGCTGACTCAATACCTCACCGAGCTGACGCAAACGGAGGTCCGGGAGTATTTCCGTCCCAACCTCTGGCCCAACACGCCGGACATCCTGACCGAATATCTTCAGTTCGGCGGACGCCCGGCGTTCATGGCCCGCCTGGTGCTGGCGGCTACCCTGGGGGCCAGCTATGGCATTTACGGCCCGGCTTTCGAACTCTGTGAGACCCGTCCCCGGGAACCGGGTAGCGAAGAGTACCTCGACTCGGAAAAATACGAGATAAAGAGCTGGGATATTGCCCGGCCCGACAGCCTCAAGGACTTCATCGCCCGCGTCAACCGGGTCCGGCGGGACAATCCCGCCCTTCACAGCGACTGGAGCCTTCGTTTCCACGAAGTCGACAACGAACAGCTAATCTGTTACAGCAAACGCACCGATGACCTCTCTAATGTCGTACTCGTGGTGGTGAACCTGGACCCGCACCATACTCAGTCCGGCTGGATAGAGTTCCCCTTGCAGGAGCTGGGTATCGACCCTCACAGGCCGTACCAGATGCACGACCTGCTGAGCGATGCTCGCTATCTCTGGCAGGGGTCGCGGAACTATGTCGAGCTCAACTCGCAAATCGTCCCTGCCCACATCTTCCGTATGCGTCGACGGGTGCGCACGGAGCAGGACTTCGATTATTATATGTAGACTGGAAAAGTTGTGTCCGAACAGTGTATTATCTATTGTGGTGGTTTAGAGCTGAGGCGTAAGTCCGTCTGGTGACAGAGTAAGCGGCCAGGCATCCGCGCCGGGAAGGAATCCAACTGAACGATGAGTGCTAAATCGGTAATTCTGTTAGTGAACAGCAGCCGCAGTAACCTGGAGCTCCTGGCACAGCAGTTCGGGCATGCAGGTTATGAGACGCTCACTGCTGCCAGTCTGGAGGAGCTTGACCAGGCTATTCACGGGGAGGAGAGAATTGCGCTTGCCCTGGTAGACATCTCGGGGTTTGACCAACAGGTCTGGGAACGCTGTGCAGAGTTGAGCAAGGCCAGGACGCCGTACATCGTGATTTCACCCCATCGCAGCCCTGCCGTACAGCGGGAGAGCATGGAACATGGCGCCAGCGGGTTGCTGGTCAAACCGCTTGACTTCAATGATTTGATGGAGCACGTACAAGGGGTGCTTGGTGCCTAGATATGAGGAAGCGAAGTCGTGCCGGGTCGTCGTCATTCGCGGATGACCCTCTCTGGTACAAGGACGCTATAGTCTATGAGCTTCACATCCGCGCCTTCTCGGACAGCCAGGGAGACGGGGTGGGGGACTTCCTGGGCCTCACGGAGAAGCTTGACTA
>JAWOCP010000055.1:0-26035 GCA_046483735.1 Dehalococcoidia bacterium
GGACGACCCACTGAGGAGCAGCTTCACTACCTTGTGCTTAATGGTTAGGCTAATCTCTCTCATCTCATTTCTCCTTTGTCTGTATAACTAACAATTGGTCCGAACATTTGACTGTCTGACCGACTGACTATCCATTTGACCGTTTAAATAGGGCCTGTTGATACAATAAATCACCTCCTCTTACTCAAGTCCTTGGGTTAGAATTAGAATACATGCCGGAACGGATTATTGAGGATATCGACCGCGAATCAACCAGGCGGTCAACAGGGGAGAAACGCACGTGTTGCTTTTTGATGTCACAGGCATAAAGGTTAAGATAGATTCGCACGGTAGCCAGGCTGGAATGTCCCAGTATCCGCTGCAGGCTAAAGATATCGCCGCCGTTGGTCAGATACCTTTTTGAGAAGGTGTGGCGAAAAGTATGCGGTGAGCATCGAACCCCGGTGATGCCGGCGCGGCTGGCGAGCCTTCTGATCATTTGCTGCACACCGTTTCTGGTTAGCGACAGGCCGCTATTGCCTAAAAAGAGGCTGGTCACGTTGTCAGTAAGCGGCTTGGGCCGGTAGAGATTGATGTATTTCCAGAGCGATTTCTGGACGATGGACCCTATGGGAATGATTCTTTCTTTTCGCCCTTTAGCTTGCCGGATAGTGATGTAGCCTTCACGGAGATTGATGTCATCCAGTTCTATGCCGACTAATTCGGAGACCCTCAGGCCCGAATCGAGAAACAGGAGAAGGATGGTGAGATTACGGTGACCGTTTCCGTTGGATCTCAGGCAAACATCGGTCAGTTTTGCCATCTGCTCATCGGTGAAGGTGTTGATGATCTTGGTAGCTGATTTCGGCATTGCTATCGGGGCCATAGGGTTTACCCTGAGGTACTCTTCCCTTATTGCCCATGAGAAGAACACCTTCAGAACACGGATGTAAGCCTGGATGGTGGCTGTAGATAGAGGCGTGCCGGTATGAGGGACCCTGGCCTCGGCCTGCAAATACCGGATAAAACCTCTGATGTGATTTCTGTTGAGGCAACTGATATCGGCAGGGCAATTGTTTCGCTCCAGAAAACCATGGAATCTATCTAGAAAGCTTGTGTACCACTCCACAGTCCTGGGGCTCTTGCACTCGGTCTGACATGACAGTTTGAAACCCTGGATAAGGTTCTTGAGCTCTAATGTACTGGTCTCCATTTCGGCCTCCTTCTCAAAAAATCAGGTTGACACTGCCGCTAAAATCAGGTTGACAGTTTTGTTCAGGCCAAACAAAAATCGGCCTCAACTGAGGCCGATTCCAGCCATTTTAGCTACGGTTTTTGCTTTCAAGTAGGCCGTACAGGGTTCGAACCTGTGACACCCTGATTAAAAGTCAGGTGCTCTACCAGCTGAGCTAACGGCCCATAACCTAGTAACTATGGGCAACCTATTTTTCCACCGTCAAGAGATTGGAAATATAGCAGGCGAAGGCCGGGTGAATGTCGCAGACAAATCCCCCGTCGACTGCCTCCACAGAAAATGTTACCCTGTTTGGCTTCCTGAGGGGGTCGCCAAATTTATTAAGCCCCATCTCATCCCAGGGCATGTTGTGGCCTAATATCTCCAACAGGCCCTTCACATCCCTGGGGTCTTCCAATATCACTTCAAAAGGAAGATGATGTGATAACCCTTTGAGTTGTTTATCGTCCAGCTTTATCCTCATTTTCCGTGTTCTGTTTCCAATCGTTAAGCCTGTCAACACAGCGGGTGATGGGATTCGAACCCACGACGTCTTACTTGGGAAGCAAGCACTCTACCGCTGAGTTACACCCGCACTCAACCATATTATCAAATGGAAGGAACACCAATGTCAAGGACGGATTGTGTGGGTCTCTGTCATCTTTTCCACCCCGGCCGACCGAAATATCAAAGTACCTGACTCTTATGGTACAAGAGTCAGCAGTTTCCTGGCAATTTTAGGATATTTGCCAATAAAGAGCAGTTCATCCTCGACGAGTGGCCTTTGCGATTCGACGTTGGCATATCGTACCAGTTCCAGAATTTTTTCGGCCTGCCTGGCATCTTTGAACTTCACCGCCATTTGCCCCATTACATGTTTGAAGCCGGATATCCCGCCATATTCTCCCGAGCATATCTCCCTGCCTGTCTCGACAAGCTCCGGTTCACCTCTACCCAGTTCGTCGAAGCCGTATAGCTCGTAGTTTTCCGGGTCTTTCAACACACCGTCCGCGTGGATACCAGAGCTATGCGCAAAGGCATTGGCTCCGACGCCCGGCTGGTTTACAGGAATAGGAACTCCAAAGGCATAGCTGGCAAATCTGCTTATCTTCCAGGCCTTCGTAAGGTCTAAAGGCATTCCAAGCTGATATTTTTCAGCGAATCTTTTCGATTTGGTGACAGCCAGAGCTGTGGCTACAAGGTCGGCGTTACCGGCTCTCTCCCCGATTCCATTGACCGTTGTGTTGATGTAGGCATCCTGCCCACCGTCTATGGCTCCTTTGGCCCCGGCAACGGAATTGGCCACCGCCATTCCTAAGTCGCCGTGACAGTGGATCTCAACAGGAATTCCGACATTCTCCGCCAGCGCCCTGGTGCTCTCGTAGATGGTAAACGGGTTATCATAGCCCAAGGTGTCACAATACCTGAGTCGTTGGGCCCCGTGCTCCCTGGCTGCCAGGCCGAATTTGACCAGAAAGTCTATTTCAGTTCTGGAGGCGTCCTCGGCATTTACACCTATGCTTTCAACTCCGTGCGCTCGAGCAGCTTCCACAGCATCGACCATCATGCTTACAATATCTTCCCTGGTCTTCGTTCCTTGAAATTTGCCCTGGATCATCTGGTCCGACGTGGAAATGGAGAGATTAAGGTGCTTAATATTCGGGACAAGCTTGAAGGACCTTTCCACGTCAGCGACAAGTGCCCTTATCCAACCCCCTAAACGGATGGGTTGCAGAACTCCCATGTCAGCTAATTGCAGGTTTGCCTGAAGGTAAAAGGCCTCGTGTTTCGTCGTGGGAAAACCGAATTCAGACTGGAAGACACCCATGTCGTTGAGGTACATATTTATCATGGTCTTTTCCAGCTTAGCTAGACCGAGGCGTGCGGTTTGAACGCCATCGCGATTGGTAACATCTATGAAGTACATCTCGGGCATCTGTGCCTCCTAAAACAGAAGAATCGAAAAATGATAGCATTACCCTGTCAGGTAATCAAATCCTTCGGCCCTGTCGATGTCCTGCGGTTTCGCCCCCCCGGGAAATGTGAATGCCTTTTTCTATGCGTGGCATTTGTCCAGCCTCGTCCTGTTGCCGGCTTAATGTGAAGCTTCCTTTGTTCCCATCCTTTCTATTATACTAAGGACGATGACAGCCAGAGCGATAGAATGGCTTGATGGCAAGCTAAGGATACTGGACCAGAGCAAGCTTCCCCGGGAGCAAGCCTTTGCGGATCTGGACAATTACCTGGATGTAGTTCTGGCTATTAAGGAAATGAGGGTTCGCGGGGCACCGGCGATTGGGATTGCTGCTGCTTACGGCATCGCCCTGGGTGCATCAGGTATCATAACTGAAGACAAAGATGAGTTTCTTGTCCGGTTGAACCAGGTCATGCAGACGTTTTCTGCCTCGAGGCCTACCGCAGTCAACCTCTTTCAATCTATTAACAGGATGAGGAAGGCTGCCGAAGGGAATTGCGTTACCGAGATGAAAAGATTGCTGGTCGACGAAGCAAAACGGATCCACGAGGAAGAAATCGCGGCGACCGAGCGGCTTAGCCAGCTTGGTGCTGCGCTTATCAAGGATGGTTGCACTGTGCTTACTCACTGCAACGCCGGTCCTTTGGCGACCGCGGGCTACGGCACTGCGCTGGGTATAATCAGGGCCGCCCGGGAGCGGGGGAAGAAGGTGAGTGTCTTCGCCACGGAAACCCGTCCCCTTCTTCAGGGAGCCAGGCTCACTACCTGGGAACTAATGCGTGACGGCATCCCTGTGACTTTGATTACCGATTCTATGGCCGGCTATTTCATACGGCAGAAGAAGATAGACTGTGTGATTGTCGGGGCCGACAGAATCGCCGTCAATGGCGATGTCGCTAACAAGGTCGGCACCTATACTCTGGCCGTACTGGCGCAGGAGAACAAAATTCCTTTCTATGTTGCTGCTCCCACAAGCACTATCGACCCTTCCTTAAGCTCGGGCGACAAAATCCCGATTGAGGAGCGAAGCCCTGAAGAGGTGACTCATATTCAGGGAATACTCATTGCTCCTGAAGGCGTCAGAGCAGCCAATCCTGCCTTCGACGTAACTCCATATAGTTATGTAACTGCCATAATCACTGAGAAGGCAATAATTGAGGCGCCTTACAGAGAAGGGCTGAAAAGGATTGGCTTCAAATTCGCGTAGTTGCTTGATTCATCGGGCGCATGGCTATGGAATCACGTAATGGTGAGCGGTTATTTCCCGGGCGATATTGGAGGGAATCAGTGAAAGACGTTGGGAACGGCAGAGGAATGATTTGTGCGGGTGATTCAGTAGGCGGAGATGGGTTCTTTGTCGGTGATGACTTTTGTGGTTGTGGCCAACTCCTGGCGAATATGCTTGGGGATAGTAAACATGGCTCGATGGGTGAGTCCATCGTATGACTTGAGCTTCTTTGATATTCTTGTGGAAATTCTGGCGTCAATCTCCTCGGGAGTCAGTTCAGAGGGGTCAAGGCTTTGAGAGGCCGATACAAAGCCCCATAAGCTTAGAAACGAAGGCACGTGGATCTGATAGGGACGCGCTACGGGGAAAACGTTTCTCAAGGTACTGGCAATAGCTGTGAAATTATCCGAGTTCCTCCATTCAGCAGGTTCAGCCTGCACCGCCATAATGCCATCTCGCCCCAGTCGTTGTTTAAGGGTTTGGTAGAATTCGCGGGTGTATAGCAAGCGGGCTGGCCCTTCTTCCAGAGGGTCAACCAGGTCAATGATAATGACATCGAAACGGCTGCTGCTTTCCTCGAGATACTTTCTGGCATCGACGAAATGGACCTCTGTCCTGGGGTCGTCGAAGGCATCCTGGTGCCAGGAAGGCAAGAAGCGGCGACAAATGTCGACAACTTCTTTGTCAATATCCACCATGACAGCTCTTTTTACCGTCTTATGTGTCAGGACTTCCCTTAAGGTGGCACCCTCGCCTCCCCCGGCAATAAACACCGTCTGCGGGTGTGGATGGGTAAGCATAACCGGGTGCACCAGGGCTTCATGATAAACGAATTCATCCGCCTCGCTGGATTGCACCTTGCCATCAAGGATGAGACAGACGCCGAAACTGCCCGTGCTGACGATATCCACGGATTGAAACTCAGTTCGACCCGAGTATATCCTCTCCTTGATGCTATGCAGCACAGTGAGGTCAGGACTTACGTAGTCAGAAAACCACTTATGTTTGTCAGGGTCGCCGTCTTTCATTTTGCGCACCTGGCCTGGCTAGTCTCCATAATTCCCCGACGAAGCTCGATCAGGGAGTGATTCTGCGCCCCTAGCTTCTCCGTTATCAGTCTGGCAGCCTTTTCAGGATCTACGTCCTCCCCACATGTGAAGACGTCGACGGCAGCATACTGATACTCCGGCCAGGTGTGAATGGCAATGTGCGATTCGGCGATGTTAATCACTCCGCTCACTCCGTAGGGGGAGAAATGATAAAAGGACTCGCCCACTACGGTAGCGCCGCTCTGAATGGCAGCTTCGTTGAGACAATGTTTAAGAAAATCTAGGTCATCTAGCACCTCCTCATTGCAGATTCTTAGTTCTAGTAGCAGATGTCTTCCAAGCGCATTCAAATCACCTTCCCTCCTTCAGGATTTAGATTTGCGATGGGCCCTTTGGGCGCCAGAGCAAATTCTATATAATGTCGACCCTTTTATCAATCCCTCTTGAGTTTCTGGTACAATAACCGGGAGCGAGTGCCATGTCGACAGGCGAAGAGTTGGTAACCGTGCGCCTTGCCAGCCAAATGGAGGCGCAAATAATCAAGGGACGGCTGGAGAGTGAAGGCATACCGGTCCTCCTGAGCTACGAGAGTGCCGGTCTGGTTTACGGGATCACAGTTGACGGACTGGGCGAGGTGAAGATAATGGTGCCGGAGCACCTGGCGGAGGAAGCTAAGGAGATTCTGGGAGCGGTGTAGAAAAAGAGATGGCCTCAAGATTAGAACGGATAACCGAGCAGCGGCTGGATAGCCTGAGCAGGATGCGGGCTCTGGGTGTAGACCCTTATCCCCATTCCTATCGTCCCAGCCACGCTATTCGAGAAGCAGCGGCTCTTTTTGAACAGCAAGAGGACAGCGTTCAGAACATTTCCCTGGCTGGCCGGATTATGGCCAAGCGTTCTATGGGTAAGATGTCCTTTCTTGATATTCGCGATAGCTCGGGGAAGATACAGCTTTCGTTGCGGTATGACCTTCTGGGCAGGGAGCGGTACGAATTTCTCCAGGATGTGGATATTGGCGACATTATCGGGGCACAGGGAAAGCTTTTCCGAACAAAAGCCGGAGAGCTTACCCTGGAGGTATCCGATTTCGCCGTGCTCTGTAAGTCCCTGCGCCCGTTGCCAGATAAGTGGCATGGGCTGGCTGACGTAGAAAAGCGGTATCGGCAGAGATATCTCGACCTCATTTCCAACGAGGAGACCAGGAATATCTTTGCTTTGCGCAGCAAGATCATCACTGCCGTGAGGAGCTTTCTCGATGAACGGGGGTTCATGGAGGTAGAAACCCCGGTGCTTCAGCCACATGCCGGTGGGGCACTGGCACGCCCCTTTGTCACTCATCATCATGCCCTTGATGAAGACCTCTATCTGCGGATTGCGCTGGAGCTCCACCTCAAGCGACTGGTGATAGGCGGTTGTGACAAAGTCTACGAAATGGGACGTGCCTTTCGCAACGAAGGTATTTCTGTTAGACATAACCCGGAGTTCACCTTGCTTGAGTGCTATCAAGCTTATAGCGATTACAGTGACATGATGAAATTAGTTGAGGAGCTGTTTGTTCATATAGCTCGTAGTGTTGTGGGTGATACCAAGATTGCCTGCGATGGCAAGATCATCGATTTCGGTCTCCCCTGGCAAAGACTTCCTCTGCGTGAGGCGATAAAGAATCATTGTGGCATTGATTTTGAAGACTATCCCGATTCGGCTTCCCTGAAGTCACGGATGGCAGAACTGGGAATGGAGGTCGACCCGAACAAGGGGAGGGGCAGGTTGGTGGACGAATTGCTTTCCACGTTCGTTGAGCCAAAGCTCATCCAGCCGACTTTCCTTCTGGACTATCCAGTAGAAATGTCACCTCTGGCTAAGAGGAAGCGAGGCGATGACCGGCTGGCAGAGCGATTTGAGGGCTTTGTGGCGGGCATGGAGGTTGCAAATGCCTTTACCGAGCTTAATGACCCCCTGGAGCAAAGGGAGAGATTCCGCCAGCAGCTGAAAGAACAGGTTTCTGATGATGGAGAAGTGGAAATCGTCGATGAGGATTTTCTTCAAGCTCTCGAGTATGGCATGCCACCCACCGGTGGCCTGGGGATAGGTATTGACCGCCTGGTTATGCTGCTTACCGACCAACAATCTGTTCGGGAAGTGATACTTTTCCCCCAATTGAAGACGAAAGAGTAGAAGGACAAAGTCGCAAAGGAGAGTACGTCAAATCCTAAGCACGAAATCCGAAATCCTAAACAATATCAAAGCACTAATGAATAAAATTGAAAACAGAATGAGTTTTGGTATTTGAATTTAGAATTTCGGATTTGTTTAGAGTTTGGAAATTAGGATTTAGAGCTTACACATGTTAGATATTAAATTGATTCGTGGCAACCCTGAACTTGTTCGTCAGGGGTTGGAGAAAAGGGGCGATACCCCCGATAGAATCGCGGCTCTTGATGACATCCTCGATGTCGACGAGCGTTATCGCAGCTTACTACGTCGAACAGAGGAACTTCGTGCCAAACATAACGAGACGAGCAAACAATTGGGCAGGAGCAAGGAAAAGCCGCCTCAGCTTATCACCGAGATGCGTGAACTGGGTGAGCAGATATCTTCCTTGCAGCAGCAGACCAAAGAGGCTAAAGGCAAGCTCGATTTCCTGTTACTGGAGCTGCCCAACATGCCTCATCCCAGCGTGCCCGTAGGGAAGAGCGAGCATGATAACGTCACAGTGCGTACCTGGGGCAAGCCAGATAACCTGTCCTTCAAGCCTTTACCTCACTGGGAGTTGGGAGAGCAACTTGACATAATAGATTTCCAGCGGGGTGTGAAGCTCTCAGGAAGCAGATTTTACGTCCTCAAAGGACTGGGCGCACGTCTTCAGCGGGCGCTCATCTCATTTATGCTCGATGTACATGTCAATGAGCACGGCTATAAAGAAATCTATCCGCCCGTCATGGTAAAGCGGGAATGTATGGTGGGCTCGGGAAATTTACCTAAGTTTGGCGACAATTTATATCACGACGAGGAGGATGATTTCTGGTTTATACCCACAGCAGAGGTACCGTTGACTAACCTGCACCGTGACGAAATATTGAGTGCAGACAGCTTACCCCTTCATTATGTTGCCTATACTCCTTGCTTCCGTCGAGAGAAGATGGCTGCCGGCACAGATACCAGAGGTATTAAGCGGGGACACCAGTTTGATAAGGTGGAACTATACAAGGTTACAGACTCAGAAAGCTCTGACCAGGAACTGGAGAAATTGGTAGCCGATGCTGAAGACATATGCCGGAAGCTGGCCATACCTCACCGGGTGGTGCAATTATGCACCGGAGACCTCGGCTTTGCCGCCCGCAAGACATATGATATTGAAATGTGGGCTCCCGGCTGTGCTGAATGGCTCGAGGTCAGCTCTTGCAGTAATTGCGGTGACTTTCAGGCCAGGCGAGCGAATATCCGCTATCGCCCTGAGCCCGGTGCCCCGACGCAGTTTGTTCACACGCTTAACGGCTCAGGATTGGCTCTACCGCGAGTCCTTATCGCCGTGCTGGAAAACTATCAGCAAGCTGATGGCACGGTGCTAGTTCCTGAGGCGTTAGAGCCTTACCTGAGAGTAACATAAGCGCCGCAAAATAAATTGAGGCGAGTGGCAGGCACTCACTGTCCCCTATCATTTCCGGAGGTAAGAGGATGTTTAATTTACTGGGCATGCCATTTCTGCCATTGCCAGGAATCAGATTTTTCGCTTACGCACAGATTGCCACGCCCCGATTGCATCGGGACCCACAACGACAAGAATAGCCTGATAAATCAGGCAACTACAGAAGTGAGGTTAACAAGGCCTAGCAATTGAACCGGGAGTCCTGCTCGATGGCGTTTTCGATGAGTTCGATGCGCCCGGTCTGGCCCTTGTCATCGAGTTCTATAGCTATGACATCTATACGCCAGAGAGAGGGGAGATTTTGATGTTTAGCGATGTAAGTCAGGGCTGAGGCGATGAGTTTTGTCTTTTTAGATTGTGTCACTGATTCCTCAGGAGTGCCGAACTCCAGGTTGCTCTTGGTGCGGACCTCGACAAAGACGAGGCAGTCCTTCTGCTGAGCGATGATATCAATCTCTCCGTGATGGCAACGAAAACCCGTCTCGCGGATGCGGTAGCCCCGCTTTTTCAGGAATTTCTGGGCCTCTTTCTCCCCCAGCTTACCGACTTGTTGACGGTCCATCATTTGTCGTCTCAGGAAGTTTGCCCTGAACTATATTCTTCGGTCGTCCCGATTTCATCGGGACTCCCTCAGAATGACAAGAGGCGAACGACCCGGATCCACCGGAAGCCACGGGCCCAGTGCTTTGGCCTGTAATCATACTCCTGACAGGGGCAAAGTATAGACGGTGAATCGGCGACGGTCCGAGACTTCGCAAACACATTATGTGTCTCCCTGTGCCGTAGCCCTTGTGCTGAGCAAATCCGTAGCCGGGATAAGTCTGGTCAAATTTCTCCATAATGCGGTCTCTGGTGACCTTGGCTACGATAGAAGCACAGGCAATGGAGAGACACAATCTGTCGCCCCTGGTTATCCCTCTTTGAGGGATGGGGCATTGAGGCAAGGTTATTCTATCAATGAGGAGAAAGCTGGGCTGTTTGGTCAGTTTCTCCACTGCCTGCATCATAGCCAGTCTGGTTGCCCTGAAAATATTGATGGAGTCGATGATACGAGAGGGAACGATGCCAATGCCCACGGCCACGGCCTCTGTGTTAATCAGGTCAAAAAGTGATTCACGTTTCTTGGAGTTCAATTCCTTGCTGTCGCGAACCAGATCAAACCAGGGCAGCCTTGCCGGATGGGGCAAGATAACGGCGCTGGCCACAACCGGGCCAGCGAGGGCTCCGCGGCCGACCTCATCGATGCCGGCCACAAGTTCATAGCCCTGTGACTTAAGCTCGTTTTCGTGACCAAGGTTTGGTGGCTGTGACATATCTTTGCCGAAGTCACATGGATGCAGGCAATAATTTGCTGACTTTGTCCCAAATAATTTCAGAAATCTTCTTCTTGGGCAGGGAGGCGTCTATCAGCAGCCAGCGGTCAGGTTCGGCGCCAGCCATCTTGACATAACCGTCCCTAACCCTGCGGTGGAACGCTAAATCCTCCAATTCAAAACGGTCCCTTAGGCTTCGCTTGCGGGTCAAACCCTGCTCGGGTGAAATATCCAGCAGAATGATGAGGTCCGGCTTGAGGTCCTGTGTTGCCATATTGTTGACTAGCTCGACAGTGGTCAAATCAAGTCCCCGCCCGTAACCCTGATAGACCACAGTGGAATAAGTGAAGCGATCGCAGATGACCGCTTTGCCTTGTTCTAAGGCAGGACGAATCAGTTCAGAGACCAATTGAACACGGGAAGCAGCAAACAGGAACAGTTCAGCCGGTGGCGAGATAGGGGAACCGCGCCTTTTTTTGAGCAATTTTCTTATCTCATTGCCCAGAGCTGTGCCTCCAGGTTCATGAGTCAATACCACCTGGATGGTTTGTTGCTCAAGTTTCTTCGACAAGAGCCTGGCCTGGGTGGTTTTGCCACAGCCTTCACCTCCCTCAAAGGTAATGAACAGGCTCGACATTACCTCGATTTCCTTTTACCGCCAGATTGCACGCTTCGCTTGTCAGAGGTAAAATCGCGGCGCCCTGCTAAGAGACGCTGTAGATGATGAACATAGGTAGACTGAGTGCCACGGGGATAGAGGGCATCCAGACATTGCTTCATTTGAGTGGCATTATTGCTCTTAAGGACGTAAATCGGTACACCCAGCGCTTCGGCATCTCGTATCTTCTGTGGCTTGCGTCGGTAATAGCTTCGTGTGGTGAGTAGAAGGTCAGTTTGCCTCAGGTCAGCGGCGATTTTCACTTCCCTTCGTTCTTCCCTGGCAACTTGTTCCAATCGAGCCCGGTTAGCGCCGAAGAGGTAAAATCGCAGTGGCTTTTCCGGCTGCTTCTCTTCCTTGCTTTCCCATATAAGAGAGGATGTTATGGCCTCTGTTTTCACCTCTCCATCTTCGTCCATCCAGCGGAGTTCGGCCTTGGCGGGCCGCTGGTGCAAAAGAGCATCAACAGCCTCGGTCACATCCGGATGTACGGTTACCTTGTAGTAATCGACGATTTCCACCACTATATTAAAGGTAGGCGGAGCCTTTCGTTCCAGAATAGATTTTTGTGTATGCCGCCGCCTGGCCTCTTCATCCCCCAGGGTAACCGTCTGGATACCGCCAATGAGGTCAGAGAGGGTAGGATTCATTATCAAGTTCTCCAGGCTGTTTCCATGCGCTGTGCCTACCAGTTGCACACCGCGTTCAGCGATCGTGCGAGCCGCTTGAGCTTCGAGTTCAGTGCCTATTTCGTCGATAATGATGACCTGAGGCATGTGATTTTCCACGGCTTCAATCATTACCGCATGTTGTTCAGCGGGGGTAGCTACCTGCATTCGCCGGGCATGGCCGATAGCAGGATGAGGGATATCTCCATCCCCAGCAATTTCATTGGAGGTGTCGATTACGATGACTCGTTTCTTAGAATCATCGGCCAGCACTCGAGCCACCTCCCGCAACATAGTGGTTTTTCCTATGCCGGGCCGGCCCAAAAGCAAGACACTCTTGCCGGATTCAATAAGGTCTTGAATCATCCTGACAGTGCCGAATACAGCTCTGCCAACGCGGCAGGTCAAGCCGATTATGTGCCCGTGTCTATTGCGTATGGCTGAGATGCGGTGAAGGGTGTGGTCGATCCCGGCCCGATTATCCCCCGTGAATTCGCCGATACGGGACACTACATAATCGATATCGGACTGATTCACCTCTTTAGAATTGAGGACTAATTCTCTATGAGGAAAACGAGCTTCGGCAAGACGCCCTAAATCTAAGATTACCTCTAGCAGCTCACCATGATCAGGCTGCTGGTAGAGCAATTCACGGATGTGGAGTGGCAAGATATCAAGCAGCGCATCCAGATCGTCGGTAACTACCCTTCGCATCCTGTCAGAATACCCTTTGTCATCTACCAACCCCTGTGTCCCAACAGTTCTTGTTCCGGTATCGCTTTTATGTCCAGGCCTGCCATGGCGGTTCCCAGGTCTCTGGAAACCTCGGCGATGATGGAGGCGTTCCGGTAGTGAGTGGTAGCCTTGACAATCGCTTGCGCTCGCGCTGCGGGATTGCTGGACTTGAAAATCGCCGAGCCAACAAACACACCCTCGGCTCCCAGTTGCATCATCAAAGCAGCATCGGCCGGTGTAGCTACACCACCGGCGGCGAAGTTGACCACAGGCAAACTGCCCGTCTTATGTATCTGCATTACCAGTTCCAGGGGGGCGCCAAGGGCTTTTGCTTCAGCTACCAATTCCTCCTCAGGCAAAGCCCGAAGCCTGCGAATTCCATCTTGCACCGTCCGCATGTGCCTTACAGCCTCAACGATATTCCCTGTTCCGGCCTCTCCCTTGGTACGAATCATGGCTGCTCCTTCGGCAATGCGCCGTAATGCTTCGCCCAGGTCACGGCAGCCGCAGACAAAGGGAACCTTGAAATCATGTTTCCAAATATGATGGCTTTCGTCAGCGGGAGTAAGCACTTCAGATTCATCAACGAAGTCAACGCCAATGGCTTCCAGCACCTGAGCCTCAGTAAAGTGCCCGATGCGGCATTTGGCCATGACCGGGATGCTCACCGCTTCCATAATGGCCGTGATTACTGTAGGGTCGGCCATGCGGGCTACTCCGCCCGCGGCACGGATATCCGCCGGCACCCGTTCCAGTGCCATAACCGCGCAGGCACCGGCTTCCTCGGCAATTTTTGCGTGCTCCGGGGTGACCACGTCCATAATCACCCCGCCCTTGAGGGTCTGGGCAAATCCGGTCTTAACTTTCCAGGTAGCTTCTGCCATCAATTTTCATTATAACGCTATGACAGTCAAATCACAAATGTCATTACCAATTTGCATGAACAGATGGCCAGCCGCCCTATAAGCTCTTCTTTGTTTCTTCGATCTCCTTTTCCACTTCCTTCAGTTCCTCTTCCAGGTCTTTCTTGTACACCTCGAGCATGTCAAGGTACTCCTTTCTGCTGGGAAAGGGCTTCACCCCATGGAAGTAGAAACCGAAAGGAGGAAAACCAAAGTAGAATCTCCAGTCTTTCCTACGCCACATCTCTATTCACCTCCTGAATTGGCCGCCGCCTGGGCAGGCCAGAGCGCCGGGGATATTTACTCGGTGTGGGGTATATTTTATCAATAATTATCAAATAACGCGCAGCATCGAATTCGCTTAATTGTATTTTCTCTATTCGGTCCAGTTTGCCCCCCAGCGTGGCAATGGCTCTTTCCGCTCCCGTTATCTCCCGGTCGATTTCGCCCTTTTTCTGAGCAACAAATCTCCCTCCAATCCGGCAAAAGGGCAGAGTCAGTTCCACCAGGGTGGGCAACAGAGCCACAGCACGGGAGAGAACCAGGGAAAACTGTTCACGATATGGTAACAAATGAGCGGCTTCTTCGGCTCTACTATTCAGTACTTCCACATTCTCGAGCTTAAGACTACGGATGATGTGATGAAGGAAGACTGTCTTTTTGGCCGTGGGTTCAATTAGCACCAATCTAGGCTGGGGGAACAGAATTTTGAGCGGCACTCCAGGAAAGCCGGCACCTGTGCCGATGTCTATGATATTGAAATCTGATTTCCCCACCTCTTCTTGAGGCACAGCCAGAATGATGGTCAGGGAATCAAGGAAATGCTTCACCTGTACCGAGGAGTAGTCTGTTATGGCAGTGAGGTTTATTTTCTTGTTCCATGCAATCAGCTCCCGGTAGTAGAGCTCAAATTGCTTCACCTGCTTGGCATTGAGCCTTATCCCTAGTTTGCCTGCCCCTTTAATGATTTTCTCCATTGCCAGCCACGATCAGAATCCACGAGCGCATCCTAACAATGTCATTGCGAAGCAAAGAATGTCTGAGATTCTTCGCTTCGCTCAGAATGACAGCGCGATTTCATTAACCATCCTCAAATTCTGAGGTTGTTTGGCAACGCGTTTGCGCTGCCCATGACGAAGAACAACCTAATTCTATCCCGACAACCGTACGGATGTCGACATGCTCACCATGCGCAGTTCAAATCTTGGCAGCTGCTACGATTTCGTCGAAAATTGTGAGTTCCGTTACTCCTGAGTTACGGTTGGGTTGGCAGTTTGCGTCATTTGACGGATTAGTAAGATAAATCATATAATTCTGAGTTTGGTAATTCAGGAGGCGAGAATGCAACAAAGGAATGAGCATGTGATAGGCAAGTGCTTTGGCACTACTGTGCTTGGGCCCCGAGGGCAGCTGGTGATTCCCGTGGAAGCCCGCAAAGAACTTGGCATAGATGCTGGCAACAAACTTCTGGTATTCAGTCATTTCAGAGGGCAGGGACTTATCCTTGTCAAAGTTGAAACGGCGGAGGAGTTGCTTAACATCATGAGCAGCAAGCTCAATGAGGTTGCCAAGCTGCTTCGGGAAAGCAAGACTGCCGATGCTGGGATAGACGAAGGCAATCGAAATCAACTGCCCATTCGAGACCTGTAGTGCGTTGCCTTCTGCCGGATACTATTGAACTGTTGCTGCAAAAAAGGTTGGGCATAACAAAGAAGGGACATAAATGAAGAAAAAAAAGAAGCTACCCCTGATAATAACGGTTTGTCTGGTTTGTATCGGCATAGTATTGGCCATAGTGTTGACCGGTCGTGCCGGTCGCGAAGAACCTCCGGATACGGCTGTGGTCGCCCGCGGCTATGTCGTGGTAACTGCTCCGGTTCGCGGCAATGTGGAGATGCCCAACAAGGCTTACCTGTCATTCGGCATCACGGGTATGGTGATAGAGGTACTGGTCGATAATGGTGATACCGTGGAAAAGGACCAGGTATTGGCCAGGGTTGATGCTTCGTCTCTGGAATTGGGCGTAGAGATGGCTGAATTGCAGGTCGAAATAGGACAGATGCAGGTAAAAGCAGCCCGAGCACAATATGAAATCGCTCTAATTAACTTGAAAAACCCTGGAACACCCCCGTTGGGTGAGTCGGAAGAGGTATTAAAGCAACGAGCAGATATGGCCAAGGCGAGTTGGGAAACAGCAAAGCTCAACCTAGAAATGGCCAAGCTTAACCTGGAATCGGCCAAGCTTAACCTGGAAAAGTCGGTAATAGTGGCTCCTTTCGACGGCGTGGTGGCTGATATCCAGATAAGTGAAGGAAAGGAAATATCGGCGGCGGCGTTGGCCGCTCCATCAATATCGCTGGTTGACACCAGTGAGATAGAGATGCGTGGCTTTATTGATGAGCTGGACATCGCTGCGGTGAAATTAGGCCAGGCAGTGAACATTTCGTTAGATGCCCGGCGGGACCTGGAAGCAAAGGGCAAAGTGGCTTTTGTCTCGCCGATAGGTACGGTTCGACTCGGAGTCGTATCTTACGAGACCATCATTACTCTGGATGAGTTCTACCAAGGGCTGAGGGATGGCATGAGTGCTACTGCCGACATTATCATCGAGCGTCGAGATGATGTACTGCTGATACCGAACAGGGCTATTCGTGGCACCCGAGAGAAGCCCATGGTGATAATAGACACAGACGGGCAGCTTGAGGAACGCGAAATTACCTTAGGATTGACCGACGGGATAAACACCGAAATCCTGTCCGGACTGGAGGAGGGAGAAAAGGTGCTGGTGGGCACATTGCCTGCCTCTAGTTCAGAGCCTCGTGGCCCCTTTGGCATACTGAGGTAGTGCATGCTTGAACTGGAAAACATCACCAAGGTCTACAGGGCAGGACAGACCGAGATTCCCGCCCTGCGGGGCATAAGCTGTCGCGTTGATGATGGGGAGATGGTGGCTATCACCGGGCCTTCGGGTTCCGGGAAGTCCACCCTGATGAACATAATCGGCTGCTTGGACAGCCCGACTTCAGGGCAGTACCGCCTGGACGGTACGCTTGTCAGCGAGCTCAACGATAATCAACTGGCTGAGATAAGAAACAAGAAGATAGGCTTTGTCTTTCAGAGCTTCAACCTGTTGTCCAGAACATCGGCTCTGGCCAATGTCGAGCTGCCACTGATTTACAGTGGTGCCAACAACCGGCGGCAAAGAGCATTACAGGTCCTGGAGTCGGTGGGGCTGGCCGATCGGGTTACTCATAGGCCAAGCGAGCTAAGCGGAGGAGAGTTGCAAAGGGTAGCTATCGCTCGAGCCCTGGTCAACAATCCCTCTCTCATCCTGGCTGACGAACCCACCGGCAATCTCGATACCCGTACCAGCGAGGAGATCATGGCACTTTTCAAGCAGTTCAATGACCGGGGCATGACCATCGTGCTGGTGACGCATGATGCAGAGATCGCCGCCTGTACTCAACGCGTCATCAGAATACGCGACGGTCTGATAGAGGCATCGGGATGAGACTCCGTGATTGTATCGCTATTGCCATACGGGCTGTGCTGAGTAACAAGCTCAGGTCGGCTCTGACCATGCTGGGCATACTGATTGGCGTAGGTGCGGTTGTGGCCATAGTGTCTCTGGGGCAGGCGCAGGAGGTTGAGATGGAGGGAGCCTTTGCAGCCCTGGGCTCCAATCTCATATATGTCATGCCTCCTGACCTGGGTGGAGTGGGATTGGGTGGTGTATCCACACTGACCTGGGAGGACGCCAATGCCATTGCCCGAGATGCCCCTTCGGTAGCAGGGGTGGCGGCTGCGGCGCAACGCTACAATGCTCAGATCGTTGCCGGCAGGGAACAGCTCATAGGCATAGTCGCCGGGGTGACTCCAGTATACCAAGACATCAACAACCTCAGCCTCGCTGAGGGGCAGTTCATAGCCGAATACGACGACAGAGCAAAGTCCAGGGTGGTTGTCTTGGGCAGCGAGATGGCCAGGACCCTCTTTGGCGACATGAACCCGGTTGGCCAGAGAATAGGTATCGATGGACGCCAGTTCGAGGTCATAGGCGTGCTCGCCACCAAGGGAGTCGGGTTTGGCACTGAGGACCTAACGGGCTACATCCCTTTATCCACCTACTTCTCCACGCTGGCCCCTGATCAGGTCACCAGTCGGGGGCACAACGTGCAGGCCATCGCCGTTCAGACCAGCAGCCAGGACCGAATAGATTCTGCCATCGAGGAGATTACCGCTATACTGCGCGAGCGTCATCGCATCTTGGAGGGCGAAGAGTCGGACTTCAGGGTCATAAGCATGGAATCCGTAGCTGCCATTGCCCGCCAGATTGTGGGATTGATTCAGTGGATTCTTGCCGCCATAGCTGCCATCTCGTTGCTTGTGGGAGGCATCGGGATTATGAACATCATGCTGGTTTCGGTAACCGAGCGCATCCGCGAGATCGGCCTACGCAAAGCCGTAGGGGCCAAGCGGCGGGACGTTCTGGTTCAGTTTCTCACCGAGGCCGCCACACTTAGTTTCTGCGGCGGTGCCCTGGGGGTGGGACTGGCCTGGGTTTTGGTTAAGGTCGCTTCTGTCGTGGCCACAGGGGCCGGCTTTCCCATCAACGTCACCCTTTCGGCCGGCGTGGTCGTCATGGCACTGGGCATAGCCATCTCTATCGGGCTTGTTTCCGGGTTGTACCCGGCTGTCCGGGCCGCACGACTCGACCCCATCGAGTCCTTGCGTCACGAGTAGACTACTTTCCCTGCACTAAAGATAGGAATTCACCGCGAGTTGCCGCCCTGCTGCGGAAAATCCCCCTCACTGACGAGGTTATCACAGTTGCTCCCGGCTTCTTAATGCCGCGCATAACCATGCATAGATGCTCCGCCTGAATAACCACGGCTACTCCATCTGGTTGCAGTGCCTCAAAGATGGCATCAGCGATTTGCTTGGTCATTCTTTCCTGAAGCTGAGGACGCCGGGCACAGATCTCTACCACCCTGGCCAGCTTGCTTACTCCTACCACCTTACCGCCCTCGCTGGGAATATAACCCACATGGGCCACGCCGTAGAAGGGCAGGAGATGGTGTTCACACATGGAATAGAATGAGATGTCTCTCAAGATCACCATCTCTTCATATTCCTCTTCGAAGTCCACCGCCAGTTCCGCTTTGGGATCGAGATCCAGGCCGGAGAAAAGTTCGGCGTACATTTCAGCCACCCTTCTCGGCGTATCCCTTGTGCCCTCTCTGAGGGGATCGTCGCCTATAGCCTCGATTATGGAAGCCATTGCCAGTTTGATCTTGTCTTGATTAACCATCTAAATCCCCCTCTTTACAAGACTTACGCTGTTTTTGTCTATGGTGCCATAGAAATCTGAGCTGAGGTAGAGGAGCGGCCTTATCCTGTCCAGGTCAAGAATCCCGGCTGGGGTGAATGCTTCCTCGAGGGAGTGTACAGCCACAATCTCACCGACCATCCAGACGTGGTCACCATAGGGCTTGCTATCCACCAGCTTGCATTCATAGGCAACATAAGCATCTTTTAGTATGGGTACGGCTGTCTTCAAAGACTTCTCTCTCTCGACACCGAATGTCTCAAATTTGTCCATTTCCTCCCCCGAAGTGCCGCCAATAGAAGCGGCAAGGGCGGATTTTTCTAAAGCCACGAAGTTAATGCCAAACTCCTGGCTTTCCCTGACAAGCTGCCATGTGAATCTCTTAGGTGCAACGGCAACGCCATAAAGTGGGGGTCTGAGAGAAATTGAGCTATGCCAGGCGGCGGTCATGGCATCATCCCTGCCCCGGGCACTGGCGGTGACTATAACTGCTGTCTTGGGATAGTGCTGGTTGAACTTCCCTATATCCTCGCTAACAACTTTGGACATAATCTTCCCCTCCTTCTCATTGGCCAGATTCCAAACCCTAATCTCCGGACTCTAAACAAATCCCAATATCAGAATTCCAGTCTCTAAACTGTTTTGGTCATCTATATTTTGGGTTCTGATATTATCTAGAAGAAAACCGCATTTTCATCTGTATGGGTGGTGCGGCACACCATGGCTAATTGTTTAGTGTTTGGTGATTGGGATTTAGAACTCTTCATCACCGGAATCTCAAAACCTCCTCAATGGCAGCGAGGTCCACGGGGAGTTCTATGGGGGCTCTGGCGTACCTTGCCGGCACACCGGGGTCCTTAAGGCCGGTGCCGGTGACGATGCAAACCACGCGCTTGCCAGAGAAGTCTCCAGCTTTGGCCAACTTAATGAGCCCGGCTAGAGAGGCTGCCGAAGCTGGCTCGCCGAATATACCTTCTTTGGTTGCCGCCAGTCTATAAGCATGCATGATTTCATCATCGGTAACACAGTCAATGATGCCTCCCGACTCATTTCGGGCAGCCACTGCTTTCTGCCAGCTAGCGGGATTGCCAATGCGAATAGCTGTGGCAACGGTCTTGGGCCGTTTGACAACCTTACCCAGCACTATCGGGGCGGCGCCTGCGGCCTGAAAACCCATCATCCTGGGAGTGTGGATCGCTTTGCCTGCCTGGTAATACTCAACAAATCCCTTCCAGTAAGCAGTGATATTGCCGGCATTGCCCACAGGTATAAACAGATAATCGGGGGCATCCCCCAGATCATCTACGATTTCGAAAGCTGCTGTTTTCTGACCTTCGATGCGATAAGGATTCAGTGAATTCACCAGAGTAACTGAATATTTCTGCGTCAAGGCGAGTACTATATTGAGCGCCTGGTCGAAATTACCCTTTATACCTACAATCTGGGCGTCATAAGCGAGGGCCTGGGCAAGCTTGCCCATGGCTATCTTCCCTTTCGGGATGATGACAATAGTCTTTAGTCCGAATCTGGCTCCGTAAGCGGCTGCTGAAGCGCTGGTGTTGCCTGTGGAGGCACAAATAATACTCTGGCTGCCGCTCTCTACAGCCTTGGCTACTGCCACCACCATGCCGCGGTCCTTAAACGAACCGGTGGGGTTACAGCCTTCGAGCTTGAAATAGAGTTCGCCGCAGCCAAGCTCTTTCTCAAGAGCACGTGATCTAACTAAAGGTGTATCTCCTTCGCCCAGCGTAATCAGGGGCGTCGTGGGAGTTATGGGCAGGAAGTCAGGATATTTGTCTAAAACGCCTCGTTTCATCCTTCGACTCTGATGAAGTTGCTGACCTCATTGACCACCGGTAGCTGCTTTAGTTGCTTGAGGGCCTTTTGCACCCCTTTTTCTTGCGCCGGATGAGTCATGATGACCAGTACAGCGGTTTGTGCTCCAAGGTCGCTTTCCTTCTGGATTACGGAAGAAATGCTTATGGAATTGTCGCCCAGAACTTTGGAGATTTGGGCCAGAACACCGGGCTGGTCTGGCACATTCAGCCTGAAATAATACCGTGTCTTTACTTCAGACATGGGCTTAGCGGTCAGTCTCTGGTTCAATCTTACCCCGGGAACGTTATTTACCCCGCGGTGGATATTTCCGGCTATCGTCAACACATCGGCTACGACTGCGCTGGTAGCTCTGAGGGCTCCTGCCCCTTCTCCAAGAAACACGAGTTTGCCAGCCAAGTCGCCTTCCACCTCGACCGCATTATAGACCCCGTCCACTTTGGCTAACTGAGAATCCTGCGGAATAAAAACAGGATGAACCCTCATCTCCACATCGTTATCATCTCTCTTGGCGATGGCTAGAAGTTTTATTGCGTAGCCGAATTCTCTGGCATATAAGAAATCTCGAGCAGCAATATTGGATATTCCTTCGCAGTATACGTCCTGGGGGGTAAATCTACCCTGGAAGGCCAAGTTGGATAGAATAACCAGTTTATAAGCAGCATCTATCCCCTCTATGTCGTTAGCCGGGTCGGGTTCAGCATAGCCCAGTTCCTGGGCTCGTTTCAGAGTCGAAGCAAAGTCCAGTCCCTCACGTGCCATTCGGGTCAGAATATAATTGGTAGTGCCGTTGAGGATGGCGTGAATGGCCGAAATCCTATTGGCCGCCAAGTCCTGCTGGAAAGAGGAAACAAGTGGTATGCCGCTGCCCACGCTTGCCTCGTAGCGGAGTTGGCTGTCATGTTTCCAGGCCAAAGACAGTAGCTCGTAGCCATGTTTGGCCAGTATCTCCTTGTTGGCTGTGACTACGTGTTTTCCGCTGGTAAGCGCTTGTTCTATGTATTCTTTGCCAGGATGTTCGTTCCCAATGAGTTCAACTACTATGTCGACTTCAGGATGAGAAAGCACTTCCTGCGGGCGGTTGGTCAACAGGTTAGGACTGAGTTCTACCGGGCGTCGTTTATTGATATCGCGCACCAGCACCTTTCTCAAAACTAAGGGAAGTCCTACTTGTTCCGTCAGGTTGTCTGCCCTGGTGACCAGGACTTCAGCCACGCTGCTACCTACAATTCCCAAGCCCAGTAATCCGATGCCAATATCCATTCTCATTGCGGTACTACCTCTTGAGTAGAACCTGTCCAACGGCCCACCACATCTTTGCTTCATCCAGGAGGTTCTCAATTGTGCTTTTCTCTTTTTCCTCCTCAAACCAGTCGTTCCACCGTTTATACATCAACTCTTCCCTGCTCTCTCCTTCAAGTACTCGCTCATCGTCTCTATCTATAACCTCCACTATCCAATAACCGCCGCTCGTTTTGACCGATTCGTCTTTGACCGGCTCGCTCACTAGGTTGAGGGCGAGATTGAAGGCAACCTCGTCAAACGCCTCGCTCTTCATGTCGCCTCGTTGCAGCCAACCGAGCTCCCCGCCATCATCTTTGCTTTCGTGCTGGGAGTATTGTTCAGCCAGATAATCGAAGTTCTCACCGTTTAACATGGCTTTAACAAGCTCAGCCTCTGCCCTACTGCCCAGCAGAATAGCTCTGGCTTCCACTTCCATCTCATCATCTTCATCATGGGCAATATCGATGAGTTCTATAAGCCAATAGCCGATATCCTTCATTGCTGCTTCATCGTGGATGGGCTGGCTTATTTCGCCCGGCGTAACGTTGAAAGCGGCTTCTTCGATAAGCGTATTCGGCATTATCTCACTCGGTAGCCACCCCAAATCGCCTTCAATCTGGGCTTGAGAGGAGAACTCATCAACCAAGGCTGTGAAGTTACCTCCGGCCTTGATTTGGTCTATCACCTCGTCAGCCACCTCTTTGCTCTCTACGAGCATTACGCGTACGTGAGCTTGCTCCATTGTTTCAGGTAGTTGAGAGTCAAAATACTCTTCAAGCTTTTCCTGCAACAAGACCGAACTAACTATATCTGTGTATATTTCTCCATCGGCCCATCCCTCTTGTTCACGTCTCGCTTCTATCTCCTCGGATGTAATTTCAATTACCAACTCGTTCCTAGCGTACTGCCTCATCACTTCGACATCGATAATGCTGTTGGCAACCATTCCAGCCATATAGTAGACCAGGTCAGGTTCCATGTCTTGGGTGTAAGCATCGAGCATCTTCATGTAGTAATCCATGGTAAACGATGCATCATTTACCTTAATCACAACCTCATGCAAAACCGCAGTCCTTTGTCTATAGTCCTCATAGTATCCATAGACCACTCCACCCACGATCCCTGCCAAAAGGGCAACGGCAGCGATTATTACGATACGGCGTATCTTCATCTGGCGCTGCCATTTGGAGAGTTGACGCTTGGTGGGGGCTGGCTCGGGCATAGTCCTTTTATGTTTCTTAGCCATGAATCACAACCTGCCGATCTGATATTTCATTTGCTGCGGTGACTATGATAACATATTATGGAGGTCAGAGCGACGGGGTGTAGCGCAGCCTGGTAGCGCACCTGAATGGGGTTCAGGTGGTCGGAGGTTCAAATCCTCTCACCCCGACTTTGAACGTGAGAAAAAGTGGTCAGACCACCTAAGTCGCTGAAAAAAAGAAAGGTGGCTAAACATGGTCTAGACCACCTGAATCGGTAGAAAATGAGGCGGGTCCGCAAAATGAGTAATGGTCGTATCAACAAGAATCGAGGCTTCGCCAGGGATATCCCTCAAATCCCTGGTGAGGGGATTTGTACTCACGAAGCGAACAGAGGGAAAGAGTCCGAGGACGGTAGAGGACTACGACGAGAATCTCAGGCGTTTTCTCTGGTATGCTGACAGGCAGTGCTGGTCTGATGACATCAGGCTCCTAACAGAATGGCAGATCAGGGAATTCTTAGGGTATGTAGGAACCGAGACAAACCGATGGGGTCTTGAAGGGAACGGTTCTGAAACCTCTCAGCGTCGCGCTTCCCATACAACTCTTCATCATTACTGGGTCACTCTTTCGAACTTTTTCAACTGGCTAGTGACGGAGGGTTTCCTTGCGGAAAGCCCTGTGGCCAGAATTAGAGTTGCCAAGCCAAAACCAAAAGTTGTGGCCCCATATGGCTGCGATGAGATCGGCCGCATGCTGGCAATCTGCGACTACGACTATGAGCACAATGCCAAATTTGTCGGCAGTCGAAATAGAGCAATGGTCTTGGTGCTGCTGGATACCGGGGTCCGGCTTTCGGAACTTGTCAACATGAAGGTCCGCGATATCAATACTGACACGGGTTATATTCGAGTTCTAGGCAAAGGCGGCAAGGAGCGAGTGGTGAGGATAGGAAAAGTAGCCCAGAAGGCGGTTTGGCGGTATTTGGTGTGCCGTGGTCGCAGCGATGTGGAGCAACTATGGTTGACTGAAGAAGGGAGGCCCATCCAGAACACCGGGGTACAGTCTCTGGTCAAGCGACTCAAAGAGAGAGCGGGCGTAACCGGGGAGGGCAGCGCTCATAAGTTCAGGCACACTTTTGCCTTGGGTTTTCTGCGCGCTGGCGGGGGTGTTTTCCAGCTGCAGTACCTGTTGGGGCACAGCGATTTGGAGATGACAAGGAGGTACACTAGTGCGCTGGGCATGGAGGACGCCCTAAGAGCTCATGAGAAGGCGAGTCCGGCAGATACCATGGGATTCAAGTAGCTAGGCAATCGGAAACGGACGGTACTCGTCGTCCATCAACCCCTGTTCGCGCGCCACTTCCAGTTCCCAGTCCTGTGGCACAGGTTCAGGTTCCCTGCCGAACATATCCTTCCAGATGCGTCTGCAATAGACTTCAGCGGCCCGCTTGCTTGTGCGGAATCTGTCCCAACTGTCTCTGTGCGCCCTAGCGTATGTTGGGCTGACCTTGTACTCTTTGTGTCGCAGTGTCAGAGCATCTCTAAGGAAGTGCAGGTAACCGTTGGGATAGAGCGATAGCAGCATAGCATCAATCAGCAGCGCGAGTCTTTCTGGCCTGATAGGGCGGCCACGGCCCTGCCCGAATCGTATCTTCGCACTATCCAATAGCCCGGTAAAGGGTCTGACATCCATGTGCTGGTTCATCAGTTCTGCCACCTCTTCCAATGAGAGGTCAACGGAATACGCCAACTTGACACCAATACGAAAGCCATAGGCAACGAAACCGATTGACCTAAGGGTGCGTATATTCACGGTTCGTATGAGTAGTTCCCTATAATGGTCAACAGCTTGGTAGAAGGCCTCCCTCACCTGTTTGAATAGAACCTCCTCATAGTATTGTGCGAGCATGCTCTGGTTGATCCACACTGTGCGCCTGACAGTCAACGGCACAAAGCCCGACTTGTCCAGGCTCACACTGCATTTGGGGCATGTGAGTGCATTGTCTGCGGAAGGGGAGAGGGTGAACTCGTATCCGCACTCTGGGCAGACAAGCAGGTCAGGCGAGGACACCTTCGGCATATTCGTGGTCTCGTCTCTCATCTCGTCTAGCACAAGGCGTAAATATCCGCTTACCCGCCAATCACAGTGCACATAAATGCTGCCATTATCAGCTAGTAAATCCCTCATCAATACGAGCCGCTCGTGAATCATGGCAATGAAGGAATCCGCTCCTTTGCCCCAGGTATCGCGGTAGGCAATCTCTTCCAGTATGTTAGGCTTCTTGGTGAAGGTGTCATCGCCAATCTCAATGTCCATGCTAAAGTCGGCGCCCACATCGAAAGGCGGGTCGATGTAAATCAGCTTGATACCACCCTGGCGCTCAATATCTTCACGCATAGGGCCATTCTTCAGACTGGAAAGAATTAGCTTGTTATCGCCCCAGATGAGCTTGTTGGTCCAGCCCTTAATCTGCCGGCCGCGGGCGTCCAGGTCGAACAAGCTCATCTGCAAGCGGGTATCTTTTTCGGCGCGGGGCTCGTCCACCTGTTCAATCGCCTGAAAAGGCAGCACGATATTACAGACCTCGCTAGTCTTGCCGTTCCAGACGAGCTCCACCTCTCGCTTGTCACCGAAGAGCAGAAAGCGGTACTTATCCGGCAAGGGCTTATCAGCTTCCAAATACCGTATGATTTCCTGCTGTTCCTGTTCAGTCAGTCTCGGCATATGGTCATCTCAATTCCCAAGTCGTGACGTAGGCAAACTACCACACTATCGTTCGCCCTTTCTTATCTCATTATAACAGCCTTTCCTCTATGCAAACGAGATACTATTCCTCTGGAGCACATCCCGAGACAAAGCGAGATGCTGAATTGAACATTTCTGATTTCCTAATATATGTCAAGGCTTGTTGACCCTGGGACAGCATTGCCATACACTAAGTGACCGGGGATGGTCAGCTGACGACAGGTTGAGGAGCAATAGCTGCCTCGTGTT
>JAWOCP010000071.1:0-10553 GCA_046483735.1 Dehalococcoidia bacterium
TCTTTCTTCATGCCGGCAACCATGGCAGAGCAACCGGAGAGCACCACGATATACTTTCTCTTGGCAAACTCATCCACCATGTCGGCGACATCATCTATATCTGGGAAATTCGAGCAGCCTACGATGGCAACGACCCCGGGGATGGTCCCCAGAGTAATAGGCGCGCCCACGGTCCTTATCTCGGTATCCATGATCGGGCCACGCCCGGCTCTGGCCTTCCAGGTCTCGTTGCCCGCCGCCACCTGCATCAACTTAAATATGGGAACATCTCGAGGGCATTCCTCCTCACACTTCCCGCAGCCGATACACTGGTTGAAAAGGACTCTTATCGGGTCGAAGTTGCCCTTGGCCAGTTCCGTAATACCGGCACCGATAGCGCACAGGTTAGGGCATACCTGCTCGCACATACCGCAGTTGCTGCATTTCTTGGCCAGCTCCATGGCCTCGGCTTCCGTCAACCATTCCTTCCTCCTCTTGGGAGCAAGCTCAATGGCCACTTTCACCGCTACTTCAGCCGCTTTTTTGGAATCCAGGATAGCGAAATGTTCGCCGTTGTCCACCATTCGTCTTACCACATCATCTGCATCCATATCTGTAGCGTCCTCGAGTCCATACATCGCCTTATCCAGACAGGCAACCACCGCCGAGCCAACCTTGGTCGCCTCCTGCGGCGTGTCCGTTCTGATACACTGCTCGTCTGTCATTATCACATCGGCGATGCCGGCTCTCATGAAGAAGAGCTGCCGTGACAGAGGCCCGACGATCTTAGCCTTGTCTGAATACCTGGTCGTCTCCAGCGCAGTACAGCAAACACCGGCTACCTCAACCTTATCCTCCAGACCGTGTTCCCGTAAATAGTCAATTACCTCCGTGGATGTAGCCGGGTTATGTCCTGATACCAGAATCGTCGGTTTGCTCTTATCTATCGCTCCCCACCCCATATCAACCAGCGGCGTATCGGCAACTGAAGTGGGATAGCCGAACCCCACGATCTGAGCGATATCGGCTGCCTCCATGCCGACGTGGTCCAGCATGCCAGCATGCAGCGCCTTCGACTCATAGTCGAGCGCACTCCCTTCCTGTCCTGTGTGGCAGGAGTCAAGTAAGTGCCCGATTTCCTTGAAGACATAGTTCACAGCAATCTGCAGATCCCCCAGTGTCTCGGGTTTCAAGCCCAGGACGGTCCTGATGTGCGGTGCTTCGATCTCGATCGATCCGCCCAGATCTATCTTCTTATCAGCACCGTGCTTCTCAATGAGATGCTCCAGAATATGCGCTCCGTGAGCGGCATGGGCGGAACATCCCATCAAGCAGGCCAGGAGCACTATTCTGGCTTGCTGGGTAGCTATATCGATTCCACAAGCTCCCCGCTTGCCACCGGTAAGGTCACATTTCCCATAGGTACACAAACAGCATAGGTCGCAAAAGGGAGCATAGAATGGCTTGTATGTCTTGAGCAGCCGCATATCCCAGCTCCTGAGGTCAGGAATGTCAGGCATAGGTGTAGGGCCTACCGGCTCCCAGGGAATGTCGGCCCTGATAGTTTCATATAGCTCTTCCAATTTTTTCGATAGCTTCTTTTCCGCTACTGTCATTTTATTTAACCTCCATTGTTTCTCTTACCAAACTTAACGTCTGAGGATGTCTTAAGACAAGGATATTCGCTCCAGCCAGCAAAAGGGATACTGCTGTTATTCCTTCCCAGAGCAATCCCTGTTCCTTATTTTCCTTGGCCTGTTTTGTCTTCCAGCACTCTGCACCGAGATTGGCGATAATCGGCATCATGGTCATATTGTCTTTGGTCATAATCCCAATCTGTTTCACTCTTTCTATCAGAGAGAAACTATATTCCATGCCGTAACCCAGCCCAGAAGATAAGGGGTCGATCACAATCCTGTCTGGAGGAAAGAATTTGCCGAGCTTAACGTTCAACTCTTTGAGCAAATTGATGTCCAGGGGACTTTGGGCAATAGCCGTATGCCCGTGATCCAGGATTGCCTTGCCCACCACTTCATAATTCTCCTTGAGCACCGGGCCCATGAGGAGATTCATGCCGTCGCATACTTCGGCAACCCGGGGAAGAACCTCGGCATCTTTCTTCTCATCTCCAGAGCCATAGATGATCAAAGGCACGTCTATCGCCTCGGCTATTTCTTTGGCCAATGCCGCTGCTTTGTCAGCAGGAGTATCCTTGACCGCCGGGTCGGTACTCATCAGGGAAAGCGAAACGGCGTCCACAGCAAAGCCCTGGCATTTCTTGGCCCAGGCAACCGGGTCAGAAATTACATCTTGGACGGGCTCAACCGCATGCTTTGGCCAGTCCTGAGGCTCCATATCAAGAACTTCCAGGGCGAACTTCGCCGGATTAGGGTTTGAGCCCTCGTCAAAAAAATGAAGGGGGAGAATATTCTCTCCCCCAATCTTCAAACTCTTCTTCCCCTTTCCAATGGTTACCTCTCTAACTACCCCAGTATACGCTTCAACTGGTGCTTTGTATTCCATTCGTTACCCTCCTTAACTTTCAAGCCAGGCATCGGAGTACAGGGTCTCTCCCATAAGAACCTTGGCTGTCTTAACATACTCAACTTCCTTTTGAGATAGGCCTGAGAGGTCTACGTCCTCCCCATCCATGACCCTGTAAATGAGTTCGACAATTTGCGGCATCTCTCCCCCATTCAAGTGCATAAGCTCTTCATCCAGGGGATCGGCGATGGCAGAGTAGAGCCCATTCCTCCCCAGCATCACCATATACGTGCGGTTGAGAAGCGGCCTCAGCTGTTCTGGCACGCCGTTGGATGTATTGGAAAGCCCTACTGTCGATTTAATCCCCGGCAGAACGTCCTCAAGAATCTTGATGAATTCCAGATTTACAACAGTGAACCTCTGCCCTTCACCAGCGGTGCTGATGGGAAGCAGTATGGGATCAACCCAGATATTCTCGTTAGGAATTCCCAACCCATTGGCATAATCAACCGTGTCCATTATACTCTCCACCTTGGACTCAACGTCCGGAGGCATCCCTTTATCCGTCATCACCGAGATCACCACATCGCAGTTATATTTCTGGGCTAAAGGAAGCATTTGCTCTTTTGAGAGGCTTTTTCCTGAGGCAGAGTTAAGCAGGGGCCTTTGTTTGCAGGCTTTCAGGCCTGCCTCCATGGCTACAGGATTCAGGGTATCTATGGACAAACGTAAATCAGTAGCTTCCTGCACTGCGTTGACCAACCACTGCATGGTGTCTTCGGTGTCTTTTTTCATGGGGCCAACATTCAGGTCAATGTAATCGGCTCCAGCTTCAGTTTGGACTTTGGTTAAATCCTGGATTACTTTGGCATTCCTCTCCGCTACCGCCGTGGAAACTGCCTGGGCGATAACATGTATGTTCTCGCCAATAATGACCATATCGATTACCTCCGCTCTATCAGTTCGGTATCCTGAACAAACCAATGAAATATAGCAAGGAAAAAGCCGTTTGTCAAACTCTGCTGGCACTCACAACAAGCTTAGCAGACAAATTCGCTGTAGTTTGTGCGGAATTCCTTTTTCCAGAGAGAAACAGGGGGAAATTAACGATAATGTCGCCGCTTTGATATAATTTCTGCGCATACAGGAGATAAGCAGACACCAGAGTTCTGGCAATTGCCTCGTAGGAAGTCTTTGCTCATAGCAGACCTAAATGGCTAAGGATTATTATGGAATTTTGGGCGTACCAAGAAACGCCGCGGACGCAGAAATCAAGAAGGCCTACCGGAAACTGGCTATGCAGTATCATCCCGATCGCAATCTCGGCAAAGAGAAATGGGCTAATGAGAAATTCAAGGAGATAAATGAGGCTTACGGCGTCCTGGGTGACCCTCAAAAAAGAAGACAGTACGACCAATTTGGCACCGCAGGTGATGTAGGTGACATCTTCAGCAGTCCTTTCACCACAACTACTTTTCAGGAAATGATGCGGGACTTCGGCGGGGCCGGCCTGAGATTCGACTTCCTGGACGACATATTCGGTGATTTGCTGAAAGGCAGAGGCTCTTCTTTCTCCTTCAGAAGCTTCGGCGGTAGGCCCGGGAGAGCAAAATTCGAAGCCGGGCCGGGACAAGAAGTCAATCTCGATGAAATATTTGGCCGGGCTCGTAGGGCCCCTAATGTTCATTATGAGCTGGCAATTAGTCAACGCGAGGCTTTGCAGGGAGTTAAGAAGATACTGAAGAGAAAGGGCAAACGGCTGGAGGTGAGGATTCCTGCCGGGGTAAGAACAGGCAACGTTGTCAGATTGCGGAATGCTCGCCAGATAAGCGATAACTTACCCGGTGACATCTTGATCAAAGTCACAGTCAAGTAAGCCTGGCCCTGTCCAATCCGTTTCTGCTCAGGTCTTCCTCTATCGAAAGCCCGACCTCCAGAAACGTAATGTGGGATCAAGGCTGGAAGCATGCTACAATGAACTGCAAAGCGGAGGCGAGTTGCGAATAGTTCGATTTGCCGACCATGGCAAGACTAGATACGGGATAGTAGAAGACAATATTGTACGTAGCTTACGAGGCAGTCCCTTCACCCGCTTTAAGGGCCCCGCCAGTTCTGTGATGCTCGACGGTGATAGTTACGAACTGGATGAGGTGAGGTTACTTGCCCCTTGCCTCCCTTCCAAAGTAGTAGGCCTGGGACTCAATTACCGCAGCCATGCCGCAGAGACCAATTTGCCCATTCCCACTATACCACTTATCTTTCTGAAGCCGTCCACCGCAGTAATAGGTCCCGGTGACGAAATCATCTTGCCTCACAGCTCCCGGCGCGTGGACTACGAGGGTGAGCTGGGTGTGGTTGTGGGCAGAAAAGCCAGGGGTGTGCTACAAGACAAGGCAAGAGACTATATACTGGGCTACACTTGCGTTAATGACGTGTCAGAACGTTATGCGCAGAGCGAGGACGGTCAGTGGACAAGGGCTAAAGGTTTCGATACCTTTGCGCCGATCGGCCCCTGGATCGAGACCGAGGTCGCTCCCGATAATCTGAAGATCGAGACTTACCTCAACGGCGAACTCCGTCAATCGGCCTACACCAACGACCTTATCTTCGCGGTGGACGCTTTGGTGAGTTTCATCTCGAGCGTAATGACCCTGCTGCCGGGAGATGTCATCACCACAGGCACCCCTTCGGGCATCGGCCGCATGAATCCGGGCGACATAGTCGAAGTCAGAATAGACGGGATTGGAGCTTTGAGAAATTCCGTAGTAGCCCAGAAATGAAAGAACAAAGAGTAAACTTTCCCTCTGGCCGGCTTCTTCTAGAAGGAATACTGGCTACACCCCAGGGTGCCGCCCCTTTCGCCGCAGTAATAGTTTGCCATCCACATCCTCTCTATGGCGGCAATATGGATAACAACGTGGTCTACAGCCTTTCTCAGACACTCACACAAGCGTCGCTGGCTGCATTTAGATTCAACTTCCGGGGAGTAGGCGGGAGCCAGGGGGAATTCGGTCAGGGTATAGGTGAACGAGAGGATGTCGAAGCTGCCATTTCTTTTGTAAGCACGGTCACGGAAGTTGATGTTGAGAGAATCGGGCTTGCTGGCTATTCGGCTGGTGCTGGCTTTGCTCTTCCCGTCGGCTGCAATGACGAGGTAGTCAAGGGTCTGGCCGCCATCTCGCCCCCAGTTTCTATGTTCAATTTCGACTCCCTCAAGAGCTGTCCTAAGCCAAAACTTCTCATCTCAGGAAGCAGGGATGACCTTATACCCGCTGACCAGTTCTGCGAATTTTGCCAGGACCTTCCCGAGCCTAAAGAGTGCGAAGTCATTGAGGGAGCGGATCACTTCTGGTGGGGATATGAATCAAGCCTGGCTGCCAAAGTCGTTGCCTTCTTCACCAGAGTATTATAGTGCTCAGTGCGAAGCGAGCCAACCGACAGTGATTACACCCAACATCTAAGATTATAGCCTTGGTTCTGGTGCTGATGGGATAACTAATCATACGGCTTCATTGTCGCATATTGACTAGGGCGCTGCTTTCCTGTCCGAGGTAACCAGCTCTTTCCTTTGTATTTGCCTGCGTCGTCTTTTCCAACCAAGTACTTCCAGAAGATCACCAACCGCCCTGTCCTGTAGCATCTCATCGCGGAGGCACAAATCAGGATTGATCCGGTACCTCAGACCTCTGCCTTCTCTTATCTTGGTAATATAGCCGTCAGCTTCAAGGTCGGCGATTATTCTGTGTGTTGCCTTCTCGGTAATGCCGATGGCCGAAGCGATCTCCCTCATGGTAATCCGTGGCCTCTGAGCAATCTGGCAAAGCACCAGAGCATAATTCGTAACAAACTTACATCCCGGCATGGTTACACCTCCTTTTCAGGCTCAGCCTCATGCCATTCCCGAAACAATATTTTAAAAAATTTTCTTCTCCCCAGGGCCAAAACCTCTTGACAACTCTTACAAACAATGTACAATTGAGTAATGAACCATGTTTCATATAGATTATAACATGGAAAACAGTTCAGGACAACTGGTTCATGTATAGGCCGACGATCGGGCAAAGGAAAAGTCACAAAAAGAATATAGCAAAGACGAACAATGAGAAAGCATCAATCAGATTGAGTAACAGCTACTGCTTGTAAGGGGAGAAAAGGAACAAATTGAAAACATCAGCGGTAAGACTCAAAAGTCAACTCAGGCACGAATCAGAGAAGTGTTACCCGGAAAGCTGTGGCAACGATGACCGTGAAGAGGAACCTCCAGGCGAACATAGCATCCGTAATAACCCGGAGGACGAACCTCCAGGTAAGACAGCCCTGACCAGGCATAGATTCTTTGGAGATATTCCAGACGACATCTGGAATGACTGGAAGTGGCAGTTCCGCAACAGAATTACCAGCATCGAGCGCCTGGCTCAATTCATTCCTCTATCAATTGAAGAACAAGCGCAGCTAAGATTAGTAACCATGCGCTATCCCCTGTCAGTGACGCCTTATTACCTATCGCTGATCAATCCCGATGACCCCGATGATCCAATAATGAAGCAGGCGATACCTTCCACTATGGAAATGACCATGGGTTCCATGGGTGAAGAGGACCCGCTGGATGAGAAAACGGACACGGTGGTGCCCGGGCTGGTGCACCGCTACCCTGACCGGGTGCTCATAGTGCTTACTGACATTTGCCCTATGCTCTGCCGACACTGCACCCGTAAGAGAGAATGGCGAAACGGCGGTTGGGTGCGATCCCCTGCTGAAGTCGAAGCCATTCTGAACTACATAAGCCAGCACAAGGCTGTCAGAGACGTCATCCTCTCCGGTGGCGATCCCCTGACACTTTCTACCCGTCACCTCGAAGCTCTCATTGGCCGAATAAGAGAGATAAGGCACATCGAAATTATCCGTATCGGCACCAGGTTCCCCGTGGTGCTGCCTCAGCGCATAGACAAGGAATTGTGTGCTATTCTGGCCAAGTACGGGCCCATATGGCTTAATACCCATTTCAACCATGCCCGTGAGATAACTCCAGAAGCTGCTGAGGCGTGCGACCGTCTGCTGCACAGTGGCGTTCCGGTAAACAACCAGTCTGTTCTGCTGCGCGGCGTTAATGACAGCGTTGAAGCCCAGACAGACCTGTGCCACGGGCTTCTCAAAATAAAGGTACGTCCTTACTATCTCTTTCAGTGTGACGAGGTACAGGGCACTGAACACCTTCGTACACCTGTGGAGGTTGGCATTCAGATAATTGAGGGAATGCGCGGGCACACATCGGGGCTGGCTGTTCCCACATTTGTGATAGACCTGCCCCAGAGCGGTGGCAAGATCCCTGTTCAACCAGACTATGTCCTGGCACGGAATGAAGGTGAGCTGGTACTGCGAAACTACGAGGGACGTGTTTTCAGCTATCGGAACCCGGGGAAACTGGCATGCCCTGAGTTGCCCGCAGAGGCACTGTGTCCAGCCGGTAGTGCGACCGCCAGCCTCTCTCAAAAACCAGTTGCCAATTTGGCTTAGAAGGAGTCCCAGATGCGGATAGGCCTTTCGTACGACCTTAAGGAAACACTGGCGATACCCCGATTCATCGGGGCTAGCTGTGACGATGCTTTTGAGGAATATGACTCCTCGGAAACTGTGGAACTGATAGCTGCGGCCCTCGAGGCTGAGGGGCACACTGTATCCATGCTTGGCGGGGGCAGGGAGTTTCTGGACAAGATTCTTCACGATAAGGTGCATCTCGTCTTTAACATCGCCGAAGGGCGGGGTACCTACCGCAGTCGGGAAGCCCAGGTGCCGTCAATCCTCGAGATGCTGGATATACCCTATTCCGGTTCAGACCCACAGTGTCTTGCCATATGCCTGGACAAACCTCTGACCAAGAAGCTGGTCTCGTCAGAAGGAGTGAGCACCCCTAACTGGCGTGTGATCAATGATAAGCAAGAGCTTTGTCACACAGACAGCTGGGATTTCCCTTTCCCGGCCATCGTCAAGCCGGCGTACGAAGGCTCAAGCAAGGGCATTCGCCTCACCTCAGTGGTGGAAAATACTAAACAGGCCGTTGAGGCCATAGAGATTTTGCTGGAGAGGTACCGGCAACCGGCGATGCTGGAGGAGATTATCCTGGGCGATGAGGTCACCGTGGGAATGATAGGCAACTCCCCACCCAAAATCCTGGCTGTGATGCGCATACTTCCGAAACAAAAGGACGCTTGTTTCATGTATACCCTTGAGGTGAAACGCAACTACCTCGACCTGGTTGAGTATGAGTGCCCCGCTGGCCTCGAGCAGACGGTACTGCAACGTATACAGATTTCCAGCCTCAGGGCATTTAACGCTCTGGGGTGCCGTGATTTTGCCCGCCTGGACTTCAGAATCAACACGGCGGGAGTGCCATGCTTTCTGGAAATAAACCCGCTGCCCGGACTGGGCACCCACAGCGACCTGGTGATTATGGCAAAAAAGATGGGATGGAGTCATACACAGCTGATAGGCGCTGTGCTTAATGCTGCGCTTGAGAGATATCCACAATGCGTAAACGTGTAGCCATCGTCTATAACGAACCACATTATTCACGCTACGAAGCGGTTGGCGAAGCAAAGGCGGTGCTCGGCGTACTTGAGGCAGTGGAGGCGGTGCACAAGTCTTTGCTTGAGCTTGACTTTGACGTCACCCTGTTACCTCTGGTACTGCCACTTGAGCGAGCTGAAAGGGAGCTGAGAAACCTCAATCAGGACCTGGTTTTTGACCTTTTTGAAGGCTTCTGTGGCTACCCTGAGACTGAAGCTGTACCGCCGGAGATTCTGTCACAGACCGGGGTACCCTGTACCGGCTGTCCGGCATCAGCGCTGAAGATGGGCCTGGATAAGGCTAAAATGAAGGTGCTTATCAGGGCTGCCGGAATGAAGACGCCGGACTTTCAGCTGCTGAACCCCGACACACTACGCATGTTCCGACTGGGCTATCCCTGCATTGTCAAGCCCCGCTGCGAGGATGCCAGTCACGGCCTGTCACCGGAAAGCATGGTTAACGATCCTGGTTCTCTGGAGAGGCAAATCCGATTGGTGAGCACCCGGTACAGCGGAGGTGCCCTGGTTGAAGAATTCATCGCCGGGCGTGAGTTTAACGCCACTATTCTGGGCGACTCCGAATGCAGCGCCCTTCCGTTGTCTGAAATCGTCTATTCCCTGCCTGCTGAAATGCCCAGGATTCTCACCTTTGCTGCGAAGTGGGAGCCCGAGAGCCTTTACTTTGAAGGCACAAAGGCAGTCTGCCCGGCTGAAGTTGAGACTCAAGAGCGAGAACGCATCACCGAGACAGCCGTAGCAGCTTTTCGAATTCTTGGCGGCAAGGGCTATGCCAGAGTGGACATGCGGCTGGACCAGGCCGGACAGGTGAACATCATTGAGGTGAACCCCAATCCCGACATCTCTCCAGGCTCCGGCGCAGTACGCCAAGCGGAAGCCGTCGGGATGACCTATACTCAATTCATTGAGAAAATCGTACAACTGGCTCTTCATGGAAAAGATAATGAAAATCGATATTCGCCCTATGACTCACGAAGACAAACCCGGCATAACGAAAATACTCCTCAGTACACCAGAATTCAAGCCCTTTGAGGTCGCAGTAGCCGAGGAAATAATTGACAGCTACCTTGAGGACCCTCTTGGCTCAGGTTATCACATCCTCGTTGCTGAGGTCGACTCAACTGTAACAGGTTATATTTGCTACGGGCCGACGCCGATGACTGAAGGGACATGGGATATCTACTGGGAGGCTGTCGCTCAAGAAAGGCAAGGTCGAGGGATAGGCAGCGCCCTCACGCAGTCCGCAGAAAAGGAAATCGTGAAGGCTAAGGGAAGACTGGCCTTCATTGAAACATCATCCACCCCGGCATACGAGAAGACGAGACATTTTCATCTCAGCCACGGCTACGAAGTAGTCTGTCGCATCCCCGACTTCTACGCGCCCGGCGATGATAAGCTAATTCTGCAAAAACGGCTGAGGTAAAATCAAAGGGCAAGGCAGGGAGACAATTCATGTTTCGTATACGCCGAGTCTACGATGACGTTACTCCCACAAATAAGGAGGCAATA
>JAWOCP010000130.1:0-21283 GCA_046483735.1 Dehalococcoidia bacterium
ATGGATACCGAGATAAGGACCGTGGGCGCGCCTATTACTCTGGGGACCATCCCCGGGGTCGTTGCCATCGTAGGCTGCTCGAATTTCCCAGATATAGATGATGTCGCCGACATGGTGGATGAGTTTGCCAAGAGAAAGTATATCGTGGTGCTCTCCGGTTGCTCTGCCATGGTTGCCGGCATGAAGAAAGATGCCGACGGAAAGACGGTCTACGAGAAGTACCCTCCCAACTTTGACGCGGGCGGCGTGGTGAACGTCGGCTCCTGTGTCTCCAACAGCCATATCACCGGCGCCGCCATAAAGATAGCGAATATCTTCGCGGCACTGCCCTTGAGGGGCAACTATGAGGTAATGGCTGACTATGTTCTCAATCGCGTGGGAGCCGTAGGAGTGGCCTGGGGTGCCATGTCCCAAAAGGCTGCCTCCATCGCTACAGGATGCAACCGGCTGGGTATACCGGTTGTGTTAGGTCCTCATTCATCGAAATACAGGAGACTCTATCTCTCCAGAAAAGAAGAGGATGATTGGAAGGTCATGGATGCCAGGAAGAAGGAGATCGTGGATACCGGAGAGCCTTCACCTGAGCACCTAGCCTATGTATGTGAGACCAAAGAGAAAGCTATGCCCGTGATCGCCAAGTTATGCATCAGAAAGAACGATACACCTCAGGGCAGGGCTGTAAAGCTGAACCATTACATTTCCCTGTACAAGAAGTATATTGGAGGCGGACTCCCTGAAGACTTACATCTGTTTGTGCGCAGGGATGCCGATATACCGCTGGTCTACAAAAAGGAAGTACGGGCGTATCTACAGGAGATTGGCTGGCAACCCAAGGAGCCGGTCGGTCTTCCCACCTATATTGGTACTTACCCCAGTAAGGTTTCTGTGGATGCGGTAATACACTGAAAAGGTTAGAAGGAGGAAAAAATGAGTGCAGTGCTGCCACGTCATAGAGTGAATGTCTTAACAGGCATCAAATCAGCTAAATTAGTCGAAGATGCCGCAGAGTATGCCGAGCTGATCAAGAAGGCCAAAAGGCCGCTGCTTGTGGTTGGGCCTCTACTGCTCCAATCTCGGCCTGATGGAAAACTTCTGCTGGAGTATGCTCTGGATATAGCCAAAGCGGCCAGTATTCCAATATGTGCGACAGCCCAGACCAGAGGAAAGATTGTGGAGTTGGGGGTACAGCCAGATTGCGTTTACGATGCCGTCGAGATAGTGAATGCCCTTCAAGACCCTGATTGGCATGGCGTTAAAAAAGAGGGAAATCACGATCTGGTGATGTTCTTAGGCATAAGGTCTGACCTTGGTAACCAGGGCCTTTCCACACTCAAACACTTCGCGCCTCATCTGAAGACCATGACGCTGTGCAAGTATTACTTCCCCCATGCCAGCTACTCACTGACCAATTTCAAGAAGGATGAGAAGTGGCAGGAGTTTTTGGAAAGCTTGATAGCCAATTTAAAGAAAGGAGGATAAAAGAAACAGAAGAAATGGAAGGCGAATTTCACGTAGACATAGGACCTCAGTATGAAGGTGAGGTAATAAGAAAGGAAAACCTGTACATCGAGTTCGGCGGGCCGAAAGCAGCACACAAATTTGAATTAGCAGCAGTCAAGAGTGCTGATGAAATAGAGAATGAGAAAGTAGAGATTATCGGTCCCGACATAAGTGATTTGCAGCCTTATGATGAAGAGAAAGGTGGTGGTAGCTATCCCATTGCCATTCTGGTAGATGTTGCTGGGGGGGAACTCGATAAGGATGCCGAGGCAATTATCGAGAGAAGGATTCACATGTTCACCAATATGATTGAGGGCTTCTATCACATGAACCAGAGGCAGGATGTATGGATAAGAATGAGCCAGGAGGCCAATAAAAAGGGCTTCAATTCCCTGCGGGAGCTGGGAGAAATCTATGTTTTGCTCTATACATCAGAGATGCCAATCATCGAGAGCATCCAGGTCACTATTATCACCGATGAAAAGAAGATAGAGGAGCTCCTTCCCCACGCTCTGGAAGTCTATGCCGCCAGGGATGAACGGGCAAGGACATTGAATGATGAGGATGTGGACACCTTCTACGGCTGTGTTCTATGTCAGAGCTTTGCGCCAACACATATATCCATCATTACGCCGAATAGAATTGCCAACTGCGGAGCGATAAACTGGTTTGACGGCAGAGCTGCCGCCAAAATCGATCCCGAGGGACCCATATTTGCCATACCAAAGGGAGAGCTCATAGATGCTGTAAGAGGCGAATATTCAGGAGCGAATGCCATTGAAGCTGAAAAGTCTCTGGGAACTTATGACAGAGTCTATCTCTACAGTGCGTTTGAGCACCCCCATACATCTTGTGGCTGTTTCGAAGCCATTGTATATTACATTCCCGAAGTAGATGCCTTCGGAGTAGTGCACAGAGAGTACAAGGGTGAATCTGTGGTTGGAACAACATTTTCCCGCATGGCTGGTGAGACTTCCGGAGGAAAACAGATAGAAGGAAGATTAGGAACTGGACTTGAGCAGCTCAGGTCTCCCAAATTCATCCAGGCAGATGGCGGCCTGGCGAGGATAGTGTGGATGCCTAAGGACTTGAAGGAGAGGTTCAAAGATGTCCTGGAAGCGAAAGGGCTCTATGATAAGATAGCCAGCGAGGAAGACGCTAAAAACGTGGACGAGCTTGTAGCATTCCTGGAAAAAGTAGGGCATCCTTGGCTACAAGGGGAAGTAGAGCTTCCAACGTAGACGTAAGATTAGTCAACAGTGAGTAGTCAGCATTCAGCGGTCAGCTAGCTCAAATCTGAAGGCTGATAGCTGAAAACTGATAGCTGGTTAAAGGAGGTTTGTTATGCCGATTGCAGGTTCTGAGATTGTAAAGATGCTTCCCGGAAGGAAGCCTTGTAAGGACTGTGGCTTCCCCACTTGCTTTGCCTTTGCCATGAAGCTGGCGTCGGGTGGGGCTACTGTGGATAAATGTCCTTACCTCTCCGAGGAGGTGAAGGCCAAGCTGCTGGATGCTCTGGCACCGCCGATAAAGCTGGTTACTATAGGCTCCGGGGAGAACGCCGTCAAAATTGGGAACGAAGAAGTCATATACCGGCATGAGAAGACATTTGTCCACTCGCCGGGCATTACCCTTCTTATCTCGGACAAGGACGACAATGCCAAGGTTGAGGAAAAGATCAAGAAGATAAAGGGCTTGCAGTTCCCCTGGGTTGGCGTAAATTTGAAGGCAGACCTCTTAGCACTCCATTTTGAATCGGGCGACAAGGCCAAGTTCCTGGCTCTGGTTAAGAAGGTCTATGATGCGACCGACGTGGGCATGGTCTTGATCTCCGAAGACACGGATGTCCTGTTTGCTGCACGGGATATATGTGCGGATAGACATCCACTTCTTTACCCTATAACGAAGGAAAACATTGATGAGGCCATTCCCAAGATTAAAACGAACCTTACGCCGGTTGGCATTCGTGCGGAGAGCGTCGAAGGACTTGTTCCTCTAACCGCCAAGTTGAAAGATGCCGGGATTGAGGAACTGGTTTTGGACCCAGGTTCCAAGAACTTGGTGGAGGCAGTGAGAGACCAGACGTTTGTCAGGAGAGCAGCCCTCAAGCAGGGTTTCAGGCCTCTTGGCTATCCCACTATTGGCTTTCCCTGTTTCATGGTCAAGGATGGGCTGAAGGAAATGATCTTGGGCTCGGCGTTTGTGATCAAATGGGCCAGCATTATTGTCTTCTCTGATTTCGACCAGTATTCTCTACTCCCTCTTCTGGTGCAACGGCTTAATATCTATACCGATCCTCGCTTCCCGATGGCAGTTGAGGAGAAGTATTACGAAGTGGGGCAACCTGATGAATCTTCCCCGGTCCTGGTCACTTCAAACTGGGCTTTGACCTACTTCCTTGTATCATCGGCTGTTGAGGCTACCAAGATTCCCTCTTATATTTGTGTTAAAGATGCGGAAGGACTTGGAGTCCTCACTGCCTGGGCAGCGGGTAAGTTTAGCGGCGATTCTGTAGGAACCTTTATCAAGAAATGTGGCATCGGGGACAGGGTGAAACACAGAAAGATAATCATTCCCGGTAAAGTGGCCAGAATCAAAGGTGAGCTTGAAGATGCTTTGAACCTTGAATGGGAGGTAGTTATCGGTCCTCGAGAAACGACCGGGATAGCGACCTTCCTGCCCGGACTTGCCAAGCAACTCAAGGGGTAGTCTTGAGTCTGTCGAACGAATGATCAAAGAGGAGCAGGCCAGACAAGCTGTCGCCGAGGTTCTAAGCTCGCACAAAAAAGGAAGGGGAAACTTAATCCCCTTATTGCAGGAAGTCCAGACAAAGCTCGGGTATCTTCCCAGGGAAGCGATGAAGGAGATTGCCAGCTTCCTGGAGATGCCAGAAGTGGAGGTGTGGGGGGTTGCTACTTTCTATAATCAGTTCCGTCTTGTTCCCTTGGGCAAACATCACGTTATCGCTTGCATGGGGACTGCCTGCCACCTGGCAGGGGGCAAACTTGTTCTGGAAGCTTTGGAGCGTGAATTGGATATCAAGGCGGGAGGGACTGCCACAGATGGTAGCTTCAGCTTGGAAAGGGTCGCCTGCATTGGTTGTTGCATGCTGGCCCCGGTGACTGCGATAGGGGACAAAATCTATCCCAGGATGACGCCTTTTAAGGTGGAAGAGATTCTGATACCGTATAAGCAAGAAGCTCAAGAAGAGCTTGAAGAATAAGAAACAAACGAGCAAAAGTTGGAAACCAAATTTACAGGTCAAAGTGCAGAAATTTCCCCTTTTCTGATTTTTGCTCTATCATTTTGCATTCTTGTCTTTGAATTCTGATATTGTTTAGCATGACTTTCGAGGGAATTAGTAATAGGGCGAAGTCGGAATGGGAAGCTTTACTGAAGGCCAGTCATATTCTTGTCGGCACCGCTACTTGTGGTAGGGCGGCCGGCGCCCTGGATGTAGTCGACGCCTTTCACAAGGAGCTAACGCGGCAAGGCTTGGAAGTTCCGGTTATCCAGGTGGGCTGTATGGAGCTGTGCTATGCTGAGCCTCTGGTTACTATTTCCAAGCCCGATTCTTTTAGCGTCGTGTATCACAACGTGAGCCCCGAGCTTGTACCGCGCCTTGTGGACGGTTATGTGGCCGGCGATGACCCTTGCCTGGAGCTTGCTTTGGGCACCCTTGAAGAAAATGGTGAGGGGGGCGTCTACATTCCAGAGCTTGCTAGGTTTGAACATGAGCTTCGGCTCATACTGGGCCGTTGTGGCTATATCGATCCTCAGGACATAAATCACTACATCGCCACTGGCGGCTATAGTGGTCTGGAGAAAGCGTTGAAGATGTCGCCTGCTGAGATAATCGGGGAACTGAAGAGGTCCGGTCTGCGGGGGAGGGGGGGAGCTGGATTTCCTGCCTATCGAAAATGGGAGCTATGCCATAAGGCCCAAGGCACGCCAAAATATGTCATATGCAACGCCGACGAAGGTGACCCCGGTGCTTTCATGGACCGGGTAATCCTGGAAAGCGACCCACACGAAGTTATCGAGGGAATGATCATTGCCGCTTATGCCATAGGTGCCGAGCAGGGTTATGTTTATGTCCGCGCGGAGTATCCCTTAGCTGTCGGGCACGTGCGGGTTGCCCTGAAGCAAGCGGGAGAAGCTGGTTTCCTGGGAGACAATATCTTGGGCAGTGGCTTCGGGTTTCATATCGAGATAGCGGCGGGGGCTGGTGCTTTCGTGTCCGGGGAGGCGACGGCGTTGATTGCGGCTATGGAGGGCAGAAGAAGCGAACCCAGGACAAAGCCGCCTCACCTTGCCGAGGCCGGCTTATGGAATAGGCCTACCCTGTTAAACAACGTGAAAACATTTGCTTACGTTCCTTTGATAATTGAGCGGGGTGCGGATTGGTTCACCTCCCACGGCACGGAGGGAAGCAAGGGTACGGCAGTGTTTACCCTGGCGGGCAAAGTGGTTAATTCGGGATTGACGGAAGTGCCTATGGGGACAACCCTCCGCGAGCTTATTCATGACATCGGTGGTGGAATTGCCAAAGACAAGCAGTTTAGAGCGGTGCAGATAGGGGGACCCTCAGGAGGCTGCCTGCCCGAGGCTTTGCTTGACATCCCTGTCGATTACGATTCCCTTCGAGAAGCTGGTTCGATGATGGGCTCAGGGGGTATGATTGTCATGGACGAGGACAATTGCATGGTTGATGCTGCGAGATTCTTCCTTGATTTTTCTACCAAGGAATCCTGCGGGAAATGCACGATGTGTCGCCTGGGGACTCTGCAAATGCTGCACATCTTGGAGGACATCACGGCCGGTCGGGGCAAAATAGAAGATATCGACCAGCTTCTGGAATTAGCTGAGGATGTCAGTATGGGTTCGCTTTGTGGCTTGGGAAAGACAGCGCCCAATCCTGTCCTTACAACCGTCCGCTATTTCCGGGACGAATATGAGGCTCATATTCAGGAGAAGTTCTGCCGCGCGAAGGTATGCACCGAACTTATCGTCTATTATATCCTTCCGGACAAGTGTGATAGAGCCTGCGAACACTGTGTCCTGACCTGTCCCACCGAAGCAATTAAGGGAGGTAAAGGAGAGGTTAAGGTCATAGATCAAGAGAAGTGTTCTAAGTGTGGTACATGCCTGGAGGTTTGTCCTCCTGAATATAGTGCAGTGGCAAAGCTATCGCCTGTTAGCTCACTGCCTTCAGCAAAGTCAGCTTAAAGGAGAAGCAAGAAATGACGAAGACAATTGCCATGGCGGGGAAAGGAGGGGTAGGCAAGACCACTGTTGCTGCCCTACTGGTCAAGCTTTTATCTCAAAAGGGATTGGTCCTGGCTGTAGACGCCGACCCGAGCACAAATCTTAACCAGGCGCTGGGGCTACCTCTGGACGACAGCCAGACTGTAGGTACAATACGGGAAAAGATGACTGAGGATGTGTCAAAGGGCAAGCTTAGCCCCACCATTGTCAAGCAGGAATACCTGTTTGGCAAGATAGTGGAATCTCTGGCAGAGTCAAAAGGATTTGACCTGATAGCCATGGGGCGCCCGGAGGGCCCCGGATGCTACTGCGCCTCTAATCGATTTCTGCGTGATTCCCTGGACAAGCTGGTGGAGGATCATAAGTATGACTACATCGTCATGGATTGTGAGGCAGGGCTGGAACACATCAGCCGTCAGACGACCAGAGATATCGATGTTCTGCTTATTGTGTCCGACCCCACAATAAGAGGGATCACTGCGGCAGGCCGAATGAAGAAGCTGATTGAGGAATTGAGATCAAGCGTGGGCAAAGCTGGGCTCATTGTCAATCGCGTCAAAGGTGAATTGTCTCCAGAGATAAAAAAGGCGATCGAGGAATCCGGGCTTCAGGTCATTGCCCTGATTCCAGAAGAACCCGATATGTCGGATTTGGAGATGGCAGGAAGGCCTGTGACCGATCTCCCTCAGGAATCGCCCCTGCAACTGAAGGTCAAGGAGATAGTCGAGAGCCTGTCTTTGTGATGTAGTCATTGAAGAACGAGTACAAAAGCTTGTGAAATTGATGCCCGATAGTGTAAAATACGACGGTTTGCCAAGAGACAAATGGTGCAAGGGAAAACCCGGACCTATCATGGGCAAAGTACAGCGGGTAGAGTTTACTGAGTCAAGCCACACATGAGGTTCTTAGGACATGCAAATGCAATTAATGGATTACACAAAGTTTAGACTGAAGCCTGGCGAAGAAGTCAGGGAAGTTTTCAAGCAAGTAAATCGGATATTTGTCCTGTCATGCGGCAAGTGTTACAAGAAATTCGAAGAGGAAGACGAAGAACAATATGCACAGCTCCTGGAGATTCTGGGAGAGGAGGGCAAGAAAGTCGTGGGTCACGCACGGATTGATTTTCTGTGCAACGATTTTCTGTCCCAAAAGAGGATTTCAACCTTGGACCTTTCTGGTTGCGATTGCATAGGGGTAATCTCTTGCGGTCTGGGCATTCAATTCGTGGCCAAGCTTCTGGAGGGAAAGCCTGTTTATGCCCTGGCTGATTCAGTGCCGCACGCCGCGAATTATCCGACTGAGGTCGGCTATCACGGTATTTCTTTAGAGGGAGAGAAATGTGCCGCTTGCAGTCAGTGTTACTTGAATTTAACTGGGGGAATTTGCCCTATTACAAACTGCGCCAAAGGTCTGTTAAATGGCCCCTGCGGCGGAGCAACGGACGGAAAATGTGAGGTGAATTCAAGTGTTGATTGTGCCTGGGTAAGAATTCATGAGCGACTCCAGAAACGCGGGGAGCAGGTCGCCTTAGAAGGCGTTCAACCCAGAGACCACTCGAGGCCATCCTGGAAGCTCAAGAACGATTTGTCCTTGCAGAATCAAGCGCTTCGAGGTGAGGGGTTCTACGGAGGCTTCCACCCTCTGGAGAAGAAGGAAGCAACTGCGGACAAGCGGATAGAGATATTTCCAGAACCTCAAACAGCGGTGATCTTCCTTTGTCAACACACCGGCAGGCGGGCCAATCCTATCGTCAAGGCAGGCGACATGGTCAAGGTGGGCCAGAAGATCGCAGAGGCCGACGGTTTCGTTTCCGCGTCCATCCACTCGAGCATCAGCGGGAAGGTTATCTCAGTAGAGGAACGGGCTTATCCTGCTGCGCCAAGAAAAGAGCTGGCCATAATAATAGAGAATGACGGAAAGAACGAGTTTGATCCGCTGATTCAACGCCGTGATGATTTTGAAGCACTGTCGAAAGAGACTCTGCTGGAGATAATAAAGGAAAGTGGAATCGTGGGCCTTGGCGGAGCAATGTTTCCGACACATGTGAAATTCTCTCCTCCGAAACCGGTAGATACTCTGCTTGTGAATGGATGTGAATGTGAGCCTTATCTAAATACCGATAACAGGCTTATGATCGAGCATCCGGAGGAGATTTTCACAGGGATAAGGATAGCGCAGAAGATTCTGGGTGTGGAAAGGGTGTTTGTGGGAGTCGAAGAAAACAAACCTGACGCTATAGCAGCTTTAAGCAAGTTTGCGGATAAGTCTCCATCAGTTGAAGTGGTTAGTTTGAAAACCAAATATCCTCAAGGTGCGGAAAGGGCGTTAATCAAGAGACTGGTGGACAGAGAGGTCCCTCCGCCTCCGAAGGGGCTTCCTTTCGATGTGGGAGTGATAGTTTCAAATGTCGGTACACTTTTTGCCATATACGAGGCGGTGGTAAAAGGCGTTCCCCTGTTTCAAAGGGTCATGACGGTATCTGGAGAAGGCTTGGCCAGACCTGGCAACTATCTGGTTAGATTAGGGACGCCGATCAAGGACATCATCCAGTATTGTTTTGATAATAATGTGGACGGAATCCTGGAAGAATATGATGTGAAGATGGGCGGTGCCGTCATGGGCATCCGCCAGGCAAGCCTGGAGTCGTCTGTCATCAAAGGGACGACCGGGCTCACCGTCCTGAGCAAGTATCCTGTGACGGTTTCTGAGGAGAGGGATTGCATAAAGTGTGGTCGTTGCGTGGAAGTCTGTCCCATGCAGCTCTACCCTCTTTTCTACGGTCTTTATGGGAAAAAGGGCGATTTGGGCAAGGCGATTGAGTACAAGGTAGAGGAATGCGTGGAGTGCGGATGCTGCGAATATATATGTGCTGCCAAGATTGCCCTTTTGAGTTTTATCAGACAGGAGAAGGCGTATGCTCGCAGTGCAAATAAAGCCTAAGGAAGAGATACTCCCCTTGCTTTCCTCAAAGAAACTTTTCATCTTTGAATGCTTGGGCTGTCGGGATGTTCATTATCCGGTAGAGGAAGCCGAGGCATTCATAGACAGCTTGAAGGAACAGGTTGTTGGCAAGGCAACTGTTGACTATCTATGTCATAGGGAGTTTGTTCACGAATACATCAAGGCGTATGCCGGTGATATGGAAAAGGCACAGGTAATCCTTATTTTGTCTTGCGGGGTCGGCGCTCAGGTGGTTTCCTCGCTACTGGAAGATAGGATCGTCTATACAGGTTGCGATACTCTATATCTGAATGGTTTCCAGGGACTTACTGCCCGTGAGTTCAACTGCGATCAATGCGGGGAATGTTATATGAACTATACCGGAGGATTGTGTCCCGTTGCTCTATGTTCCAAGCACCTTCTTAACGGTCCTTGTGGCGGTTCACAGAATGGCAAATGTGAAGTTGACCCAGATATGCCTTGTGTCTGGCAACAGATTGTCGACCGTCTTGGCAAACTGGGACGACTTGACACATTGGAAAGGCTTGGGACGCCCAAGAATTGGAGTATGAGCGTTTCTTCATAAACGCCAGTAGAGAGATTTTGCTGAATGTCCCGATCTTATCGGGATGAGCTAAACAATCGGAGGAGCAATGAAGACCAGAAGCAATTTGGAACGGGTGCTTGAGGCGGGACAGTTTGCTGTTACAGGTGAATTGGGCCCACCACAAAGCGCTGACCCTGAGGTTATCAGGACCAAGGCAAAGATACTCAAAGGTAATGTAGATGCCGTTAATGTCACCGATGGTCAAACGGCTGTGGTGCGCATGGCATCCTGGGCAGCTTGTGTTATCGGCAAACAGGAAGGGTTAGACCATATTGTCCAGATGACGTGTCGTGACCGGAACCGCATTGCTCTGCAAATGGATGTGCTGGGTATAGCAGCACTGGGCATGAACAATCTGTTGTGTCTCACTGGTGACCACCAGAAATTCGGTAATCATCCCACTGCCAAAGGTGTTTATGATCTGGATTCTATTCAGCTGGTCAAGATGGTTAAGGATATGCGGGACGAAAAGAAGTTCCAGTGTGGCGAGGACATGGCAGTTGAGCCTCGCCTTTTCATTGGGGCTGCTGAAAACCCCTTTGCTGACCCCTTTGAGTTCAGGGTGCCGCGTCTTGCTAAGAAAGTGGCAGCAGGGGCGGATTTCATCCAGACTCAGATTATCTACAATGTGGACAAATTCGCTGAATGGATGAAAGGGGTACGCGACAGGGGATTGCACGAGCAAACGAAGATACTGGCTGGTGTTGCCCCTATCAAGTCACTGGGTGCCGCAAGGTATATGAAGACCAGAGTGCCCGGCATGGATGTGCCGGACAGTGTTATTGAGCGGCTTCAAGGAGTGCCTAAGGAGCAGGTGTCCAAGGAAGGTATCAAGCTCTGCGTTGACATTATTGAGCAGGTGCGTGAAATCGAGGGGGTGGCTGGTATTCATCTCATGGCTATTGAGTGGGAGGAGGTTGTGCCTGAAATAGTGGAGGCGGCTGGTCTCTTGCCCCGCCCCAGATTTGTTGCATAGTGAAAGATCGCAGTTCTTCATCAGGTAGTCCGTGGGAACGGGGTTTCGACCTCTCCTACAAGCTTGCTCGCGAGCAGGTGGCCAAGATCAACGACGTGGAAGAGCAATGCCGCAGAAGCGGCGCCAGGTACCTGGGCCCCCACGAGATAGCCGTTGATTATCTGAACCAGTCGTATCGCATCACAATCCCTGATGGTGAGATCTCCCCGGATGACACTGACGTACAAGTTTCCCTGAGGGACGGGATTCTGATACTTCACTATTTTACGGGAGCCAAGGGCACCCCTGCTACTGGTAAGATGATTACCTACAAACAGGTACCGGGAGGCGTTAGCTATTTCCCGGCATTTTCCCAAAGAGCGATAGGCCCTTTGGTGAAACGCTTTGGCCAGAATCCCCAGTTACTGATAGATACTGCCGCCAGGTTGGGCAGCTACAAAGCAGGCTACGGGGACGTATCCGTGACCATCGATGCTTTCACCTATGTGCCTATAACCTTAGTGTTATGGAGAGGCGATGAGGAGCTGGCCCCTAATGGTAATATACTATTCGATGCTAACGTTTCTGATTATCTTTCCACTGAAGACATAGCCGTGCTGAGCGAAACTATCGTCTGGAAACTGGTCAAAGGGGCTCCCTCTTCTTGACCTGTTCGCTCACGAGAGAACTGGAAAAACGGAGGTAGTATGGAAGAACACCTAGCAGAGGTTCTATCATCGTATAGAGGAAATAGGAGCGAGTTGGTACCGATTCTGCAAAAAATCCAGGAGAAGTTCGGTTACCTGGCCGAAGAGGCGATGGCCGAAGTTGCTGAGTTTACCAACGTGGCGGAAAGCAATATCTTCGGCGTGGCATCTTTCTACAACCAGTTTCGTTTCACTCCGCCGGGCAGAAACCAGATCACCGTTTGTCGAGGGACTGCCTGTCATGTGCAGAATGCGCCCGCCATTGTTGAGGAACTGAAAAGGCAACTGGGGATAAAGGAAGGAGAAACCACCCCGGATTTGGAATACTCCCTGGAAACAGTGGCGTGTATTGGTTGCTGTGCATTAGCTCCTTGCCTGAAGATCAATGAGGATGTCCATGGTCGTTTGACGCCAGAGAAGGCAAGAAAGCTTTTCTCGGTTCCAGGGACAGACAAAGGAGGGCAGGATGTCCAATAGGCAATGCACTGTTCTCGTTTGCCAGGGGACTGGCTGTGTCTCAGCGGGGTCAGAACAGATCTACTCTTCGTTAGAGCGAGAGATAACGAAGCTGGGCTTGGAAAGCAGTGTTGAACTGAAGCATACCGGCTGTCATGGCTTCTGCCAGCAAGGCCCCCTCGTTGTTGTTGAGCCGGAGGGCGTTTTCTACACAAGGGTCGAACCGGGCGATGCACCGGAAATCGCTCAATCACTGTTACCGGCGGGGGAGATCATAACGCGCCTTCTGTACCGCAACCCGGTTACCGGTGAGGCTATACCTTACTACCATGACATCCCGTTCTATAGTAAACAACAACGCACGGTGCTCAAGAACTGCGGCAAAATCAACCCCGAGAGCATCGATGATTACCTTGCCGTTGATGGCTATCAGGCATTACGCAAAGCTCTTCTGGAGCTCACCCCAGAGCAGATTATTGATGAAGTGAAACGTTCCGGGCTAAGGGGACTTGGGGGTGCCGGCTTTCCCACCGGCCGGAAGTGGGAGTTTTGCCACCAGGCGCCTGGCAAGCCCAAGTACGTTGTCTGCAATGCCGATGAGGGTGACCCGGGAGCCTTCCAGGACCGGTCAACTCTGGAAGCGGACCCCCACTCAGTTCTGGAGGGCATGGTCATCGCCGGCTATGCCATTGGCGCAGAAGAAGGCTATATCTACGTGCGGGCAGAGTATCCACTGGCCGTGCATCGGTTGCAGATTGCCATTGCGCAGGCGAGAGAAAGGGGATTTCTGGGTAAGAATATCCTGCAAAGCGACTTTAATTTTGACATAAAGATTTTCCAGGGTGCCGGGGCTTTTGTCTGCGGCGAAGAAACAGCTTTGATAGCTTCCATTGAAGGTAAGAGGGGAATGCCGAGCTTCCGTCCTCCCTTCCCGGCAATCTCAGGCTTATGGGGGAAGCCAACCTTGCTTAACAATACGAAAAGCTATGCTAGCATTCGTTGGATTATCGGGCAGGGAGCTGACTGGTTTGCCGGCCGAGGTGTCGAGAAGAGCAAGGGCACAGCCATTTTTTCCGTGACCGGCAAGGTGGCCAACTGCGGCTTGGTAGAGGTGCCTATGGGGACGACCCTGCGTGAGATTATTTTCGAGATCGGTGGAGGAATTTCCGGAGGCAAGGCGTTCAAAGCGGTGCAGACCGGTGGTCCTTCGGGAGGGTGTCTTCCGGCAGCTTTGCTTGATACGCCGGTTGATTTCGATTCGCTGGCCGCAGCGGGTTCGATCATGGGCTCCGGCGGCATGGTGGTACTGGATGAAGACACCTGTATGGTTGATGTAGCGCGTTACTTCTTGGACTTCACCCAGAAAGAGTCCTGCGGCGAGTGTTCTTTGTGCAGGATAGGAACTCTGCAGATGCTGGAGATCCTCAGGGCTATTACCGCGGGGGAGGGTAAGCCGGATGATATTGACCTGCTTATAGAGTTAGGCGAGGCGATCAAGAAAGGCTCACTTTGCGGTCTTGGTCGCACCGCCCCCAACCCTGTGCTCACCACCATCCGCTATTTTCGTGATGAATACGAGGCTCATATCCATGATAAGAAATGCCCGGCCCGTGTGTGCAAGGAGCTCATCTCCTATCGTATTTCGCCCGACAAGTGCATGGCCTGCATGATATGCCTGAGGGAGTGCCCCGCCGGGGCCATACAGGGTGCCAAAAAACAAGTCCACGTTATTGATCAGGGCAAGTGTATCCGCTGTGGCGTATGTATGAGCGTATGTCCGGAGCGTTTTAGTGCGGTGGAGTGTATTCCAGGAAGACTAACGAACGGAGGCGAATGATGATTGATGAGATAACGCTTGCGATTGACGGCTCCAAGATCAAGGCAAATAGGGGAGATACTGTACTCAAGGCAGCCCTTGACAATGGCATCTATATCCCCCATCTCTGCTATCACCCTGAGCTGAAATCCCTCGGGGCATGCCGGTTATGTATGGTCGAGATTAAAGGAAGAGGTCTCACCATTTCATGCAAGGTGCCAGTTGAAGACGGGATGGTCGTGACAACAGAAAGCCCGGAGATCGACAAAGTGCGCCGTATTGCTGCAGAACTTCTCATCGCAGATCACGATGTCAGGTGTCTGGAATGTGCCAGGAATACCGATTGCAAGCTTCAGGAAATTGCTGCCTACATCGGTATTGACGAGGGACGCCTCGAGCGGCTCAAACGAACGACCAGAAACCTTCCCGTTGATGACTCAAATCCTTTTTTCAGCCGTGATCTGAACAAATGTATCCTCTGTGGTATCTGCATCCAGACTTGTGATGAAATCCAGGGGGTAAATGCCATTGACTTCGCCTTTCGTGGGCATGATACCAAGGTCAGCGCTATGAAGGACAAGCCTATCATAGAATCCACTTGCGTGTCCTGTGGAGAATGTGTTGTCAGGTGTCCCGTGGGCGCACTGATTCCCAAAACTACACAGAGACCAGCACGTGAAGTGCGAAGTATCTGCTGTTACTGCGGGTGTGGTTGTGGTATCAAGCTGGGCGTTCGAGGAAATACTATCGTCGGAGTACAGGGCGATGTGGATAGCCTGGCCAGCAAAGGCAGACTATGTGTTAAGGGTCGCTTTGGTATTGCCGATTTTATCCATCACTCTGAGAGGTTGACCGCTCCCTTAATAAGGAGAAATGGGAGATTGGAAGAGGCTTCCTGGGATGAAGCGCTGGAATTAGTAGCTAGCCGCTTGAAAGGGTATAAACCAGATGAAGTGGCCGTTATTGCCTCAGCCAAGTGCACCAATGAAGAGAACTATGTCATGCAGAAGTTCGCTCGAGCAGTTCTGGGCACCAACAACGTTGACCACTGCGCACGGCTGTGTCATGCCCCGACTGTGGCTGGCCTGGCGCAAAGCTTCGGCAGCGGAGCTATGACCAACTCCATCAGCGAGATTGCCGATGCTGCCTGTATTTTTGCTATTGGCACCAATACCACAGAAGCACACCCTATAATTGGGCTTGAGGTGAAAAGAGCAGTGAAGAATGGTGCGAAGCTCATCGTGGCTAACCCCCGCGAGATCGATCTCTGCCGCTTTGCCAGCCTCTGGCTCCGGCACAAGCCCGGCACAGATGTTGCCCTGCTCATGGGGATGATGCGGGTTATTGTGGAAGAGAAACTATTTGACTCGGCCTTTATCAAGGAAAGGTGCGAGGAATTCGATGCGTTCAGGGAATCATTGAAGGATTTCGACCTTGATTTTGTAGAGCAGGTCACAAGCGTGCCCAAAGACAAGATAGTAGAAGCTGCCCGCATGTTTGCCAGCAATCGTCCCGCCACCATCCTTTATTCTATGGGTATTACCCAGCATTCCCATGGCACCGATAACGTGCTGGCTACTGCCAACCTGGCAATGCTCACCGGGAACATAGGCAAGCCTTCCACCGGGGTCAATCCGCTGAGAGGACAGAACAATGTGCAGGGTGCTTGCGACATGGGTGCCTTGCCTAACGTCTATCCTGCCTATCAGGCAGTAAGCGATCCCGCTATCAGAAAGAAGTTCGAGGCCGCCTGGGGAGGTTCCTTATCCCCGTCTCCAGGGCTGACCCTGGTCGAGATCATTGAAGCCGCCTACCGCAAAGACGTGAAGTCGTTATATCTTGTCGGTGAGAACCCGGCATTAAGCGACCCCGACGTTCAACATGTTCGGGAAGCGCTGGCGAGACTCGAGTTTCTTGTCGTCCAGGATATGTTCCTTTCCGAGACGGCAGAGTTTGCCCACGTTGTCCTGCCAGCGGCCAGCTTCGTCGAAAAGGACGGCACCTTTACTAACACAGAGCGCCGGGTGCAGCGAGTGCGGAAAGCTATCGAGCCGATCGGCGATTCCAGGCCCGATTGGTGGATTATTTGTCAGGTAGCTCAGAGGTTGGGGGCCAAAGGTTTTGATTACAGCCATCCGTTCGACATAATGGAAGAAATTCGCACTCTGGCTCCCAGCTATGGCGGCATAAGTTACCGGAGGTTGGAGAAGGGAGGCCTCCAGTGGCCTTGCCCTGTTGACGACCATCCGGGCACACCGATATTGCACACGAGTGTTTTTGTTAGAGGAAAAGGCCGATTCATGCCGCTCAAATATATGCCTCCGGGAGAGACTCCAGATAAGGACTATCCTCTGATTCTTACCACAGGGCGCAGCTTGTATCATTTCCACACCGGAACGATGACTCGCAAAGTAGCCGGGCTCAATATCATAGAGCCTGAAGGCGTGGTACAAATCAGTCCCCAGGATGCCTCGCAGCTTGGTATAGGTCAGGGTGACAGGGTGAAGGTTAGTTCCCGCCGCGGTGAAGTCATGGCTAAGGCGGAAGTAACCAGGGCGTTGCCCTCAGGGGTGGTGTTCATGACCTTCCATTTCGCTGAAAGTGCTGCCAATATCCTCACCAACCCCAAGCTCGATCCGGTAGCCAAAATTCCCGAATTCAAAGTCGCAGCAGTGAAAGTGGAGAAACTCTGAGGGCTTTGCCGGGAGTGCGCAAGAAAGAAACGAAAAGCATATCATTGTCAGCGAAAGGGAAATCAATACTTCTGGATGCTCTCTAACTATCGATTTGATTGTGAAGCACTATCGGCGCTCTCACTGTTAGTTCAGTTCCCTTTCCTATTTGGGAACTGACTTGAAGTTCCCCGCCTATCAAGCGGGCTCGTTCCGCCATCCCGGTGAGCCCTAGCTTGCCTCGACCGGCAAAATCACTTAGCTGCTGCGGAAGGTTGAAGCCCTTGCCGTTGTCGCTAATGGTTACAGTGACATCATTTCCCTGGCGCTCCACATTGACGTTGGCTTCAGATGCTCCAGAATGCCGGTGCACATTATTCAGGGCTTCCTGAACAATGCGGAACAAGACCAGTTGTGTTTCCGGGGCGAGCGGTGGAATTTTGTCAGTCTTGACCTGAATTTTGATTCCGCTGAAGTTGTGTATTTCCTCGGCCAGCCATTTTATGGCTGGCACCAGACCCAAGTCGTCCAGGATGCGGGGTCTCAAAGCCTGAGCATAGCGTTTAACGCCCTGGTAGGTTTGCTCGGACAGTTCATATAGTTTACCCAGTTCATTTCTCAGCTCTTGGGGCAAATAGCTTTCAGCTTTGGATGCAAGATTGTCTACGCCGTGCGTTAGGAGCAGTACTTGCTGAGATGTATCGTCATGGAGCTCGCGGGCAAGGCGTTTGCGCTCTTCTTCCTGGGCTTGTAGGACCTGCCTGAGGTAGAACTGCAGATTATCCTGTAATCTTCTCTGCTCGGTTATGTCGCGGGCCAGATGCTGAAAAGCTTGAGGCTTGCCATTGCTAACAATGAGACGGCTGGCTAATTGTACGATTGCTTCAGAACCGTCCTTCCTGGTCAATCGGTGTTCATAGCGGTGTTCCATAGCTTCGCCTTTCAACAGTCTATCTCTCACCTGTCTCAATAAAGGCAGTGTCTCCGGGGGAATGAACCGGCTGACATTCTGGCCCGCTAATTCCGAAATCGAGTAGCCGGTCAGCCGCTCACATGCTTTGTTAGCCAGAATGATATTGCCGTCCATATCGTGGACCCAGACAGCGTCGCTGGCGTTAGCAAACAAATCTTCATAGTTTTGCCGCGCCAACTCTAAGTCCCTCACAGCCTTTTCCAGTTCCGCTTGTTGCCGTCTATTGTGATGGTGGGCTGCCATCAATGTGATGGCCAGGGCGCCAATGACAAGGCTGGCGAAGCTTTCCAACAAAGCATCCTGGAAGTGAGGGGAAATCAAGAAGGTGCGAAGCAACATCGCCGCAGCACTGGATAGCCATAGTGCGCCTCCCCCGATTGTCCCCAGTGTCCAGCCCGCATATAACACCAACATGAGATAAAGAAGTCGTTCCAAACTGTGTCGTGAAAGCTCCAGAGTTCCAGGAATCGAGATGTCGCCCAGGACGGGTATTTGAAGCAGGAGATGGGTAAGGTGAGACATGGTGAGGAGAACGAATAAGACGATTATGATCCAGAGGTGTGGGTTTCTTAGCTCTGGAAATTGTCCTCGGTATCCTCTAAGGTGACTAATCCCCATTGTAATCCTTTGACTATTGCCTCGCTGCGTGAGGCGACATTCAATTTGTTGAAGATATTGGTCAGGTGAGCTTTGATAGTGCGCTGGCTGAGAAACAACTTCTCGGCTATCTCTTTATTGTTCATCCCTGAGGTGACTAACTTCAGTATCTGTGATTCCCGCTCACTCAGCATGCCCGACGCCTTGCGCTCGCCAACCGGTGCTATTGTAGCTCGCTTCAGTAGCTTGGCGATAATCTTGGGGTGTAGCACCGATTCACCCGATTTTATAGCTCGAATAGCTCCCGCCAGATCACGACCCCTGGCGCTTTTCAAGAGGTAGCCGGCAGCTCCGGCATCGAGCAATCCCAGTACATACTCGTCATCATCATAAGCAGTGAGGATTAGAATGGCTATGTCAGGAGCAATCTCTTTAATCTTTCTGGTGGCTTCAATTCCATTGAGCCCGGGCATGACGATGTCCATCACCGCCACATCAGGCCTTAGCTCCGAGGCAAGCTTGACTGCTTCCTCGCCATCACCGGCCTCCGCCACAACTTCCATGTCCTCCTCACCGTCCAGTGCCTGATGCAGCGCTTCACGCACCAAAGGATGGTCGTCAGCAATCAGGACCGTTAATTTGTCTTTAGTCCCCAATTTTCCAAGTCCCGGGGCAATTATAAGCCTATATGTACCTTAGGGCAAGCCGACTGCCTATTTGGGCATAACCAAAGTGCTATTGCAGATTGTGACTTGTGGACGATGGCAGGCAGACAGGCAATTGTTAGACTTATTGTGCGATGAAAGAGAAAGGAGGGATGAAAATGGCTACGCGGCTTCCAGCAACAAAAGAAAAGGTGGAGGGACAGGTTGTGCCGGTGAGAGAGGAATTGCTTGCTGTTCTGAAGAGAGCGGCTCGAGAATCAGAATTCCTGGCACGATTAGCGGAGGACCCCCATGAGGCCCTCAAGGAGTATTACTCTCTGACTAGCGAGGAGAGAGCTGCCCTGGCCAGTGGTGACATCAGGAAAATAGAATCCTGGGTCGGCAAGCTGGACAAAGAACTGGCTACCTGGTTGTGGTGTCGGCTGTCTCAAGAAAAATGGTAGATAGCGAGGTGCAAAATGATAAGTCCTTCAGAGGTACAAGGCGCTCCGGTGCTTGTTACAGAGCAGGGGGCGATGGTTGCGGAACGACTGGACGAGATTCTGTCCTCCTATCAGGGCGAGAAGGATGACCTTATTCCTATCTTACAGCACGTGCAGCAGGTCTTTGGCTACCTGCCGGAGCCGGCGATGAGAAAGATAGCTAAGTTCCTTAAGCTGCCGGAAAGCACCGTCTTTGGGGTGGGTACATTCTATGTCCAGTTCAAGCTTCTCCCGACAGGGAGGAATGTCGTCAAGGTGTGCCGGGGTACTGCCTGTCATGTGCGTGGTAGTGCGCAGCTCCTTGCCGAACTAGAGAAGCGATTAGGCGTTAGGGCAGGTGAGACTACGCCGGACCTGGAATATTCGCTGGAAACGATAGCCTGCTTTGGTTCATGCGCACTGGCGCCGGTTGTGGTTAGCAACGACAAGGTATATGGGAGGATGACGGACTCCAGGATGGGGGAGATACTGAACAAGGAGGCGCAGCGATGAGTTTTGAAGAAATCAAGAACCGAGCTGTACTTCAATGGGAAGCAATGCAGCAAACCGACAAGGTCCGTATTCTGATTGGTATGGGTACCTGTGGGCGGGCGGCAGGCGCTGAGGATGTGCTTAATGCTCTCAACCGGGGGTTAGCAGAGCAGCATATTCAAGCTGATATTCTTCAGGTTGGTTGTATCGGACTCTGCTATGCCGAGCCTTTGATTGAGGTTGTTAAGCCGGGTAAGCCGAGTGTCTTCTACGCCAATCTGACGCCGGAGCTTGTCTCCGAAGTCATCAAGGACTATCTAGTTGCTGACAATCCACGCCCTGACCTGGCGCTCGGCACTCGTGGTGAAGGGACTTTGGAGGGCATTCCCAGGCTCTTTGATCTGCCGGTGCTTAAGCCCCAGGTGCGTATATCTTTGCGGAATTGTGGAAATATCGATCCGGAGAATATCAACCATTATGTTGCTAATGGAGGGTATGACGGCTTAGCCAAAGCGCTGAAAATGAATCCTCAAGAAGTGCTTGATGAGGTCAGGAAATCGGGATTGAGAGGTCGTGGAGGCGCGGGGTTTCCTACGGGAGTCAAATGGCAGTTCTGTCGCGATGCTCCCGGCGATATCAAATACATAATATGTAATGCCGACGAAGGAGACCCGGGGGCATTTATGGACAGGGCACTTCTGGAAGGCGACCCCCACGCCGTACTGGAAGGAATGCTCATTGGCGCTTATGCTATCGGTGCGTCGGAAGGTTATGTCTACATCCGTGCAGAATATCCGCTGGCCATCGAGAGACTGAAGATTGCCCTTGAGCAGATGAAGGAATGTGGACTACTAGGCGAAAACATAATGGGCTCCGGTTTCAACTTTCATATCAAGATAAAGGAAGGGGCGGGTGCTTTTGTCTGCGGCGAGGAGACTGCGCTGATGGCCTCCATCGAAGGCAGCCGGGGGATGCCTCGATCCCGACCTCCGTTTCCCGCACAGTCCGGCTTGTGGGGAAAGCCGACCAATATCAATAATGTGGAGACCTGGAGCAATGTCTCGGCTATTCTTATGAAAGGCGCCGAATGGTATGCCGGATATGGTACGGAGAAGAGCAAGGGCACCAAGAATTTTTCTCTGGCAGGCAAGATTGTTCGCACCGGGCTTATAGA
>JAWOCP010000136.1:0-4454 GCA_046483735.1 Dehalococcoidia bacterium
GGACCCCATCACCACCAACCAGTTGCTGGCGCTTGCCGACGAGTGGATTGCAGCGGGGTCATAGAAAAAAGGCGGGAAGCAACCCGACGAGTTTGCCATTAGGCCGCCCCCAGCCCAACCTGCCGGTCGAGACTCAAGCCGACAGCTTTCTCAGCTCGTCCACGACCCAGATCATCCCTTCGGTATCCAGCTTACAGTAGTCAACTAAGTCCGCCCGTACCCTGGCAATTTCCTCTTCCGTTGCACTACCGTACGTTATTCTCGCGTAGGCGACACTTGCGTCCATCCCCTCGCCTATACCCATCTCTCCGTAGCCTTTTCCCGTAACTGCGGGAAGCACTCTCTTAAGAGATGCCGTATCTCTCTGCGAAGCATTGTAGTAGTGGAAGTTGGTGAACGGAAACAGCAAATCAATCATCCTCGTGAGAATACCTTCCAGCCAATTCATGTATTCGGGAAAAGCCTCAACCAGCCCCTTCAATACGCCCACCTCGAAGCCCGCATTATAGGCAATGATGCTGCCTTCGGAGCCGAGTAACCTTTGCAGTTCACTGAGAATCTGGGGTCTGGGGTCCTCTCTTCCGTCGGCCAGGAAGGAGTGGTGCACTGCCTCGGACCCGTCGCTTTCCACAATGTGCAATGAGAATTGAAACGGTACATCCTGGTACGGCCTCGTGCCGTCGTAGACCGGTATCGCCAGGGCAACGGTCTCGAAATCCAGGTAGTACAGCGGGTACTGCAACCTGTCCAGGAATCGCCGGATTTCCTCCTTCTCAACATGTACCTTGCCCGTCAGCACACACTCCTTCTGGATCTGTTGTTGCCTGGACAGAGGAATATGGTCCGGAATATCCTTGATGCACAGGATTCCCTGCTCAAAGAGTGAAAACTGCTTCGTTCTGCCGCCTCGCAAATCAAAGATGCTGTTTTCAGGCAAGAACCCCCAGCATTCGCTACGGAGCGGGCAGTCGTACGGCGCCAGGCAGTGCTGGCCGATGGCGGCGTCGGGGCACGCCTTGTTCGACAGAACCTCGAGCAGGTCGACTGTCCGTTCCTCTATGTCCTCGCTGATTTCTTCCACCTCGGTGGAGATGTCCTCCAAAATGAACATTTCTTTCGGGTCTATTTCCCCACTCTTCACATACTGGTTGTTTATGAAGCCCAGCTTACAGCTTCTTATCTTCAGCCCTGCTTTCTCACAGCAGAGCTTCTGGAAAGCTACATCGTCGATGTGCACATCCTTGACCGATGTACTCGACTTTATTTCAACTATGTCCCATTCATCCTCGTTGACCGGGTTCAATATATCTACTCTGCAATAGATTCCTCCGGCCATTATGCCCGCCTCAAACAGCGGCTTCCTCTCTGCCAGCAGTCTCTTTGTTGCGGCAATGTTCTCCATAAAATCATCATGCGGAATGTCGATACCGCCGGGAAATAGCTGCTTGGCATATTCACCGACCAGATGCCCCTGGTCGAACATATGCTGAGTAACAATATCCACCCCGGGAAGACTGTCGGGTTGATTCACCAGCGTCCACAGTAGCTTTGGACACTGGAGCCCCGACAGGTACTTGGATTTCGACAACAATTGCGCCATTCTCCTCTAATACTTATCCTCAGTTTCGGTCTCCCGCTTGATGCCGTCCCGGTAGCGCAGCCTATACTTCAGCGGGCACCCTTCGTATGTACTCAGTTGCGAATGAGAATAAACTGGCATAGCAGCTTCCGTTCAATAAACACAGTCCTAAAAGTAGTAAATATCTAAGAGTCTCCCGTATGGGATAATATGAGAGGATTTCCAAATCTGGTTTGCCCTACCCTCGCAGTCGTTGATTATGCTAGGGTTTAGGAGCAACGCTTGGCGAAGATCGTCCAGAATCAGGCGCCACCAGTCAAAAGACCACCGACCACCATTAGGCAAACGATACAACCTATCCTTGATTATGTTCGCACGATTTCTGGAATCAAAAGGCGGCGTCTGTCCCCATATGAACATCAAAGGTTTGCACACAGCGATAACGAAGTATTTGCCGTCCTGAGTTCGCTGATAGGATACTGTTTTCACACGACCCAGTTCGTGCCATATTAACTTCAAAGGCGCTATGGGTATTCTGTCAAAACTGAGCAGGTCGTACTTCCTGATTTGGTCATAGGCATCTACAATATTAGATAACGAGATCGGCAACCAGGTTTTATAGTCACATTTTACACGGCGGTACGTTTTCCAACTTGGCAGAACCTTCAGCAGTCTCTTGCATGCATCATCTCTATGCCTATCATCCAGAATATGGCATGTACCACCGGCTTCTACTTCAATTTTCCATTCCCAGAAGTCGTTGTATGACCGTTCATAGACCGTGGGATACATCACAGGGGAATTCAGCTTTGCTATGAAGCTATGTGCGTCCATGGTGCCTCCCATCAAAATGGCTGCAAATCGTCAGCCTCTCCGTCGGTACTTCAACGTTCATCACATCCTCTCTGTTGTACTCGAGCAGTGTAGCCAGGGCATCACAGTCACCATACTCCAGATATCTCCACCACAGCCGCACTGCGTCCAGTCCGCTAATGCCCTGAAGCTGCCGCGGAATTCGTAGTTGTTTCTCTACTGCCTTGAGGCCGCCAAAGAGATAGCACCGCCAGCAGTCATACATCAGGTCGTGATGGTTAAGCAAAGTGGCCAGGTCTATGCCCAGCGAGTTGTAGATGAAAGGCAGGTCAAACCGGCTGCCATTATAGGTGTAGATTCTGTCAACGCCCTTAAGCGACTCGAGGAGATTGTCACAAGGCACCTCCTGACCAACGAGTTGCACCATCCTATCCTCAGCGCCGTTGACCAGGTACATGCCGATGACGGTTATCTCGGCATACTGGCAGGACAGTCCTGTGGTCTCGATATCGAAATAGGCATCGCACGAATATGCCATCTGGCTGCTACAATGTGTACGTAAGATCTACACGCTCCTGCTGTTCACAAACTGCACAAACGGATGAAGGGATTTCATAGTACTAGCGATCTCTGTCACCAAGTCCGCACCGGTGCCGATAATCTGCTCCTTTATGAACTGCTTACGCAGCTCGAACTTAAGATATTTGCGCCCCTTATGGTTGTTGAGCTCGTGCCAGAGTCCGTCAACGTGTCCTTTCAACTCCTCTAAGGTTGTCGTGGGCTTGAGCTCACCACCATACTCCGTGTCACCACGGTATGGGTTGAACCAGATTGGAGCACATCTGCCTTGCACTCCTTGTAGGATAGTGGCCAACTCCTTCTTGCCTTCGTCCGAACACAGTTTGCTGCGGAGCTTGCGCGCACCTTCTTGGGTAGTGACCTCTGCCTTGACGTGTAGCGTCTGCCCGCCGAGATCGAGAAGAACACATTGGTGAGCCCACTTAGGACTGTTAGTACGCTTGGGGAAGAAGGTCACATAAGCCCAGTCGTATTCCTTTCTCCGCTTACTAAGGCCTTTAACTCGGTCCCACTCAGGATAGAGTGTTTTCAACATCCCTCCCTCGGCAAATCCGAACTCATACAAGTCACCAGCTAGTGTGTTCATCACACCACGCAATTCATCCCTTATGTCATCCTTTTCCTTCAGCCAGGTGCCATCACTGGTAATGCGCCCAAAATGCTCCTCTCGAAATCCCTCAAAACCAACTTGGTCGATCATCTCCAGATATTCGCAGAACTGGCTTGTCAGGAACTCAACTATAGGTTTCTGCGTAGTATTCAGTTGACGTAAAAAACCGTGTATCTGCCTCCAAGTTATCTCGCGTTTAACAGCGTTTCTGCCAAGTTGGCGCCTCTCGGCTTTGAACTGCCCAGGATCCATGCCGTCATAGAGCTTGCTCTCAATCGCGACTAACCAGTCCCCTCCCAAGAGTGCTCCGTCATATCTGCGTTCGCCCCGATCTGGCTGCCCGCGCGCTGCGCGGCTTGTCCAACTTGCCCAGTACGGTTTTATCCCCAACATTACCCTGATTTGTGGGTTAGGCAAGTCACGGCGCCTTGGAAACAGAAAGGTGTCGATTATGCCTGCAGGTTGGAGACCAATCCCAGTCCGTTTGCCTAGCCAGCTGACAAAATCCTGTTGTACACTCTCGCCGGAGTATTTCAGGACGTTTATCAGGGCTTTGGTTACATTGTTCTCGAGAGTTTTGTCAGTCTCATTATGCCCCCGATAATACTTGAATATGTTGCAATACGGACTGTCATCCGTTTTGGCACTCTGCTTTCTAACCATGTGGCACCTCCGTGTCAGAAATCCTGTTGATTCTCGGGCGGAAACATCCGTCGGCTCCTACACTCACCCTCATCTATACACCGGAGGCGGCGGGGCCCACCCGGTTCCCTTGCATCTCCCGCAAGGCTCATACCGCGTGATGATCTCTCCGATGTCCTCTTTCCCCGTGCCATCGCATTTGCGACATTTGACGTAGTCCTCTGGCACCCT
>JAWOCP010000141.1:0-29720 GCA_046483735.1 Dehalococcoidia bacterium
GCTTTAACTCAGGCCAACAAGGCAATATATGATGACGGAATCAATTTCATCAGCTCCGCCAGTGCCGATGAAAGCGTCGCCGTCAACGAGCTTTGTAATGAGGAAAAGGTAATCCATGTTGCCTGTTCTCCTGGACTTGGTGACGCTCTAAGCTCAGATTTCCCCTATACCTTCCAGACTTGGCCTGAAGACATAGAGGCTCAGTCCGTCGCCCTGGAGGCCTGTAAAGACCAATACCCCGCGTACACGACGGTGGCAGTGATCGCCCCCGACAATCTCCGAGGCCAGGAAGCGGTTGCGCACATCGAGGAGATAGCGCCAACCTATGGCTTCAACATGACTCATTCTACATACGTTGCGTTAGATGAAGTCGATTTCTACCCGGTACTAACCCCCATAATAGACGCGGATGTTGACGTTCTGCTTAATCCTGGCTTAGGCTATGCGGAGGGAGGACAAATGGTCAAGCAGGCTCGTGAGCTTGGTCATAACAAGTCCATCGTATATACCGATACCATGGACTACGATGTTGTTGTTGATATTACGGGCGAGGACGCGCTCGAAGGCATCATAGTTACGCCTCAGCAAGCTGAAATGTTTACCGAGGCCGGACAGGCATGGGCAGAAAAATACATAGAGAAGTATGGCAGCCTGCAGTACTGGGCGAGTTATAGGTATGATGAACTCTCTCTCTTCAAGCTCGCCATAGAAGAGGCAGACAGCTTCGACCCAGACGACATTCTCGCGGTAATAGGAAATGTGTCGTATGAAGGAATCTCGGGCGAAACTCGCTTTGCTACCAACGTGTATTCCCCCGACCTGCCACGCTACATGAAAATGCAGATACCAGCGGTCATGATTCAAGACGGGGAAATGGTGGATATATATCAGGGCTACAGCTTCATCTGGGATTAAGAGTAGTGCTAGCAAACTGATGTTACTTGGTTGAAATGGGATATTGCCAAGGGGCGAGGAAACACTAAGGAGAACGCGAGAACAGAGTGACAGCACAGATAGTAGTGAATGGCCTTGTATGGAGTGCAATCATCGCTCTCATGGCAGTAGGTTTCACCTTGATCTTCGGTATCCTGCGTGTGGTGAACTACTGGCATGGAGAAGCATACATGTTCGGTGCTGTTGCCGTTTTCTATCTCTGTGTCGTCTTGGGGGTTCCCTATTATCTGTCGTTGTTTCTGGCCGTATTAGCGGTAGGTCTACTGGGATGGGCTGTGGACAAGGCCATTTTCCAGCATTTACGTGGCAATCTGATGGGCAGTGCCGTTGCTTCTCTCGGTCTACTCATGGTATTTCAAAACGTCATGTGGTATGTACTGGGTCCCCGAGCTAGAAGTGTTCCATCAGTGTTGCCAGGTACGCTAGTGATTGGTGGTGCAAGTATATCCGCAGAGAGATTGTTCATTACTTGTGCGTCGTTCGCCGTCATAGCTTTTCTCTATTGGTTTGTAAACAAAACGACGCTGGGCAAGATGATGCGAGCCGTCCAGCAGGATAGAGAAGCAGCCCTTGCCTTCGGGATAGACGTCGATCGTGTCTGTGGTATTACTTTTGGGATGGCCACTGGCCTAGCGGCGCTAGCAGGTGGCCTAGTCTCACCAATCTTCTCCATCAGTCCTCCAATGGGAGGGACTCCACTACTGCTCGCCCTTGTAGTGGTAATCCTCGGCGGTATGGGAAGCGTAGTAGGTGCCATTATTGCTGCTTTCATAATCGGTTTCCAGCAGAGCATCACTGGGATCTACTTAGGCTCACACATTGGGCTCACCATCAGCGCCGGAATTGCCTTGGTAATACTGACGATCCGACCTAGAGGGTTGCTAGGACATGCAGCATAAATTCATGACTGGAATCGGGGGGAGAAGGTTCTTTCTACCTGCAGTTATTGGCGCTTCTGTTCTGGCAACCCTTCCTCTTTATGCCAGGACTTATCACCTACACATTCTCTTTATCTTGTTTCTATACATTGTCCTTGCTTTGAGCTATCGTGTATTCTTTGTCACTGGGCTCGGGTCGTTTTGTCATGCTGCGTTCTACGGTCTTGGTGCCTATACGTCCGGTTTACTCGCTGTCAGACTGGGGCTACCGTACTTCGCGTGTTTCTTAGCTGGTGGGATATTGGCCGCACTAGTTGCCGCCGGGCTTGCGTTCACCACGAAGAATTCCAAGGGCGTCTACTTCTTCATATCAAGCTTTGCCTTCTATATCATTGTGTATACGATATGGAAGCATTGGGGTAGTCTGACCGGGGGCATGGCCGGGCTCAGAGGTATCCCGGGGATAATGGGTTTCACAGGGGTGATGCCATATTACTATGTAGCCCTAGTGTTTCTCGCCCTATCTACCTTCATTCTGTATCGGTTGCACAGCTCTAGATTTGGGCGCCAGTGTGTGGCTATTGGCGAGGATGATCAACTGGCCGAAAGCAGCGGAATTGATGTCGTTGGACATAGGGTAATAGCTTTCGCTATAGGTGCACTCTTCGCGGGATTTGCCGGTAGCATATACGCGCACTATGTCCGCTCAGTTTTTCCCGCGAGCTTCTCCCTGATGTTCAACTTATACATTCTTGTCTGGGTTGTCCTCGGCGGGGAGAGAAGATTCTGGGGACCCATTGTGGGCGCAGCGGGTATGACCCTCATCGCTGAGGTACTACGTGCGGCAGGACCAGTACAAGCGATACTATATGGTGTGGTTTTGGTTATCGCTATATTGGTGATGCCTTATGGCGCCTCCGGTCTGATTGATACGCTGAGGGCACGATGGGTGTCGGGGGTTGGGCATCTGAAAAGGACATCCGGCAAACTACCATAGAAAGAGAGACAAAAAGTCATGCTGCTTAGCGTTATGGGAGTAAACAAGCGCTTTGGTGGAGTAGAAGCCCTGAAGGACGTAGAATTCCAAGTTGAAGAGGGGGACCTTGTTGGTATCCTTGGTCCCAACGGTGCAGGCAAAAGTACTTTGTTTGATGTGCTGAGTGGGGTCATCCGGCCTAGCAGTGGAAAGATTCTCTTCAGAGGCGAGGATATTGTCGGCTTGAAACCTCACCAGATTGTACAGAGAGGCTTGATACGAACCTTCCAAGCAAATAGACTGTTCCGAAGCACCTCGGTGTTAGGAAATGTTGAGATATCGTGTCACAACGGTGGTCGGGCAAGCATGTTTGCCGGAGTGATTGGTCACCTCTCCGAGCGGCAGCGAAGCGGCGAGGCCAAGAAAAGGGCTGAGGACATAATCAGACTGATGGGCCTTGAGGCTGTTACTGGAGAGCTAGCTAGGAATCTGCCCCATGGTTACCAGAGAGCTCTTGGCGTGGCTATCGCTCTGGGTCCAGAGCCAAGACTACTATGTCTAGACGAGCCTTTGACCGGTATGAATATTGACGAAGTCAGATTCATGACAGATCTAATCAATAGGCTACGTGGCGAAGGCATTACCATACTCTTGGTAGAACATCATGTTCGGGCGGTTATGGAAATCTGTGGAAGGATCATAGTACTCAATTTTGGCAAAAAGATTGCCGAAGGCACGGTTGACCAGATAAGAAGTAACAAGAACGTAATTGAGGCCTATTTGGGTAAGGATCAAGAGTATGCTGCTTGAGGTAAGAAATGCGACAGTCCATTACGGCAGGGCAATAGCCGTCGATGAAGTGTCGATGAATGTTGCCGAAGGTGAGATAGTGACTGTCATTGGTGCCAATGGCGCCGGAAAGACTACCACACTAAGAGCGATATCTGGCCTTATGCGGCTTACCAGTGGCGAGATCTGGTTCCGTGGGCAAAGGATAGATAAGCGCTCCCCACGAGAAATGATTAGGGATGGTATTGCCTTCTGCATGGAGGGAAGAAGGCTCTTCCCCGACATGACTGTCCTCGAAAACCTTGAAGTGGGGACTTTCTGTCGCCAGGACAAGAAGGAGGTAGGACATGACCTAAAGGCTGTCTGTGGTCAATTCCCAATCCTAGAGAAAAGACTTAGGCAGAAGGCTGGGACACTAAGTGGCGGTGAACAACAAATGCTGGCTATTGCCCGCGTTATTGTGTCTAAACCAAGGCTGTTACTACTGGACGAGCCTTCACTCGGATTGGCTCCTCTCATGGTGATGCATATAGGAGAGATCATAAAGCAGCTTAACGAGGGGGGTATGACTATCCTCATGGTCGAACAGAATGCTCAGATGGCTTTGGGCCTTGCACACAGGGGCTATATCTTGGAAACGGGAAGAATAACAACTGTGGGGGATAGCCCAGCTCTTCGTGAGGATGGCTACGTGCGGGACGCATACCTAGGGGTTTGAACATGCGAAGTTCAAACTGAAGGAGGTCAGGAATGAGCAAGATTAGAGCCATAGTATATGGAGTGGGGGAAATGGGCAGAATTGTAACTAGATTTATGGTGGAGAAAGGTGTTGACGTAGTGGGAGCTATCGACCTTAATCCTGAGATAGTAGGCAAGGACTTGGGTGAAGTAGTTGGATTGGGTTATCCGCTCAATGTACAAATCAGTGACGATGCTGATAGCGTGGTGTGCGCTCAGCAGGCCGATATCGCTGTTGTTGCTCTTCTTACAGAGATGGAAAGAATATACCCTCACTTGGAGAAGTGCATTGAAAACGGTCTAAACGTGATAACAACGTCGGAGGAAGCTTTTTACGCATGGACGACCTCTCCAGTATTAGCGTCAAGACTGGACAAGTTGGCAAGGAAGCATGCAGTCACCGTCACAGGCGGCGGTTATCAAGATGTCTTTCTAGTTAACTTGATAACCTTACTGACAGGCACCAGCCATACTATTAAGTCTATCAGTGGCAGGGAGAGATATAATATAGACGACTATGGTCCAGTGGTTGCGAGGCATAACCATGTAGGGCAGACTGAGGAGGAATTTGAGAAAGACATTGCAGAGGAAGGGATACAACCAAGCTATTTCCGAATGAATCTGGAATCCCTTGTTGCAGATTTAGGTCTGACCATCAAGGAAATAGTACAGCGCTCTGAGCCGACAATAGATGATGTGGATATCAAGTGTAAAAGCCTTGATACGACTGTCAAAACGGGGCAAGTCACTGGGATGTCTGACATCGTTGACATTGACACGGAGCAAGGAATTAAGGTTCACGGGGAGCTGATTGGGAAAGTCTATCGAGAGAATGAAGTAGATATGAACGATTGGTTAATCGAAGGCGTGCCTGATACGTATTTGAGAAATGATAGAGTGGCAATCAAGACAACCACCTGCACCCAAATGGTCAATCGTATTCCTGATGTTATTAATGCTGAACCAGGCTATATTACGGTCGAGAAGTTGCCTAAACTGAGGTATCGAGCCTTTCCTTTGCATTACTATCTGAAATAATGAATAATCGATTTTTGTTCTAGTGAGGAAACGGAGTAATCAAATTGGTCGCGGGTGGTAGCTGGGGGCGAGCATGAATGGGAGAGAATGACTGGAAAGCAAAATGAGCATGCCAAAAGTACATGAATGTACGCTGGCTATTTCTAGAACCAGCGATCTGTCGCTAGCATAGGAGCATGTTATGCATATACTAAAACTGATTCCGTCGAGGTGCAATGGTTGTGGGATTTGTGAGGTTGCCTGTTCGCAACATTGTGCCGGAGAAGCCAACCCAGCGAAATCGTATGTTAGAGTCCTTAGGTCCGAGGATAGGGCTGTGAATCTTCCGCTAGTATTAGGCGGGTGTGAAATTCCAGAAGAGGAGTGCCCTTCGAAAGGCGATAAGAGGAGTTGCCCGATGACTGCAGCCACCCTGCTTTCTTGTCCTGTAGGAGAGAAAGGAGCACTTGTCATGCTTTGCGCAGGTGAATGTAAGGACGCAGCTTGCGTAAGGTTTTGTCCTATGCAGGCGATAACAACAGTCGAGGGAATTGTGGGGCCAGAAAAGGACGTTCCCTCAGAGACAATAGCTGAATCATTGCTCACGATAGGGACGAAATAGCGATGTCACAAGGATGGTCCGGACGCATTCTCAGGATTGATCTGTCGAAGATGGCATCATCAGAAGAAGATGTAATGCCTTATGCTCGGTCTTTCGTGGGGGGTAGAGGCATCAATGTGAAGATGATGTATGATGAGGTAGATCCCAAAATATTACCTTTCGACCCAGGGAATAGGCTTTATTTTGGCCCCGGAGTCCTAACGGGAACGCTTGCTCCTGGGGCTGCGAGGATGAAGGTAACTTCGATGTCCCCAAATGGACTCTTGGCAAACTCCGGAATCGGGGGTTGGATAGGATGTGCAATCAGATACGCCGGATACGACAACGTTATTATCCAAGGTAAAGCAGACAAGCCCGTGTACGTCTATATCCATGATGACTCCGTTCAATTGAAGGATGCCAGCCACATTTGGGGTAAGGACACCTATGAAGCCCAGCAGATAATTAGAGGGGAACTAGGGGGCCCAGTTGTGGCCATCTGCATAGGCACTGCGGGCGAGAACCTAGTGAGTTTTGGCAACATTCTGACTGAAACGGGGAATGCTGCCGGACGCGGTGGTTTTGGAGCTATTATGGGCTCCAAGAACCTGAAGGCAATCGCAGTTAGAGGGACTCGTGGCATAAGAATCGCAAAACTGGAGGAATTCAATGAAGCTTGCTGGGAGGCACATAGAGTAATCATAGAAAGTCCAGGGCGTGAAGCTATGGTGACAGGAGGAGATAGAGGGGTAATTGATGAGTTCTACAACTCTGGTATGTTTGTTTTGGGGAACTGGGAAGAAGATGCTGACTGGTTAGAATGGGGAAGGTTCGGTGGTAATGATGGATTCTTCGATCAGTATACCGCCTTCGTAGGTGGATGTTTCGGTTGCCCCTCGTATCATATGAACGTTTGCGATATTGGGGGAACCGGTCTTGCAAAGGTCAAATGTGTTGGATGGTTGACCTTCAGCGGTCCTGTTTGGAACAACGACCGCGCGGTGATGGTTCGTGCGAATTACCTCTGCAATAAGTATGGGATAGATGTTGCTTCAACAGGCAATATCATCTCATTCTTGATGGAATTGTATCATAGGGGGATAATGACCGAGAAGGACACCGATGGCATATCCATGAGGCGTGGTGATAAGGAAGCCATAATCTCTGCAATTAATAAGATAGGTAAGCAGGAGGGTTTTGGGAGGCTTTTCAAGGATGGCGTATTGAAGGCAGCTAAGACGATTGGCAAAGAGGCTGAGAACTGCGCCATGCACGTGAAAGGGCTAGAAATGCAGCCATACGAAGTTCGCGCATACAAATCGCAGGCGCTTACTACAGCAGTAGCCACTAGGGATATTATAGAGGGACATTCAGATATTGATTATAGGTGGGTAATGGAAGGCGAGGAAATGGAAAAATGGGCTGAGGAACTCTACGGGACAAGAGTAGTGGCATATCCAACGTCCTACGAGAAAAAGGGTCTTATGGATTGGGACCACGAGAATAGGCATACCGCTGTAGACATGCTTGGGTTATGCAAATGGCATATTCCGTGGTTCATTACGACATCCTTGACAATCCCGGCAAGATTGTTCTCCTTGGCTACTGGCGTAGACCTCAATGAAGATGAGTTGCTAGTCGGGGCGCAAAGAACACGGACATTAGAGAGAGCCTTCAATGTTGCTAAAGGGATAAGAAGAAAAGATGATACATTACCCAAGAGGCTGTTTGAAACAGCAGCACCAGGTGGGGTATTCAAAGGACAGAGGCTGGAAAAAGAAAAGTTCGATGACATGGTGGATGAGTACTACAGTTTGCGCGGGTGGGATGAGAATGGTGTCCCAAAGAAGATGACTTTTCATAGATTCGGTCTCGCATCTGAGTGGGACGCATTCAAGAATCGAGCGAAAGAAAGAAACAAGAATGTCTAAGTTCCATGAATCGGCTAAGTTGCGTGTGGCAGGGATCAATCCCGCTACACGACTGCAGAAGGCTGGAGGTGACAAACGCTGGTTCGGGAGAAGGGAATAGCCCGTTGCATAGTTTGGCAGAACAATCTATCCAAGGAAGCCCTGAGTCGGAGCATAAGTGAGTTTCAGATGAGGAATTCGAAGGCAGTGGTCTTTGATATTCAGAAGTATAGCATACATGATGGGCCAGGAATAAGGACTCTTGTTTTCTTGAAAGGCTGTCCTCAGAGGTGTTTGTGGTGTTCTAACCCAGAAGGGCAATCTGGCGCGCCTGAACTGGTTTTCTATGCAGCGAGGTGTCGACGCCTTAATAGATGTGTGCAGGCCTGCCCTGCTCACGCTATCTCATTAGAAGGGGAGAGTCTGTTCGTTAACAAAGACTTGTGTGACCTTTGTGGGGAATGTGTCGCGGCTTGTTATGCCGGAGCCTGGAAGATATTCGGTAAGACGGTAGACGTAGAATACCTGGTTAGGGAAATAGAGAAAGATGCTCTGTTCTATAGGAATTCGGGAGGTGGCATAACGTTTGGAGGAGGAGAACCTCTTCTATGGCCAGATTTTTTGAATGAAGCCTCACAAGAATGCAGAAGGAGGGGTATTCATGTGGCAGTAGAGACCGCTGGACACGTTCCTTGGCGTAGTTATGAAAAGGTCATAGGTGTTGTGGATCTTATTATGTACGACATCAAACATATGGATTCTGAAGTGCATGAACAAGTGTGTGGAGTTGCAAACGAGTTGATTTTGGCGAACATAGAATCCCTGTCAAAACAAGAGGTGGACATTATCATAAGAGTCCCAATCATCCCGGGCATAACTGACTCCAAGGACAATATCCGTGAGACAGCAAGGTTCGTGGCGTCATTAAACGGCAGTATCATAGGAGTCGAAATCTTACCGTATCATGAATTTGGTATAGGGAAGTATGCAATTCTGGGGAGAAAATACGAACTTGAGGACTTAGAGGTGCCAGGACAAGGGCATATGGAGGAAATCAAAGGAGAGATGGAAGCTTATGGGTTGAGCGTTAAGATAGGTGGCTAAAGCGCATGTTAATGGCATAACGCAACTGCGATGATATGGTGGTATTGCATGCATCAAGGAGGTAAATGGTGATATCTAAGACTAGCAAAGAGGAAGAGATCGAGAAGCTTAGGAGCAGCAACAGGGAAAGGAAACAAGAGGCAGACCTTTGTTACAGGGAGGGGATGGAAGATGAGCAGTTGCCTGTCTCATTGAGAAAGACTGAGATACGCTTTGTAGAAAGGACAGGTGTCACGCCCCGAATTGAGAGGCTGAGACTCAACTACTGGCTTAACAAACCTACAATCTGTATACACCACGCGAGGATATATACGCAAGTCTTCAAGGAATCCGAGTCCCAGCCTTTGCCTATAAGGCGAGCAAAGGCATTCAAGCGTCTTTGTGCAGATAAACCAATTGTCATTCAAGACGATGAATTGATTGTCGGCAACCCCGGATGCGGACCAAGGTTTGTTAACATATGCCCCGAGATTTCTTGGCAATGGGCTGCTGAAGAATTGGATAGATTCCCTGTAAGGGAGCAAGATCCGTACCTAATAGACAATAATCAAGAAAGGGAGTTGAGGGAGGAAATCTTCCCTTATTGGAGGGGCAAGTCGGTGTACGAGTATTGCTTCGGACACTTGCCAGAGGAAACGAGGAGATTAACCTTCAAGACAGGCTTCATTGATAATGAAGTTAAACAGATAAATGGACTGGGACATTGTGTGCCTGGGTATCAGCATACAGTTTTGCCAAACGGTTTCAAGGGAATAGCTGAAGCTTGCAAGGATAACATAACCAAACTATCGTACAAGAACCCAGAAGACCATGAAAAGATAGAATACTTGCAGGCCATGATATTGAGTTGCGAGGGAATGAGAATACTAGGGGAAAGGCATGCGGCGGAGGCGAGAAGGTTAGCAGAAAAAGAAGGAAATCCCAGGCGTAAGGAAGAGCTGCACAAAATAGCTGAGGTCTGCGATTGGGTGCCCTGGAATCCGCCTAGAACCTTCTGGGAAGCAGCACAAGCTGTTTGGTTTGCTGAAATGGCGGCGTATATGGAGCAAAGCGGCCCTGGGCTTGGTCTAGGCCGATTTGACCAATACATGTATCCTTACTATCGGTCAGACTTAGAGGAAGGTAGACTAAGCAAATTAGGGGTCCAAGAGTTAATGGAGTGTTTGTGGATTAAGAATGCTGAGATAATATGGTTGCTTGACGAGGTAACTTCTCACTTTTTTGGAGGCTACCAGCTCTTCCTAGACGCGACCATAGGTGGCACAAGAAGGGATGGGAGAGACGCGACCAACGAACTCACATACATGTGTATGGAGGCTACAAGAGATGTGAAGTTACATTCCCCTTCTTTGGCGGCTCGGATTCATGAGGGCAGTCCCGACGAATACCTAACGGAAATCGCCAAGACAGTACAAACTGGCATAGGTTATCCTCAAATGCACAATGACAAAGTAGGAATTCCAACAATGCTTTCTTTGGGCACTTCGATCGAGGACGCATACGATTACGACATCTTAGGCTGCAGTGAGATACAGATTCAAGGTAAAATGTGGAAGTATAGTGATGGTGGGCAGTTCAACATGGGTTCCTGCGTGGATTTTGCTCTTCACGATGGTTGGTCAAAAATGGTGCCCAGCGACAAAAGATGGGGGCTACCAACTGGAGACCCAAGAGAGTTTGACACCTATGAGGATTTTGAGGATGCTGTTAAGAGGCAAATAGCGTACTTAACAGAACACTTGTGTATATGTAACATGGTTACCGAGCAGGCTCACAAGAATTGTCTGAAATACCCTTACATATCAACTCTGATGGTGGGGCCAGCCGAAAAGGGTGTGGATTTCTTCGAAGGAGGGACTTTGTATAATGTTGGTCCTGCGCCGTCATACATCGGACTAGCTGATGTAGCAAATTCTCTAGCAGCAGTCAAGAGACTAGTTTACGATGAGGAGATTCTTTCGTGGGATGAATTGCTAGGTGCTTTGGATAGCAATTTTGATGGGCAAAGAGGTCAGGAGATCCAATTACTGTTGCTTAACCGTGGTCCTAAGTACGGTAGAGATGACCCATATGTAGATGGTATAGCGAAAACAATCGCGGACTTTTGCGCTGACGAAGCCCATAAATATAGAAGCTATAGGGGGTGCCGATTTGTTTCGGCAATGTTCCCAGTAGCGGCCAATACGCCTCTTGGCTTGGTTGTTGGAGCGTTACCTTCTGGCAGGAAGGCAGGTAGCCCGTTAGCAGATGGTGTTTCTCCACAGCAAGGAACTGATATCTCTCCAACCGAGGTCGTTAAGTCTGTTAGTTCGTATGACCATGTTAGGCATGAAAATGGTCTCTTGCTCAACATGAAGTTCAGCCCCTCAGTCTTGGAAGATGAAAGAGGTTTGAGAAACCTTGTTTCCCTCGTGAAGACATTCTTCCAGCTAGGAGGATGGCATATCCAAGTCAATGTTGTTAGTGCAGATACCTTGAAAGAAGCTCAAAGATACCCTGAGAAATACCCTACGCTGATGGTAAGGGTAGCTGGTTATAGCGCATTCTTCAATGATCTTTCAAAGGAGACCCAGGATGACATTATCAGTCGGACGGAACATGGGCACATCTGATTGAGGGGATAAACACAGTAGTGAAGCAAGAATTCGCGCGACGCGAAATTAATAACCATTTCAGGTACGGGTATACTAAACGCATCAATAGATTGCGGGATCAGTTCTCTTCCTTCATACCTGCTATTTGCATAGAAAGGGCCGTTTCTTATACAGACTCGTACAAAGAGACGGAGGCCGAAGAGCCGGTGATCCGGCGTGCTAAGGCGTTGAGAAGATATTTTGAGGAAAGGACAATCACTATCTTGCCTGACGAACTCATAATCGGCACGCGAGGTTTTCAACCCCGTTCGGCGGAAGTCTGCCCCGAGATATCCTGGAGGTGGGTTAAGGATGAGCTTGATACTATTTCCACGCGCCCACAGGATCCTTATCGTGTCAGCGAGGAGCAGAAAGAGATACTCCGCGAGGGGGTCTTCCCCTATTGGGAGGGCAAATCGATGGAGGAATACTATCTTGCTAACCTAGACGAGGAAACAAAAGGGATAGTGTATAAAACCGGTATTATTTTCAGCGACTCCAAGAATCTGTACGGTGTGGGTGAGATTAATCCAGGTTATGGGAACATCATCCTGAAAGAGGGATTCTGCGGCATCAGGAAAACAGCGGAACGGAAGCTCAAGGAATTGGATAGGTCTAGCATTGGTGAGTTTCACAAAAGAAAACTCTGGGAGGCGGTCATCATCAGCTGCGATGCCATGAGATGTCTGGCGCAGAGGTATGCCGAAAAGGCTAGAGAATTGGCTGGAAGGGAAGCGAACAACGAACGCAGGAGAGAGTTACTGCGAACTGCTGAGATTTGCGAGTGGGTTCCATGGAATCCGCCGCGCACGTTTTGGGAAGCTTTGCAAGCTATCCAGTTGACCCAACTCGCACTCTATACCGAGGAGAACTGTAGCTCCATTTGCCCAGGACGGATGGATCAATACTTATATCCATTCTACGCCAGAGACATTGAGGAAGGGAAACTAACCAAGGAGAAAGCTCAGGAGTTAATCGAGTGTATGTGGATTAAGATGGCAGAGATAATCTTCGCCGTAGACGCCAGCTCCGCTAACTACTTCGCCGGCTACCAGCCATACCATTGTCTTACCGTGGGTGGACTCACGCGGGACAAGAGAGATGCGACCAACGAGCTTTCCTTTATGATGGTGCAGGCTTCGGCAGACATCCGACTTCATGCCCCTTCCCTAAACGTGAGAATACACCCACAAACGCCCGATGATTTCCTGATGGAGGTTTGTAATTTGGTTTCTTTGGGAACAGGACAGCCAGCAATATACTTCGACCCAACGGCCATACGCATTCTTCTTCGGCTAGGGGTAGAACTCGAAGACGCTTATGATTGGTGCATAGCTGGTTGCGTCGAAGTTAATGTTCCTGGGAAGATGTCCAGATGGGGTGAAGGTAATCGATATAGCTATGCTACTGCTGTAGAGTGGGCACTATATGATGGAGTGAGCCATGTCCTCCAAAGAAGAATGGGGCTGTCCACTGGTGATCCGAGGAATTTCAATACCTATGAGGACTTTAGGGAGGCAGTCAAGAAACAACTAGCTTATCTCATCTATCACGCAGTGATAGATACTCAGATGGTGGAGAAAGCCCATCAAACCAGGCTGCCAAAACCTTTGTTATCGTGCTGCGTTGAAGATTGTGTTGAAAGAGGTGTCGAAATAATGCGCGGGGGTGCCCGTTATAACCTGGGGCCTGGGCTGGAGACAACTGGCATCGCTGACCTAGCTGACTCCATGGCTGCAGTGAAGAAAGTGGTGTACGACGAAAACCGGCTGACCATGGACGCACTATTGACTGCCTTGGAGAAGAACTTTGAGGGGTATGAGCATATTCGGCAAATGTTGATTAACCAAGCGCCCAAGTACGGCAACGATGTTGACGAAGTCGACCTTGTAGCTGCAGAGATGTTTGATTTCGCTGCAATGGAAGCAGAGAAGTACAAAGGTATCAAGGAGAGCAAATTCCTCGATGGACTGGTTCCGGTAATTGCAAACGTTCCTCATGGTGAAGTGATCTGGGCTCTACCGTCCGGACGGAAAGCAAAGGAACCTCTAGCCGATGGTATTTCCCCCTATATGGGCTTCGATCGTAACGGACCTACCGCTGTTATTAAGTCGGTCTGCAAGATAAACCATGACAACCACTTCGCAACACTTCTGAACCTAAAGTTCAACCCTGAGATGCTTGAAGATGACAAGGGCAGAAGGTGCTTAATCAATCTGCTCCGTACTGAAATGGAACTGGGTGGTTATCATGTTCAATTCAACATAGTAGATGCGGAGACTTTGCGGGATGCTCAGCATCATCCGGAGGACTATTCGGACCTTCTTGTACGGGTAGCTGGCTACAGTGCCAGGTTCATCGACCTGCACAGGGCCATGCAAGAGGTGATAATCGCTAGGACAGAGCATTCTAGGTGGTGAGTGTAGTAAGGACGAAAGTGAAAAGGCAAGTAATCATAGGCAACGGTGCCGCAGCGATAAATGCGGTCAAGGCTATTAGAGAGAAAGGCGATTACTCCTCGATAATACTGATATCTGCGACAATGTCGAGAGCCTATTCGCCGGTTTTGCTGACATACTATATCGCTGGCAAAATCGGGAGGGAAAGTCTATTCATTGTCGAAAGCGACTTCTATTCCAAGTACGGAGTCACGCCAGTCTTCGGGAAGAGAGCGGTAGCAGTGGATCCGGTACAGAAAGCTGTCTACCTAAATGACGGCACAAAGATCGTATACGATGGCCTTTTGCTCGCAACCGGCGCCACTCCTGAGTTCTCAACGAAGGTGGATGCTGATTGTTGTGCACGAGTCCTGACTTTGAGAACCATTGAAGACGCCGAAAGGATAACGGCGCTTAGTGGTGGCGCCAAAGACGTGTTGATTCTTGGTGGTGGACTAATCAGCCTGCAAATTGCTAGTGCGATATTTCGACAAGGGATCAACATTACCTTTGTGGTTAGCTCTGGACAACTACTCTCACAGAATGTGCATACTGACTGTGCTTCGATGATACAGAGCAATTTGGAGTTTCAGGGCATATCCTTTCTTTTCGGGAGAAGAGTAGAAGCCATCATGCGGAAGGGCAGCCAGGTTTCTGTTAGCACAGATCGGGGCGAAGAGCTGATGGCAGATTTGGTCATCGTTGGCAAAGGGGTAAAGCCCAATATAGAGCTAGTAAAAGACAGTGTTACAGTCGATACGGGAATCTTAGTCGACGAATATCTGAAGACAAATGCAGAAAGTGTGTATGCTGCTGGAGATGTTTGCCAGGCAAGAAACTTGATTTCTGGCAATCAAGAGGTAATAGCAAATTGGCCTAACGCCTGTGTTCAAGGGAGAATAGCTGGGCTGAACCTGACCGGACACCGTCAAAGATATGAAGGGGCGTTTGTGGAGAACATAACGAATGTATTTGGCTTGACCATTGCTGCAATTGGGTTTTCTAAGCCTACAAAAGGGGAGTTTGGAGAGCTGAAATATATAGATGCTAGGCAGACTGTCTATAGGAGCATAGTGCTTGACGGCGATCGTGTAATAGGGGCAGTGCTCTTGAACAAAACGCAAGATGTGGGGTTAATCAAAAGCCTGATCAAGAGTGGAAGCAATATTTCCCGGTGGAAGGAGCAAATTGCCAGCAGGCAATTAGACTTGGGAAGGGTAATTTCTTGGCAAACCGGACTTCCCAATGGTGTTGCAGTTAGTTGAATCTGTAGACGGAATAGAAAAGCGGGATCATGACTAAAGTTTTGAGCGTCGATATAGAAAGATGTACGGGGTGTAGGAGTTGTGAGCTTGCTTGTACCTTGAAGCATGAAGGAGAGTATAGTCCCACGAAATCTAGAATTTATGTGGCAAGCTTCCCAGAGAAATCCTTTTCTATGCCAGTCGTTTGTTTCCAATGCGAAGAGGCATGGTGCGCAAAAGTATGTCCAGCGGGTGCGATTCAGGTAACGACAAACACCCAGAAAGGGATAAGAGTAGTAGAAATAGTGCACGATAGATGCGTCGGATGCAGAATTTGTCTGCTGGCATGCCCTCTCGGGAATATAGGATTTAGTAACAGCATGGCAACAAAATGTGACCTGTGCAGTGGGGACCCAGAGTGTGTTCGTGTCTGTGTGGCAGAAGCTCTACGATTCGAGGAAGCTGAGGTCAGCATGGCACGAAAACGGCGATCTACAGCTACTAAGATTCTAGCGTCCTATCAGCAGTGTTGAGAAATCAGCGATAGACTCAGACAGGAGACGACAAGTGACTTATGGATGGACAGGCAAGATACTGAGGGTGAACCTGACAAATAGCACAATCAGCGTTGAAGAATTGAATCGCAAGGCAGCTGAAGGTTTTATCGGAGCAAGAGGCTTGGGCGCCAAGTATCTATATGATGAAATAGATCCTACGGTTGATGCGCTCGACCCAGCAAACAAGCTCATATTTGCTACCGGTCCCCTTACCGGAACAGGGGCACCGGCTGCCTCTCGTTATATGGTGGTCACAAAGGCTCCTCTGACAGGGACAATAGGCAATTCAAATGCAGGAGGTTTCTTCCCAGCCGAACTGAAATTGGCTGGTTTTGATCAGATAATATTTGAGGGAAGGGCAAGAACTCCAGTCTACCTGTGGATAGAGAATGATAGGGCGGAGATACGTGACGCAACCGATTTGTGGGGCAAGCCAACAGGTGAAAGCGAAGAGGCTATCAGGGTAAAGACGGACGAGTTTGCTAGAGTCGCCTGCATTGGACCGGCGGGGGAGAGCCTTGTCAGATTCGCCAATATAATCAATGATAGAACTCACGCCGCTGGGCGTTCAGGTGTTGGTGCAGTCATGGGTTCAAAGAACCTGAAAGCAGTCGCGGTCAGAGGGACGAAAGGGGTCAAGGTTGCAGACGTGGAAGGATTCAGACAGACGCTCCGTAGGTTTTATGAGGAATTCAATTCGAAGGAGAGAATTGAGGCAACTGGCTTTCTGAGCGAATGGGGAACTCCTGGCTGCGTTGAAATAGTTACTGAGTTTGGGGTGTTGCCAACGAGGAATTTCCGCTCGGCAGTTTTTGAGGGAGCTGACAAGATCAATGGACAGACTTTTGCCGAGACCATCTCTGTAAGGGGAAAGAGGGGTAATGCCTGTTACGCTTGTCCTCTTGCCTGCCGCCGGGAGAGCAGGGTACTAGAGCCGGAGGAGTTTGCCGGTGCTGGTGGGGGACCGGAGTATGAAACCATTGGTGCCTTCGGTGCCTGTTGCGGCATCGATGACCTTCGGGCTATAGCAAAGGCAAACTACATTTGCAATGACACGGGCATGGATACCATAACCTGTGGGATGACAATAGCCTGTGCTATGGAACTGTTTGAAAAAGGGGTCCTAACCGAGAAGGATGTGGGTATGAGATTAGATTTTGGTGACCATCACGGTATGGTTAGAATGGTGGATAAGATAGCCAAAAGAGAGGGCTTTGGTCATCTCCTAGCTGAAGGTTCGTACCGACTGGCCCAGGAATACGGACACCCCGAGCTTTTCATGGGTGTCAAGAAACAGGAGTTCGCCTGCTATGATCCTCGGAGCATGCAGGGACATGCGCTGGCGTACGTCACAAGCAATAGAGGTGCTTGCCACATAAGGGGAGAGGTAGGCGATGTAGAACTCTACGGTACTACCAATATGCAGATATACGGTTTTGATAGTATGAAGCTTGTTGACCCTCACATAACCAAGGGAAAAGCTCGACTGTGCAAGGCGGTACAGGATCACTTCGCGGTTATAGATTCAGCAGGAATGTGCAATTTTATTTGTATCGCCATTACCTATGAGATGCTAGGCTCATTCTTGAGCACAGCCACTGGTGTCGATTATACCGCAGAGAATATGCTGGTGGCAGGTGAAAGGATCTTCAACTTGGAAAGGCTCTTTAACATAAAGGCTGGTTTCACCAAGGGCGACGATATACTTCCCAAGCGAATGCTAGAGGACCCGCTTCCCGATGGACCACATAAGGGGTATGTGGTAATGCTTGGAGAAATGTTACCTGAATACTACCGAGTACGGGGCTGGGATGAGAATGGGGTACCAACTCGCGAGAAGATGGTAGAGCTTGGGCTTGTTTGATGACCTGACATTGGCAGGAACAGCTTGTAAAAAGGGGCTTGAGAGTTGAAGGCGAGAATCTAAGCTGGTGAATCCAACCGAAGATTGGAGTTTATTGGTCACGGTAATAGTGAATCAAGGCCAGGCCAAAATCGAAGGTTCTTCAAAAGGAGGTAAGAAATGAAGCTAGTAGTACTTGGCGGCTGTGGTGTTATGGGGTCTTCAATAGTACGGGACTTGATCAAGGGGGCTGAGGTAGAAAGGGTTGTTGTCGCTGATAAACAAATTGACGCAACGAAATTACACGTGTCGCTTCAGAAGAGTGACAAGGTATCTATGCAAGCGATCGACGTCACTGATTATCAGGCATTGGTCAAGTTGTTCAAAAAGAATGACGTTGTGATTAATTCTGTTGGTCCATTCTATAAGTTTGCCATTCTTATCATAAAAGCTGCCATAGAAGCGGGAGTCAATTACCTGGACATTATGGACGATTATGACACGACACTGGCTGCCTTTGATTTGGATGAGGCAGCAAAAGAGGCAGGTTTATCGATTTGCATTGGTTTTGGGAGTAGTCCAGGCTTTGGCAACGTGGTTGCCAAGTATGCTGTCGGGAAACTGGATCAAGTTGAGGAGATTCGTCTGCTGTGGGGGTATGCACTAAACGATCCAACTGGTCCAAGCGTGGTAGCTCATATGTTCCACGCTCTACGCGGCGATGTCCCGCAGTATCTGGATGGAAGGCTGACAAACGTGCCAGGCGGCTCCGGGGGCGAAGAGGTTGTGGATTTCATGGAACCATATGGCAAGTGTCCTGTCTACTACCTGGGGCACCCTGAGCCAATAACTATGCCTCGCTACTTCAAGGGAGTTAAAACTGTAGTCAATAAAGGATGCTTTCTACCATTATGGGTAAACGAGCTTGTCTTTGAGTTAATCGACCGTGGTTTTGCTGACAAAGAACCTGTAACAGTAAACGGCAATTCGATAGCGCCCGAAGACTTCATAGTACAGGTTATGCAGACAGGAATCTCCTTCAAGAAACAGGTGGAAGAGTATACCACAGCACCACTGAGGGTGATTGTAAGAGGTAGGAAAGGAGATAAAGCGGTAACGTACGTCTACGACTCGGCAGGACGAATGGCACCGGGGACTGCTATCCCAGCTTCAATTTGCGCTCAAATGTTGGCGAGAGGTGAAATTAGAGAGAAAGGTGTCGTGCCTCCAGAAGCTTGTGTTGACCCTAAGATCTTCTTTGATAGATTTGCTGAGAGGGGATTCCGACTTCTTGAACAAAAGACGATAACTGGTGAGGCTGAGATCTAGGCGGGGGTAGGAAGAATGTCAAAGAGCTTGAACTGTATATTTAATCCCCGCTCAGTGGTTGTCATAGGGGCATCGGACAATCCCCAAAAATGGGGTAACTGGATCTCAAAATCCCTGATCGAGAGCTCTTGGCAGGGCAATATTTACCTTATCAATCCCAGGGGTGGTGAAATCTTTGGCAGGAAGACTTACCCTACTGTGCTTGACATCGAAGGCTCCATAGATCTAGCTCTTATTGGCATACCGGTTGGTCTGGTGCCAGAAGCCGTCAAGCAGTGCGTTGAAAAAAGTATAGCGGGGATAATAGTTATTTCGGCTGGATTTGGCGAGACTGGTGAAGCAGGGAAGAATCTCGAGAATCAAATAGTCAAGTTAGCGCGTGAAAGAGGCACGCGGATAGTGGGGCCAAATTGTGCCGGAATCTATAATTCTTCGGTCGGTCTAAACGCAACCATCGTTTCTTTCTTAGAGGGACCTGTGTCATTGGTAAGCCAGAGCGGCAATTTTGGGTTGAACCTGAACTTCTTCGCAAAAAAGCGAGGACTAGGCTTCAACAAATGGATCAGTTCAGGCAACCAGGCTGACGTAACCCTTGCTGAATACTTGGAATACGTAAAAGATGATCCCGATACTAGAGTTATCATGATGTACATAGAAGAGCTTAGGGATGGTAAGCACTTCCTAAGGATAGCTAGTGAGACAACCAGAGACAAACCGGTGGTAGTATTGAAGGTCGGCGCTACCTCCGCCGGGGCTAGGTCGGCTGCCTCGCACACTGGTGCCCTAGTCGGCAGCGACGTACTATACGATGCTGCCTTCAAACAGGCTGGAGTTATCAGAGTGGCGAGTTCAGACGAGTTGCTAGATACCGCTGAGGCATTTGTCAATTGCCCTCTCCCACGAGGAGATAGGGTGGCAATACTTTCTGATGGTGGGGGAGATGCGACAATGGCTGCAGATGCAGCCGAGGCATATGGTTTGCAAATCCCTCTACTCCGTGAAGAAACTCAAGAGAAAATCAATAGCGTCATACCAAAGGGTGCCGTGCATTCATTGAAAAACCCGGTGGATTTCGCCGGTGAGGCTGACTTATGGTGCTTTGCCAAATGCTCTGAGGTCCTCCTACAGGATGAAGAAATAGACGCGTTGCTGATCGTTGGAGGCTTTGGTTCTTACAAAGATGCTTTTTCGGGATTTGGAAATATTGAGGAAGACGTTGCCGTTGGAATCAGTGATCTGGCTAGGCACTACGGGAAGCCCCTCCTGCTCGAGAGCAACTATTTTGTAGAGAAGCCGAAATCCCTGGAGATTCTAAGGCAACGAGGTGTGCCCATATACGACACTGTAGAGAGAGCCGCAAGGTGCCTGGCTTATTTGGTGCAGCGTAAGCAGTATCTTGACACACTTCAGCAAAGAGACGGAGCGCAAGCAAGAGGTTTCTCCAACACCCTGAAAGCTCAAGCACAGTCGATAATAGCGAGAGCCAAGAAAGCTGGCCGATGGAGTTTGGTTGAAACTGAAGCAAGGGAGCTATTGGTGCTATCTGGCTTGCCTGTGTCACGTTTTGAACTGGCAACCAGTGGTGACGAGGCCGTCCAGGCTGCTAAGAGAATCGGATATCCTGTAGCAATGAAAATAGTCTCGCCAGATATAGTTCACAAGTCAGAAGCGAACGGTGTTATGCTGGACTTAAAGGGAAAAAGCGACGTTCTAAAGGCCTTTGATGCGATTGTCAGCGGTGCTAGGGCCTACAGTGAGAATGCTGAAATCCATGGCGTGATTATTACACCTATGGAGAGTAAGGGCACGGAGGTCATAGTTGGGATGAAGAGGGACAAGAACTTCGGCCCTGTTCTCATGTTTGGATTGGGAGGGATATTCGTCGAAGTGATAAAAGACGTTTCATTTAGGATTGCGCCATTGACTGATAGAGATGCACATGAAATGATCAGAGAAGTCAAAGGTTTTCCCATTTTGGAGGGGTTGAGGGGGCGAGAGCCTGTGAGCATTGACTCCCTTGCTGACGTAATTGTTAGACTCTCAATCCTTGCTTTAGAGATACCAGAGATCAGTGAAGTAGATCTAAACCCTGTTTTTGCGCTGCCTAACGGTGCCTCAATCGTGGATGCACGTATGATATTGGGAAGCAACGGTTAGGGCGTCAATGCAAATGTACTAAGGCCCTTGATCCCATAGGATGTAGAAGAACATCAGGCCTCTTGATGAATTAGAATAGGACTGAGAGAAGCGAATACAGTTGCAGTATTCTACCTAGAATGCTGCGGGCAAAGAAGGAGATAGCACGTACTGAATGAGACCGAGGCAGGTAGTCATTGGGGTACCTTAGCAAAGATTTCAACCTTGCGGAGAAGGTAGCCATAGTAACCGGAGGCTCTAGGGGCCTAGGTAAGGAAATAGCTATAGGCTTGGGTGAAGTTGGAGCCAAGATTACGATTACAGCCCGACGAGAAGAATGGCTAATACCCGCTAGCGAAGAGATGACCGCCTTGCATATTGAGTGTTTAGCCGTTAAGGCCGACATTACGAAACTTGAGGATGCAAAACACTTGCTATCTGAGACTCTACGAAGATGGGGAAGGATTGACATTTTGGTCAACAACGCCGGCATAAGCTGGGGGGCACCCCCAGAGGAAATGCCCCTGGATAAATGGGACTCGGTGTTAGAGACTAACGCTAAGGGAGCCTTGATTTGCAGCCAGCATGTAGGTAGGCAGATGATGAAGCAGGGAGGTGGCAATATCATAAATGTTGCTTCTACAACTGGACTACTGGGAGTTGACCCAAGAGCTATGCAAGCAATCGGCTATCAGGCAAGCAAGGCTGCGATTATAGTTATGACCAAGCAACTGGCTGTGGAGTGGGCCAAACACAATATCCGCGTGAACGCTATAGCACCATTCTTCTTCAGAACGCGCATGACGGAGGAGGTAACCGAGAGGGCAGCAAATGAACTCATTCAACACATCCCCATGGGCAGGTTTGGCCAGGAGGGCGAGTTGAAGGGAACGGTAGTGTTCCTCGCCAGTGATGCTTCAAGCTACATTACCGGGCAGGTAATAAATATAGATGGAGGCATGTCAGCTTGGTGAAATCTTCTAGGCTATAGGGAATAGCCGCAGAGGCTTTTGTTATCCAGGGAGAGAAAGGAGGCAGGTATTGGAATACCGGTTATTATCGTATATCAAAGAGGAAGGTATCGGCATAGTTTCAATCAACCGGCCACAGTCTTTGAACGCTCTTAACGGAGATGTCTATGCTGAGCTATATGAGCTGTTTCAGCAGATTGAAAATGATCCAGAAGTGCGTGTAGTGATCATCACTGGAAGTGGGGAAAAGGCTTTTGTCGCTGGTTCTGACATCGGCGAAATGCAGCCACAGAATAGCATTGAGATTCGCGGTTTTATACACAAAGCTAGAAAAGCGTCTGACCGGATCTACACCCTAAGTAAGCCAGTTATTGCCGCCGTAAACGGCTTTGCCCTTGGTGGTGGTTGTGAACTGGCAATGTGTTGTGACTTCAGGATAGCCTCAGAGAATGCTAAGTTTGGTCAACCAGAGATGAATCTGGGGATTATTCCGGGTGCTGGTGGCACGCAGAGACTTACTCGGCTTGTCGGCATGACTAGAGCGAAAGAATTGGTCTATACGGGGTGCGTTATCGACGCAAATGTTGCTTACACAATGGGGCTGGTTAACAAGGTGGTGTCACCTAATGATTTGATGAGCGAAGCCAAAGCATTAGCACGGAGACTGTTGGTTAAGAGCAGCGTAGCACTATCCCTAGCCAAAGAAGCCATCAACGGAGGCTCGGATGCTAGTCTCCACTCTGGTCTTGATTTGGAGGGACAGTGCTTTGCACTCTGTTTCGCTACCCATGACCAGAAAGAAGGAATGGCAGCATTTCTGGAAAAAAGAAAGCCGGAGTTTAGAGGCAAATAGAAAGCTGCTAGCAACGGTCTCTGCTACTATTCAGCCGAATTATCGAATAGGAGGTAAGCTACAGTGGAAATCAAGGAGGTCTTCGTAATGGGTGCAGGCGCGATGGGCAACGGCATAGCCCAGATTTCAGCAGAGGCTAGCTATGATGTAACCATGATGGATGTCAAGGAGGAGTGCATAAGCAAAGCCCTAACTACCATTGAAAAGAGTCTTGACAGGAAGATCAAGAAGGGCACTATTCAAGAAGGCGAAAAACGAAGAACAATGCTCCGGATTAAAACCACCGTTGATATCAAGGATGCCCGCGATGCTGATTTGGTGATTGAGGCGATACCTGAGGAACTAGACCTGAAGTTGAAAGCCTTTGAGGACCTAGCCCGGATATGTAAGGAGCATACTATCCTGGCCTCAAACACGTCAGCGCTTCCTATCGGTGCCATGGCAGCAGTCACCAGAAGGCCGGAGAAGTTCATCGGCATTCACTTCATGAATCCAGTACCGGTGATTAAGGGAGTGGAAGTAATACCAGGGAAATACACTTCGAGCGAGACCTTGAACATGACGGTAGAATTTGTTCGAACCCTAGGTAAGGAACCTTGTGAAGCGAGAGACTATGCTGGCTTCATTGTCTCACGGCTTGTGGATGCTCTCATGAATGAGGCAATCCACTGTGTTATGGATGGCAACAAGCCGGAAGAAATTGACAAAGCGATGAAGCTTTGCTGCAACTTCCCTATGGGCCCGTTGGAGCTTTGTGACCTCGCTGGTGCAGACATTGTGTTACATGGCTTGGAGACGTTGCAGAAAGAATTTGGTGAACGACTACGGCCAGCACCTCTGCTTTTGTCCCAAGTTCGGTCTGGCGACCTCGGGCGCAAGACGCGTCGCGGATTTCACGACTATGCGCAGAGAGAATAGTTAGCCTCCCTGTTCAATTAAGCGTCAGAAAATACAGGAAGGGTAATTGGGAAAAAGAGGAGTAAAAGATAATGACCAATGAAAACGATGTGGTAATTGCAGGCGCGGTTAGAACACCTTTTGGCCGCTATGGCGGCTCACTTAAGAATATTGACTATTATGACCTTGGGGCTATCCCGATGAAAGAGGTGGTAGAAAGGGTCAATATCAGTTCAAATGTAATAGGCGAGGTTTACTGGGGGGTAGGTGATACTTCTCCATGCAAGGACCCCTATACGCCGGTCGCCGCTAGGCAATCGCTTATCAAGGCGGGGCTCCCCCCCACTACACCCTCCATTTCATTCGACATGGCATGTGTATCTGCAATGCATGCGGTCAAACTAGCAGCTATGACTATCAGGCTAGGCGAAATAGATTCCGCCATAGCGGGTGGAGCTACCTCTTTCAGTAACGAGCCCCTACTGGTAAGAGGGCTTAGATTCGAAGGGTACCGGTTGGGTGATGTTAGGATGGAGGACCCGCTATTTGCCCTCGGCTACAAGGATTTCAATCCTGTAGCCGTTGATAGCGATAACGTGGCCGCTGAATACGGAATAGGGAGACAAGAACAGGATGAATGGGCATTGCGTAGCCACATGAACTATGGCAACGCCTGGAACGCCGGCAGATTCAAAGAGGAAATACTGAATCTCACTATCCCCCAGAAAAGAGGAGAGCCCAAGACATTGAATATCGATGAGCAGTATCGATCGGACAGCACCATAGAAAGGCTCTCTCAGCTAGAGACAGTATATGGTACTAGAGCCATTACCGCTGGCAATGCTCCAGGTATGAATGACGGTGCCGCTGCGATCCTAGTCATGAGAAGGAAAAAGGCGGTCGAACTGGGGTTAGATCCATTGGCCACCGTGGTTGCCCAAGTATCAATAGCGATTCATCCCAACCGCATGCCTGAAGGGCCGGGCTACGCTATCCAGAAGCTTTTGGAAGTAGCTGACATCAAGCTTGATGACATAGCTGTTATGGAGATAAATGAGGCTTTTGCCTGTGTACCGCTGGTATCCACTAAGTTGATAGCTGGCGATGATACCAGAAAGCTTCAAGAGATAAGAAACAGGACGAACATCAATGGTAGTGCCGTAGCCGTTGGACACCCAAACACCGCCAGTGGAGCAAGGATAATCATGAACCTCATGTATGAATTAAGAAGACGTGGAGGTGGATACGCTTTAGGTGCTATCTGTGGTGGTCTGGCACAGGCTGATGCGACCATAATCAAGGTGGGATAGACCTGAAGAGACAAGGAGGAAAATGGCAGGTTCATACAAGCTCAGTGAAGAACAAGAAATGATTCGAGCCATGGCACGGGAAATGGCCAAAGATAGGCTTGCTCCGAGAGCAGCCGAAATAGATAGAGAGGGTGAATTCCCTTGGGACATAATCGAATTGTTCCGCGAGAACCGCATTTTAGATATGCCAATCCCAGTTGAGTATGGGGGTCAGGGGGCTGATGCGCTATCCTGCCATCTGGTGATAGAAGAATTCGCCATGGAGTGCGCTAATTCAGCACATGCCTTAGCTGACCACTGGCTGGGCATGCATCCTCTTGAGCTAGCGTGCAGCGAGAACCAGAAGAAGAGGATATTCCCTGAATTGGGGAAAAAGCTGGTCGCTTTTGCCCTCACTGAACCCGAGGCTGGGTCAGATGTGAGAAATCTTAAGACTAAGGCAGTCTTGAGTGGAAACAACTACATACTAAATGGAACTAAGTGCTTTTGCACTGATGGCGCTGTCGCTGATTACGTTGTCGTTTTTGCTCAGACTGACGCCGAGGCTGGTGCACGTGGTATCTCAGCCTTTTTCGTGGACAAAGAAACGTCTGGGCTTTCGATTGGTAAGATAGAAGACCAGATGGGAATGAGAGGTACACGAGCTAGCGAGATAATACTGGAAAATTGCCGTGTGGCCAACGAGAACCTGCTGGGGCAAGAGGGGGAGGGCTTCATGACAGCGATGCGGACTTTGGACCTTTCACGGCCTACTGACGCCGCTTTGGCCGTGGGAATCGCTCAGGGAGCCTTAAACTACGTTAAGGAGTATGCTAAGCAGAGGGTGCAGTTTGACAGACCGATAGCTGACTTCCAAGGAATACAGTTCATGCTCGCTGACATGGCAATACAGATTGAGGCAGCTCGGAATCTAGTTTACAAAGCAGTGTCTCTCATAGATGATGGTGCAACCGATTCTATGGTTTCAGCAATGTCCAATTGCTTCGCCACTGACGTGGCGATGAAAGTAACAACTGATGCTATACAAGTTATGGGGGGATATGGCTATATGAAAGACCAACCAGTGGAACGGATGTTCCGGGATGCAAAACTGATGCAAATAGTAGAAGGTACTAACCAGATCCAAAGACTAGTCGTCGCCCGCAACTTACTAAAGAGGAAGTAAGCCTCTTCCAAGACACTTCTAGCGTACGCAAGAAGGGAACATGGGGAGCCAAGTTTCAATTCTACTGTCATTGGGCATTGACGTCGGTACCAAGAGAGAATATGTTAAGACCATAACCGAGGCTGATATCATGGGTTTCGCCGACATCTCGGGAGATTTCCAACTAGTGCACATCTCAGAGGATTTTGCGAGAAAGACGCTATTTGGTAGCCGTATTGCCCACGGCATGCTCATCGCTGGACTAATATCGGCCGCAGTGGCTAAATTGCCAGGTGTAGTAGTATACTTATCACAGAAAGTCGATTTTCTGAAGCCGGTGAGGGTCGGTGATTCTATCACTGCTAGCGCCGAAGTGACCGATAAGGATGATGTAAAAGGGACCTTGACTTTGAAAACGCGGTGCATAAACCAAGAGGGTGAGACAGTAATTAAGGGTGCGGCTCGAGTGAGGATTTGTCAACCTCCAGCCATCTAGTCTCCACCGTCTATGTCGTTGCAATGATTTTACTTATCTCAAGGGTTTTTTCGTGATATATCTTCAGCAATTTGCCCTTTTGCTTCAGTCTGTCGAGCGTTGTCTTTAGCATCAACAGCGTCGTTGAAAGAGAGCCCCCTTGGTTTATTCTATCCAGCAAACACTACCTTGTTCTACCTGAGATGTTCTTCAACCCCATAGGTGATTACTGGGGTGATGAATCCCTACATGGACACCGGAGACGCGTTGATAAAATCCTCTGCACTCTAATGCGGCAGGTTCATGTGACCTAACAATTGGCTGGAATGCTGCACAATCACTCGTTCTGTTCAGTGGGCCAGATTGGGCATTGTAATTGGCTGGCCACCGTTCAGCCGGCTGGCAGCCCTGGAGGGTGTCAGAGGCCCTCAGAAATGAGCTGAGAGGGAGGGTCTTAGCTTTGGGTATTGCCCCTGAAATCTCTTCCGAGGGATAATGGTCAGCCAAGGGTCACAGAGGCGTCCCGGTCCTAGCTGTTTCCCAAATCCCTGCCTCCTGCCCAATCTCCGGCGCTGTTATGGCTAGGATCGCCTAGCATAGCTAAAGGCAAGATCGCACACTAACTCGCTTTGCTAGGTCAAGACTTTCTGTGCGTCTACGCTGGTGTATGATAAATTGCCATCCCTTCATATATGTCGATGAGGAACTCTTTTGGCGGTTTCTCTAGTAATCGCTTTAGCGTTTCTATGCTTGTCCATCCGCCAAGAGAATACGCTTGATCTGTTGGAAGCGCCACCACCGTAATAGACCTAACCTGCGAATCGTCAGTATATACAGTCCCTTTCAGGGCATCTAGTATAGGTTTGAGTATATTGTCGACGTCAGGACGAAGAGCCCGTTGTGACTGAAAATACACCTCCAAGTCAATCCTTTTCGACTTTGTGGGATATGGTACAACTTCTCGGGCGGCCTCGCCTATCCGCCTGCGATATGCTGCAAGATGTTTTCTATCACCTTGCACAGACTGAGGATGGCCCTGGACCCAGATCCTAAAGGCTGGCTTACGTACTACCGTCGTCATTTCGTATCTGCAGCCTGGACCATCGCTAAAGAATCAACACCAGCGAATTTGTCGTCATCTCTATATGAATTGTACTGGGTAGCGATGCTTCATGCAAAGTGATCACTACATCTGCTAACCTAGTTATCATCAGCTCTTCCGTAAGGATGACGATTGCCACATTGTACCGGAAACGCAAAGGTGCCAAATTTACATTCGACCCTCTGAAACAGAGTCATGACCGACGCGCATTTCCGCCGCTATTCACGGCGCTGCTAGAACAGTCAGAACAAAGCCGTATCCCATACATATAGCATAAAGGAATACAAGATTATGATGGGTAAGAAACACCAAACATAGAAGAGACCGCCTCCTGTCGAAATGGATCTCCCGTTTCCGCCCCGATACAGACTCGCGTTTGCGATTCACAGGCAGAGAAATAGGGTCGAGGTTAACTCCTCGACCCTATGCGATTAGAGGCATAATAGAACTCGTGCCCGGTCGCAGGCAGAATCAGGCCATATTCAGCGTCTTGCTAACGTTGCCAGCTTACGATTGACATGGTAGCCGGCTTCAAGCATAGCCAGCTTGTCCATCACCTTTGAATAAGGCTTGTGGCGTTGGCTGTCTATCGCCTTATAGCATTCCTCGCAGACCCAGATGCCTTGCGGTGTGTAAAGGCGCAGCTTTATCCGAGTCGCTGTCTCTTGACCGCAGAACTCACATTTCACGTTTACTCCTTTCTTGCCCAGCAACGCAAAAGGGGGTATCCCTACCACACACAGGGCAAGGACTACCCCCTTTACAAAAAAATGCACAAAAAGGCGGCTACCTGCCGCCTTCCTGTGCATGGTTGGTTTTGTGGTTAAGCGTTCAGTTCTACAATGGCCTTATATCTGTTATGCGACTGCTACCTTTTCACGGCTTCGCTTTCGCTTCGGCTTCGCTTCGGCTTTGGGCTGTGCTTCAGCTTCCGCCTGCGCTTGGGCTTGCCCTTCGGCTTCAACAGCTTCGAGTTCAGCCCCTGTCGGCTCGGTCTCCACCTCGCCCTCTGGCTCGGCCTGTGTCTCGGCTTGGGCTTGCGCTTCGGGTGTGGCAGCCTTCTGCTGTTCCTGTGCCTTGCTGCTAGTCATTGGCATGACTATCACCCGATATGCTTCGGTCGAGAATAGCATTGGCGAATAGGAATTGACTAGCTTGAAGTCCACCATGCCACCGCAAGCCTTGAGAGCACTGGTAAGGTAGTTACCATCTACCCTGGTGAAGCCTTCGCCTTCGACATCGGCTGCGACAATGGCCTCGCCCTTCTCATCGGGACTGGTAAGGACTAGCTGCCCTTCACTGGTGGTCAGGTCAACCGAGAAGTCCTTGCCGTTGTCGCCTATGGCTTTGAGTGCGCCTATCGCCTTGATAACCTCTTGACTGTCAAGGTGTGCGAAGGTGTTAAACTCGGTCGGTATAACCTTCTCATAGTCGGGGAAAGTGCCTTCGGCGCTGCGCCACCGATAACGAATTGCTTCCGTCTCGATGGTAAGCGCTATACCGTCCAGTTTTTCACCGCTTGCCTCAAAGCCTAGCCTTACCCTCTTGGCCTTGCGAAGTGCGCCAGCGATACCTTTCAGCTCATCACGTGGTATCAGGGCTTGCCCCTCGATGTCCTCGTCGAAGTCCAGCGTAACTTCAGCCAGCCGAAAGCCATCAGCGCCAATCAGCTTCAATTTACCTTCACCAGCCACTACCTTCACACACTGAAGGACTGGCCTGTTATCCTCTTTCGCTGTAAAGGGAAGCACTCTATCGAGCGCTTCTGCTAGCTCTATGCTTCCGATGTTAGGCTTGACTGTGTTACGGGGACTTACCTTG
>JAWOCP010000101.1:0-23768 GCA_046483735.1 Dehalococcoidia bacterium
ATCAGGGGAGAGCCGGGAACGGGGAAGACCTTACTTGCCCACAGCATTGCTAAGGGGCTGGACAAAAGGTTGATTATATGGAATATAAAATCAACAACCAAGGCTCAAGAGGGGCTATATGTCTACGATACTGTACAGAGGCTCAATGACAGTCGCTTCGGCGACAGGGATGTCTCCGACATCAAGCAATATATCAAGCTAGGCAAATTGGGACAGTCCTTCATTTCTCCCGAGCAGGTAGTGCCCCTCATCGACGAGATAGACAAAGCTGACATGGAGTTCCCCAACGACCTTCTCAACGAACTGGAGGAAATGAGCTTCTACATCCCGGAGACTAATGAGACCATCACCGCCACCCACCGACCCATAGTGGTTATTACCAGCAATGCCGAGAAGGAACTCCCCGACGCTTTTCTACGGCGTTGCATATTCCACTACATCGAATTCCCTAACCCGGAGCTGATGGAGGAAATCGTTAGAGTGCATTTCCCGAATATCAAGGATAACCTTCTTCGTGAAGCTCTGAAGACCTTTTACAAGCTGAGGGGCATCGACGATTTCAGAAAGAAGCCTTCGACAAGTGAGCTCATAGACTGGATTCACGCTCTCACTGCCGGAGGCATACCCCATGACAGGGTCTCAAGCGAGATACCCTTCGTTGGCACGCTCCTGAAGAAAGAAACAGACTACGATTATTTCGCAGCGCGCATGGGCAGGAAGCATTACGGCTGAAAGACGGACGTCTGCGGAACGCTCCGCTAACAACAGGTGAGAGGCCTATATGTTCACCGATTTCTTTTATACCCTAAAGAGACGCAAGGTGCCCGTCTCGATTATCGAGTGGATGACCCTGATGGAAGCCCTTTCCAAAGGCTGCATCTCTAATCTGGACGAATTCTATTATCTGGCGAGAGCAATACTGGTGAAAAGCGAAGCATACTACGACCACTATGATGTTGCCTTTCAGGAGTATTTCAAGGGGATAGAAACGCCGGCCGAGATTTCTCAGCAAATTATGGAATGGCTCAAGGACCCCATTAATCAGATGACCCTTACCGAAGAGGAGAAAGCTCTATTCGATAGCATGGATTTCGACGAACTCTTAAGGGAGTTTGAGAAGAGGCTCAAAGAGCAAACGGAGCAGCACGACGCAGGTGGTTACTGGATCGGCAGAGGAGGCAGGTCTCCCTTCGGACATTCTGGATACCATCCTGCCGGCATTAGAATCGGCGGCGAATCACGAGGCGGCCGCGCCATACAAATCGCCCAGGAGAGGAGGTTTCGAAACTATCGTAGTGACCTGCTTCTCGATGTTCGTCAGATTAAGATGGCCCTGAGAGGACTACGGCAATTGAGCCGAATTGGCCCTGAGGACGAGCTGGATCTGGAAGGAACAATTGACACTACCTGCAAGAATGCCGGTGAGATCGAGATGGTTTGGGCGAGAAGCAGAAAGAACGCAGTGAAACTCCTTTTGCTGATGGATGTGGGCGGCTCTATGATTCCTTTTGCCAGGTTGTGCAGCCAGCTCTTTTCTGCCGCTCATTCCAGCACTCACTTCAAGGACTTCCAATACTTCTACTTCCACAATTGCATATACGATAACCTTTATCAGGATATGGAGAGACGGGAAGCAGTGGGCACCGACCATCTATTGCATATTCTCGAGCCTGACTACAAAGTGGTGTTAGTCGGAGACGCCAGAATGGCGATGCAAGAGCTAACGCAAAGATGGGGGGCCATTTACTACTACGAGCGTAACGAGGTGCCAGGGCTGCTCCGGCTGAAGCAGGTGACCGACCATTTTACTCACTGCGTTTGGATGAATCCAACGGACCCGTATTACTGGAACCACCCCACTGTTATGCTGGTTCAGAAGCTCTTTCCCATGTTTGAGCTTACACTCGATGGTCTTGGACAGGCAGTGAAAAAACTCATTGTCAAGCAATAACCCCGCGAAACGGAATCAGCCCATGAGCTTTAGTAGACCTGAAATTCTCCGACCTCCGAGTGAATGGAAAAGCTATTTTCTCCCGCTAACCAACGGGTGCTCCAACAACACCTGCACTTTCTGTAGATACTATGGCTCTAAGCTTCAGATACGAGACGTCGATGACGTCAAGAGTGAAATAGATGCTGTGGCCCTATTCACTCGAAAGGGTATCCGGCTGCCCAATATTTCCAGTGTGGTATATGCCATAGTTCAAGGCTGGGACGGCAAGAAGATATTTCTTCAGGATGGCGATGCACTTGTTTACCCCTTTCCCAAATTGATGGAGGTTCTCCAGTACTTGAATGACAAATTACCCTTCGTCGAAAGGATTGGCGTATATGCTACGCCGCAGGATATCCTGCGCAGAAGTCCCGATGAGCTCAAGGCATTAAGACGGCTCAAGGTGGGCATTTTTTACACGGGACTTGAGACCGGTGATGATGACCTGCTCCAGAAGATAGGCAAAGGCGCAACTTCAGAAGAGATGGTCGAAGCAGGAAAGAAAGTGAAGGAATCCGGGATAGTCTTCTCCGTGACGATAATCCTGGGACTCGGCGGTGTCGAGGGAAGCCAGAAACACGCGCTTGAGACAGCCAGAATTCTCACCGAGATTGACCCCGAGTATGCCGGAGCTTTGACCTTGACCCTCATCCCCGATACCCCACTCTATGAGCAGTGGGAACGGAATGAATTCCATCCTATTTCTCCTTTTCAAAGCCTAGAGGAGCTGAAGTTAATCATAGAGAATTCCGACTTCACCGATTGCTTCTTCAGCTCAATGCATGCCTCAAACTACCTTTCTGTCCGGGGAAGATTGCCGAAAGAGAGAGCGAGAATGCTTGGCGAAATAGAGGCGCTTCTGGCAAGAAAGGACCCTTCTCTGCTCAGGCCTGAGTTTCTCAGGGGCCTATGACGGCACCAGGACTGAGCTATTGTTTCCTGAGGGTTGCAGCAGTTCATAATCCGCTATAATGTATAATGTGTATAATACTGACAACGAAGTCGGTGGCCTCCACTAATCTGTAGCAAGAAAATGCGTATCGAAAGCAGCAAGCAAGTTGAACATTTTGGAGCAGTCAGGTTCCATCCTGTGCGTCGAGTGCTTGAGCTTGACTCCGGCACCAGAATCCCATCTCAGATCAAGGAAAGCGTCGAGCCCCAGAGAATTGAACGTGACGTTATTGCCGCTATTCAGCAAAAACTGGCTATCGTTCTGCCGATAAAGGACGAGGACCTTAAGGTTTTTGAAGGCGTGCTGAGTGGCATCCCGCACGATTGCTTCATGATTGTGATGTCCAACAGCCAGCGGGGAGAGATTGACAACCTGAAGAAAGAACAGGAGCTCCTGGACCGATTCTGCATTGCCACGAATAGAAGTGCCCTTATCGTTCACCAGAAAGACCCTCGCCTGGGAGAAGCGCTGGCTGATTGCGGATACGGCCAAATACTCGATGAGAATGGGCTGGTTAGAAGCGGCAAGTCTGAAGGAATGCTCATTGGCATTCTGCTGGCAATATTACTGGGCAAGGGGTACGTTGGATTCATTGACACCGATAACTACATTCCCGGTGCAGTATTGGAATATGCCCAGCATTATGCCGCTGGATTCAGTCTGTCCGATTCACCATATGTCATGACGCGGCTTCTGTGGAGATACAAGCCCAAAATCTCCGGTGAGCTATATTTCAGAAAATGGGGACGTGTGTCTGAGATAACAAACAGGTACATAAATCATTTCATTTCCACCAAGGGCAAGTTCGAGACCGACGTTATCAAGACCGCCAATGCTGGGGAACACGCCATGAGCCTGCAACTGGCAACGAAATTAACCTATGCCACCGGTTATGGCGTCGAAACCCAGGAGCTGATGTCAATCTTCGAGCAGTTTTCAGGCCTGATGCCCACAATTGACAAGACGGTGATGGAAAAGGGAGTGGACATAATCCAGACGGAAACCATAAATCCTCATGTCCACGAGGAAAGAGGTGAAGAACACCTTATTAAGGATATGCTTGTGCCCAGCTTATCCGTGATCTACCACAATCCATTATGTGAAGAGACGACGAGACAATTAATAACCAAACACCTGGTTGAACTGGAATGCATTCCACAGGGTGCAGAAGTGCCGCAATTGAGAATGATACCTCCGCCGGAGACTGCCGACATCCAGAAGTTTGCCAGTTTCATGGACAGGCATCTCAACGATTATGCGGCACCGAAAGGACGGCCGGTACGGGCGAGCCTGTCACCAGCGGCCCGCAAAGCGCAGGAGGCCACCAAGCTGATCTTCACCGACCTCGATGGCACACTGCTTCATCCGGTCAGCTACTCGTATGCAGCGGCGCTTGAATCCGTACGAAAGCTGCAGGAGGCAAGAATCCCCATAGTATTCTGCTCCGCTAAGACGATGGCGGAGCAGCAAATGTACCGGCAGGAACTCGATATTGAGGACCCTTTCATTATCGAGAACGGGACGGCTATCGTAGTGCCGAAAGACTACTTCCGGTTCTCATTCTCTTTTAGCAGGATAATCGATGATTATTTCGTTATCGAACTCGGTGTTCCCTACGAGGAAGTAAGAAATCGACTGAAAGAGTTACGTGAGAAGCGTGAATTAAAAATCATTTGCTTTGGCGACCTCACTACCGAAGAGGTGTCTAAGGTGACCGGCCTGAACCTGATGATGGCGGCGCTCGCCAAACAGAGAGAGTACACTGAAACGGTAATAACAGAAGGGGACAAGAAGCAGGTACAGTCAACTCTAGCAGCCATAAAAGAAGCAGGGCTCGATTACACCTTTGGCGGGAAGTTCTACGAGGTATGTCTGGGCGGTGATAAGGGTAAGGCAGTCAAGATTCTGATGGAGCTTTTCAAGCTTAACTTCGGAGATGCATACACGATCGGTATCGGCGACAGCTTGAATGACTTTGAAATGCTGGCTGCTGTGGACCTGCCAATACTAGTGCAGACGGCGGATAAGCATTGGAACAAGCTGAACGTCAAGAACTTGAAACGTGTCCCCGGCGTCGGTCCCGAGGGGTGGGCCAGGGCAGCTTCAGAGTTATTGGGCGGTAGTAGTCAAAGGAAGTAGTATCAGATGGCAAGGGGCCCGGAGGCCTCCTGACAGCCTTCCATCTGCAATTCTCAGTTGTCAATGTGTGCGACCGTACGCATTGGCGTATCGTGCAATGCTCGAACCAGAGTGGTGTGAGTTGGAGATAAGAGAGAGTCCTGCTATTTCTTGCCTGCGGAAAGGTCGCGCTCGGCCAATTTGTCAAACGCTTCGAACCACTTCAATTTGACTTCGTCAGTCCATGTAGGATCAAACGTGGGGAATTTTGCCAGCAACATTTTGCCCCAGGACATTGATAGTGGAGTTTCCTCGAAAGCCTGCGCCATTGCCGATTTCCGAATTGTTCTGGCCTCCACTTTAGCGGTGACTATCTTATTCCGACCAGCGCCGTGCATTGACCTTACCCGTTTGACTATAAAGGGGGACAGGGGTATGCCGGCAGCCTTGACGAATTCAACAAAGAACTTGACACATTTCCGATTCACATCATCAGTAAGCCCGAATGCCTCATGAAAGGCCTCCTGTAGTTGAGCGTAGGTGGAACTTTGAAGATTGAAGGGGCTTTGCATGAGGAAACCAAACGATTCAGTGGCTAACTGCTTGAGTATTTCCGCTCTCTGACTGCCCTTAGATGAAGCCAGTAATTTCAGCTGGTTGGTCGGCGTGCCATTGGCATCTACAAGAGCTAAGAAGCGTAGTGCCGACATAAGCTGCGTGCCGGTACTGCCGGACAGCCTATCACCCCAGTAGCTCCGGTCGATGCGGGCTGGTACGCCTTGTTGCAGGCCGTCAACGAAGTTCTCGAAGGTACGGTAAGAGACATATGGTGGTAAATGCTTGCGACCCTTGCCATTCATTACCATACTGTCCTGGCCTTTAGTCGTGTTCCATTCCATTGTATAGCGGCCGGATCAAAATTTCAATAGGACACTTCATGAAATAGTACCAATTTCTACTGCAAAATGGTACCAATGGGTGATTGTCATGAACCTGGCTAGTTACTATTCTAAACCTACCGCGACAGTAAAGAGATGGCTTGTGGAAATTTCGGAAATCGATTAAGGACTAAATGGAATGAGGAAGGAGAGAAATTGACGCATCCTTTTGGCACGCATTAGAATGGAGCAGGCTTAGTATTGGAACTTATGGAGGTAACATGGCTATTTCCCCGATTGCAGTCAAAGAAAAAGCAGAGCAAATACCCGACAAGCAGGAAGGCGACAGGCATCTCATGCCTGCCTGTCAGAAGACCGACGAAATTAAGCTAGTTGTCGTCTTTCCGGCGAGGAATGAGGCGGAAACGATAGGCCATTGCATTGAAACCGTTAAGAAAAGCAAATATGAGCCGGAGATTGTAGTGGTCGACGGCCACTCGCGGGACAAGACCAGTATTGAGGCCAGGAGTGCTGGTGCTACGGTGGTCGAGCAGAGCCAGGACATGTTCCCTGCTAAAGGTATCGCAATGAGGGACGGCCTCAAGAAAGCCTTTAGCCTGGGAGCAGAATTCATCATGTTTCTGGATGCAGATATTGTCAGCCTGACCACAGAATGGATCGACCTGCTCGCCAGGCCAGTGATTGAAAGAGCCTGCGATATGTCGCGCGGCTATTACCAGAGAGCCAATTACGACGGTGCCGTGACCAAGCTGGTGGCCAAGCCACTGACCAAGACCTTCTTCCCCGAAGTGTCGCACTTCGAGCAACCACTTTCCGGGGAAATATGCGCTACTTCTGAACTCTTTAGGACCCTGTCTACGAGCCAGGACTGGCCCAACGGCTGGGGTATAGACATCTGGTTGTTGATTGAAGCTGCCATGAAGAACCACGACATTGCTGAGGTGTATCTGGGAACCAAAGAACATACCTCAAGGCAGGATTATGAGAAAGATGTCGTCGGACTGGCCAGGATGGCAGAACAGGTGTCACTGACCATTTTCAGAGAGGCACTAAAACACAAACGATTAGACAATCTGAAAAGCCTGAGCCTGTAGCGTCGACAGAATTATCTAAGATAACATCGTACGGGACAGCAACAGAATAATGGGATCAGGCTAGTTTTTGTGAGCCTGTTCTACGTGCCCCCGCCAGCACTTCTCGTGCACATAGACACCACATCTGGCACAGTGATAGATATGAGTTCTTGCTTCTTTGCCACAAACGGGACATTTCATGACACGCTACTTCTACTATGCTTCTTCCTTTTTCCCTAACCCTTCAGCCTCGAACCTACTTTCTCTATCGTTCCTGGAGTCAGTCACATAGAAGCCTGGCCCTTTAAACAGTATAGGGACTGGGGAGAAAAGACGCCGGGCAATGCCACAGCAGGCAGGGCAATCAGCTATCGGTTTGTCATGAAAGCTTTGCTTAAGCTCAAATTGCAGTTTGCAGTTCGGGCATTGATATTGATAAGTGGGCATTTCTATGCTCCTTTATTCCAAGAGAGGAGTTATTTGTTCCTCTGGGCTTTGTTCTTCAGAAATTTGCTCTCCTGAGTCCTGTTCATCCGGAAGTGGCTGCGCTACTCTACTCTCTCTAGCTATAAACTCGCCATCCAGATTGACAGTGCCAATCTCAAAGGGCGGCCGATGAGCCTGTAATACGTGCTCATCCCAACAGTAAGCATGCACAAAGGCGCCACATGCACAATGGAAAGCGACCCTGTCAAAAAGCAATGGATTTCCACATACAGGACAATTCATCTACTTACCTCCTGCAATTAGCACTCTTAATATCGAAGTGCTAATTATAGCGTGCTGACAGAATTTCATCAAGCTTTGTTGGCAGTCATCCTGTACGTTATGGCTACCTCCGGCCTTCTCTCCAAGGACTCTGGCAGCATGACACAAATCCCATTTAGTTGACAATCTGTTTTCTCAGCCGCTAATATTGACTGGCTCTCAATGAAGACAAAACACAGCCTGCCTGATTTTTGCACATTTTATCACGACGCGGTTCGAGTTGAGTTAGAAAAGGTTATCGCTAACGCTCCTTCGGCTCTCTGTAATATGCTGCGATACCAAATGGGCTGGCAGGATGAACATGGATATCCCTGTAACAGAGAATCGGGGAAATTCATTCGTCCTACCCTTTGCCTTCTCAGTTGCCAAACGGTAGGTGGTGACACGTCCAGAATAATGCCCGCCGCAGCAGCCATCGAACTCATCCACAAATTCTCTTTGATTCACGATGATATTGAAGATGCCAGCCATGAGCGTCATCATCGCCCAACCGTATGGAAATTATGGGGGCAGCCGCAAGCGATAAATGCCGGTGATGCCATGTTCACTCTGGCTTATTCAGCTCTGCTAGAACTGAAAGACACTGGAATAGCCGATGAAAGGATTGTCGGCTCTACCAGAATATTGAGCCAGGCGTGCTGGGAGTTATGCGACGGACAATACTTAGACCTTGAATATGAGAACCGTCTCGACATCACCATCGCTAATTACCTCGACATGGCAGCCGGAAAAACGGCGGCACTGTTGGCCGCATCGACTTCCTTAGGAGCATACCTGGGCAGCGAAGATAGTAGGTTGGTGGACTTTTTTCACCTTTTCGGCAAAGACCTGGGCATGGCTTATCAGATCCGCGATGACATAATGGGAATCTGGGGAACGGAAGAAAGCACCGGCAAATCTGCTGGTGATATCTCACAGCGGAAGAAAACTTTGCCCGTAGTTCACGGATTGCAGAACAGCAAGGGCGAGGTACGAGAGAGACTCCACAAACTCTACTCTCAAGACTCCATCGAGGGCGAAGACATAGATGAGGTCAGGAAGATTCTAAACCAATTAGGCGCCAGGGACTATGCTGAGAATCTGGCTGAGCAATACTATTGCAGAGCTTTGGCACAGCTCAAGGCCGCCCGGCTTGACACATCCGGTCAAGCTCCGCTTGAAGAGATAGCATGTTTCCTGTTGAAGCGCGATTTCTAGGAGGGAGAATGCTGAAAAGGACCGTTGACGATGTGGATGTTACGGGCAAGAGAGTCCTGCTCAGGGTCGATTTCAATGTTCCGCTGGATAGAAACACTGGCGCCATTAGTGATGATAGCCGCATCCGAGCTTCGTTACCCACTATCGAATATCTCGTCAACCATAAAGCTAAGGTAATCGTCTGCTCTCACTTAGGACGCCCCAAAGGCAAAGTAGTTGAGAAGTTGCGGCTGGCGCCGATAGCGCAGAGGTTGCCACAGCTCATGGGCGTACCTGTCGCCACAGCGCCTGATTGCGTGGGCCAGGAAGTAGAAGGCCAAGCAGGAGCGCTTAAAGAGGGCGGTATTCTGGTTTTGGAAAATCTCCGCTTTCATCCCGGGGAAGAAGCGAATGCTCCCGATTTTGCCCAGAGGCTAGCCAGGCTGGCTGATATCTATGTCAATGATGCTTTCGGCACCGCTCATAGGGCACATGCCTCCACCGTAGGTGTGGCTAAACACTTGCCGGCGGTGGCTGGTTTTCTAATGGCAAAGGAGTTGACAGTCATGGGGGAACTATTGCACAACCCGGAACAACCATTTGCCTGCCTCATCGGCGGTGCCAAGGTGAGCGATAAGATAGGGCTCTTACAGAGTATGTTAAGAAAGGTTGATATGCTGCTTGTTGGTGGCGGCATGGCAGCTACTTTCTTGAAGGCGCAAGGACATGAGGTCGGGCGCTCTCCGATAGAAGAGGACAGACTGGGCCTGGCCGGGGAATTGTTACGGGAAGCCGAAGAAAGGCAGGTACCCCTTTTGCTACCCATCGATGCAGTAGTGACGGAGGAAATCAAAGCCGGGGCGCCAACCAGGGTAGTGCCAACAACGGATATACCGTCGGATAGCTATGTCGTAGATATTGGCCCCAAATCAATCGAGCTTTTCAGGGGCAAATTGAAAGGATGTCGTACGGTCATATGGAATGGTCCCATGGGAATTTACGAAATACTTCAGTTTGCTCAAGGAACCAGGTCGCTAGCCAGTTTTCTGGCTACCCTCAATGCCACCACGGTGATCGGCGGCGGTTCCACCGCCGAGGCGGTCCAGGAAATGGGACTAACCGATAAGATGACCCACGTATCGACGGGTGGCGGTGCCAGCCTCAGGTTCCTGGAGGGTGCTGTCTTGCCCGGAGTGGAGGTTCTGTTAGATAAATAATAGGAGACTACGAAATGCGAATACCTTTTGTTGCTGGTAACTGGAAAATGAACACGACCGTGAATGAAGCTGAAAGGCTTGTTTTCGAGATGCTTGATGAACTGGATAGGATAAGAGGAGTGGAAAAGGTGCTTTGCCCGCCGTTCGTATCTCTGGTTGCCATAGACATGATGCTCCAGGGGTCGTCTATCGAGCTCGGCGCTCAGAACATGCATTTTGAGACTAAGGGAGCATACACCGGTGAGATATCCCCGTTAATGCTGAGAGAGTTATGTGAATTTGTCATACTTGGGCATTCCGAGAGGAGATGGTATTTCGGGGAGACTGATGAAATAGTTAACAAGAAGACAAAGGCAGCACTGGAAAACAAGCTTAAGCCTATCTTGTGTGTTGGAGAGAGGCTTGAAGAGAATGAAGCCGGCAAGACAGAGGAGGTAATTAAGAGGCAGGTCAGGGCAGCTCTGGCGGGTATTGAGCCCGTCGGTCCAGGTCAGAGCTCTGAGCCAAACGAGGAAACAGCCAAGAATCTCGTGATTGCCTATGAGCCAATCTGGGCAATTGGCACAGGCAAGGCAGCCAGCGGCGAACAAGCAGCAGCTACTATCCGGTTCATTCGTGACGTTCTGGCCAAGATATGGAATGAGAGTATATCTCAAGATGTGCGCATCCTTTATGGCGGCAGCGTCATCAGCACCAACATTGCCGAGTTTATTTCTTATCCAGAAATCGATGGCGCACTGGTCGGCGGCGACAGCCTCAAGGCCGAGGAGTTTCTGAGCATTGTTGAGCAAACCGCCGAAATCAGGGGAGGGAAAAACTAGTCAGGAGTCAGCAGTCAGGAGTCAGCAGTCAGGAGCCAGTAGGCAATATGCCATCCAAGAGTTTCAAGGATCTGATAGTCTGGCAACAGGCTCACCAATTGGTCTTAGAGATTTGTCATTTTGCAAATTCCTTATCGCTCAAGGCTCTATTGAGGAATACCGGTATTGCTTAATCCTGGCCAAGGATCTTGATTACAGAGATACAATAACGCTGGAAAGGAATCTGGAAGAGGTCAGTCGGCTTCTTGAAGCATATACTAGGAGAGTAGCCAGGTCATAACTACTGAATTCTGGCTACTGACTACTTGGAAGTGATTACCATCGTCGGTCCCACTGCTGTAGGCAAAAGCGCGCTTGCTTTGCGCCTGGCCGACTGCTTTCCGGCAGAGATAATAAGCGCCGATAGCCGCCAGGTCTATCTCTATATGGATATCGGTACTAACAAGCCGAGCCCGGCCGAAAGAGCATCGGTCCCTCACCATGTTATCGATGTAGTCGAGCCCGACGAAGATTTCAGCCTGGCTATGTACCATCAACTGGCTACCGAGGCGATGAAAGCCGTTCAACAGAAGGGCAAATTGCCGTTACTGGTCGGGGGCAGCGGACTTTACGTGTGGTCATTGGTAGAGGGCTGGAAGATGCCTCAGGTGCCACCTGACCAGAGCCTGCGACGCCAATTAGAAGCTAGAGCAGAGCAGGAAGGTAGCCACAGCCTTTATCAAGAGTTGCGGGATATTGACCCTGTGGCAGCAGAAAGAATCAACCCCGGTAATGTCCGACGCATAATAAGAGCTCTGGAAATCTATCGGGCGACAGGGCGGCCTCCTTCTCAATCGCTGCGCAAAGAAGCACCTGGGTTCCCCGTCCTGATTATCGGCTTGACCCAAGAAAGAAGCGAGCTCTATACAAGGATCGATCAGCGTGTTGATAGAATGATACAAATGGGATTGGTCGAGGAAACAGACCAGCTATTGAAAAGAGGTTACAGCCCATGCTTGCCCTCTATGTCAGGAATAGGTTACGAGCAAATAAGCCAGTTCCTTCGAGGCGAGATGACTTTACCCGAGGCTATTGATAAGATAAAGTATGCAACACATAGACTGGCTCGTCATCAGTATGCCTGGTTTCGCCTTAGCGATAAGAGAGTTCGCTGGTGTGATGTTGGTGGGACAGAAGAAGAAGCGAGCTCCGATTTCACCGGAGTGACTCTCAACGAAGTGAAGGGTCTAATAGAGGACTTCATATCATGAGATTTTGGAAGATGCAGGCCACGGGTAATGACTTCATCCTGATAGATACCATTACCAGGCCATCGCAGCGTAACTGGGAAGAACTTGCCCGAGCTATGTGCGACCGTCACTTTGGCATAGGAGCTGACGGTCTCATACTGGTGCAGCAGTCTACCATCGCTGATTTGAAGATGCGTGTTTTCAACGCCGACGGCTCTGAGGCCGAAGTCTGCGGCAATGGACTGGGATGTTTTGCCAGATACGCTATTGAAAATGGCTTGATTGCCAAAACCTCATTGCGAGCGAAGCGAAGCAATCTCTCACTCTCTATAGAGACCTTATCAGGCATAAGAAAAGCTAAAGCCTGCATGTCAGGAAATAAGGTCAACCGTGTCGAGGTAAATATGGGCCTGCCCCAGTTCCAACCGGAGCAAATCCCCGTCAAGGCCGAAGTAGACATCCCGATTGCATCGGGACCGGTATTAAGCTATCCTTTAGTCATTAACGGAAAGAAGTTGATTCTGTCTCTTCTGTCTATGGGTAATCCCCACGCGGTAACCTTTTTATCCCTGCCGGTCGCCGATTTTCCTTTAGCCGACATAGGGCCCAAGGTGGAGGAACACCCCATGTTTCCTCAAAGGACTAATTTCGGGGTAGCCAGGGTCTTGAGCATGAGAAAGATAGAAGCCCGAGTGTGGGAACGGGGTGTTGGGGAAACTCTGGCCTGTGGTAGTGCTGCCTGCGCGATAGCTGCGGCTGCTCAATTATTGAACTATGTAGACCCACGAGTTGACATAATACTCCCAGGAGGTATTCTTGCTGTGTCATGGGATAGGGTAGGGGAGGTGTTGCTTAGCGGCCCTGTGGAAGCAGTTTTCACCGGGGAATGGCTTGAGGGAAAGAGTTGATGGAATTAGCGAGACGACTCAATCGGCTGCCTCCGTACCTGTTCGTGGAGATAAATCAGAAAATCGCCGAGCTACGGGCCAGGGGGGAAGATATAATCAGTTTTGCTATAGGCGACCCTGATTTGCCGACACCATCTCATATCATCGACTCTATGTGCCGCGCGGCACAGGACCCCGCCAACCATCGTTACCCCGAAACCGCTGGCTTGCCTGAACTCCGTCAGGCCATAGCTGAGTGGTATGAAAGACGCTTTGGCGTTACTCTGGATTCGGATAGAGAAGTGCTGCCGCTCATCGGCTCCAAGGAAGGAATCGGGCATATGGCTTTATGCTTCATTGAGCCTGGTGACCTCGCCTTGGTGCCTGACCCGGGCTATCCGCCATTTTCTCTGGGCACTATACTGGGCGGCGGCGAGCCTTACTTCATGCCTCTAAAGGAAGAAGGTGACTTTCTGCCTGATTTTGAAGCTATTCCAGGCCAGGTAGCCAACAAAGCGAAACTCATGTGGCTTAACTACCCCAACAATCCTACCGGAGCTATAGCTGACCTCGATTTTTTCGAGAGGGTAGTCCATTTTGCTCGAAAGCACGGTGTGGCAGTTTGCCACGATGCTGCTTATACTGAGGTCGCCTTCGATGGCTACAAAGCACCAAGCTTTATGCAGCTGGCCGGAGCAAAGGAAATAGGCGTGGAATTCCATTCCCTGTCCAAAACCTATCATATGACAGGCTGGCGAATAGGCATGGTAGTAGGTAATGCTGACATGATAAAGGCTCTATTCCAGGTCAAGTCCAACCTGGATTCAGGCATTCCCCAGGCAATTCAATATGCTGCTATGGAAGCCCTGTGCGGTTCCCAAGTTGACATCGATATGCGTAATGCTATTTTTCAACTACGCCGGGACAAATTAACAGAAGTCCTTGACAGAATAGGGCTGAGAGCCAGGATACCTAAAGCAACCTTCTATATCTGGGCTAAGGTTCCCCAAGGGTATACATGTATTGATTTTGCCAAGAAATTACTGGATGAAGCCGGGATTGTAGTAACCCCGGGAACTGGTTATGGGAACGAAGGAGAGGGTTATATCAGACTTTCCCTGACCATTGCCGATGACCGTCTGGAACAGGGGATGAACCGCTTATTGGATTGGCATTCTCGAAACCGTCAGCGCGAGGAGCCTCGATGAGTCGGGGCCCACAATGACAATAAGCGCAGGAGAATGAGATAAAGAAGAGATTCTTTACTACTGAAGCCAAAACAGAACAAGCATTCCTTGTAGGGGTGGGGAGCAAGACTTACGACCATGATTGGTCAGTTACAGATTCCTTGCAGGAGCTATCGCATCTGACCAGAACAGCAGGCGCCGCCGTGGTAGGTATGTTGACCCAGAAGCTGGACTCACCTTCGCCTACCTATTATATGGGTAAGGGCAAGATTGACGAACTAATCGCTCTTAAAGAGCAAACCCATTATGACACAGTCATCTTCGATGACGAATTGTCGCCGAGGCAGCAAAGAAATCTCGAAGATGCATTGGCAGTGAAAGTTATTGACCGCAGCGCTCTGATTTTGCACATATTTGCCCGAAAAGCTCGAACCCATGAAGGGAAACTCCAGGTTGAACTGGCGCAGCACCAGTATCTTCTGCCGCGGCTTGTCGGGCAGTGGCGTCATTTAGAGCGACTGGGCGGTGGCATCGGCACGAGAGGTCCTGGAGAAGCACAATTGGAAACGGATCGCCGCCTTATTCATAAGCGCATCAATCTCCTTCAGCATAAGATAGAAGATGTGCGGAAGCACCGGGCCCTTTACAGGGAACGCCGCAAGAAAACGGGGATACCCGTCGTAGCTCTCGTGGGCTATACTAATGCCGGCAAGAGCACTCTGTTTAACGCTCTAAGCAAAGCCGGTGTGGACGTGGAAGATAAACTCTTTTCTACTTTGGACCCCGTGACTCGGCGGTTGGCTTTGCCCACCGGCCAACAATTCCTCATTACCGATACCGTTGGCTTTATTCACAAACTTCCGCCTTCAATTATCGCTGCCTTCCGCGCTACTTTGGAGGAACTGGATGAGGCTGATTTACTTCTACATATAGTTGACATAACACACAAGAATGCTGCTAATCAGTGCCTCACCGTGGAAGAGATACTCAGCGAGCTAGACTTGGGGAACAAACCAAAACTTACCGTGTTCAACAAGCTGGACCTAGCTTTGAAGGGCGAGGCAGAGTTCAAAGCATTGGCTACTACTACTATTCCTTACCTGGAGGAAGAGGTCTTATTGCCGAGGGATGGCGTCGCCTTCATCTCTGCCGCCAAAGGATGGGGAGTGGATAAGCTTCTGGATAAGATAGCCGGTTATCTCTGGCGGACAGAGTAGATGCATTAACCAATACGCCTAATCTCTTTCGCCAAATATCTTGGTGCCTATCCTTATTATGTTAGCGCCCTCCTCCAGGGCAACCTTATAAGAATTAGTCATGCCCATGGAAAGATATTTCATCTCTACATTGGGTAACTCCAGCGTCTTGACCTTCTCAAATATCTTTTTTGTCTCTACAAAATAGGGCCTCGAGTCCTCAGGACTTCCCAAATGAGGCCCCATAGTCATAAGGCCACTTATCTTGACGTTTCTCAGCCAGGATATTTCCCTTACTAGTTGTTCCACATCTTCCGGGAGCACCCCCGATTTTTGTGGCTCTCTACCACTGTTTACCTCAACCAGTATTGGCATTACTTTGCCGATTTGAGCACATCTTCTGTCAATTTCCCTGGCTGTTTCTAAAGAATCGACGCTCTCTATCATATCGAACATTCCCAGCACCTTCGTCCTTATATTATGCTTCTGAAAGGTGCCAATGAAATGCCATTTCGCTCTCTCACCCACCAATTCATATGCTGCCTTTGCGTCCTTGACATAATTTTCTCCAATAATTTTCACCCCCGCCTGAACAACTTCCAGTACTTCCTCAGGTGTTCTTGTCTTTGCTGCTGCCACCAACTCAACTCCGTCAGGGAGTTCAGCCAGTAAGCTGGCAACATTTCGTTTGATTAATTCACTAGCCATGTCACGAGGTACTTTTCGATAAAATTCGCCAATCTAATAAAACAAAGCCTTCTGCTTTTCCCACTCCTCCCAGACTGGAGCATAAATCCGATGTACCTCCTGAGAGTACTTGTCCAAGTCATCCTTCAAATCCTCAATCAGGGTTAGGGCACGAGGGTGGGTGGGATAAACCCCCCGGGTTTTCAACAAGCTTCTACTCTCCCTGGGAGTGTCAATCAAAGGACAGGGGAGAAAAAGGTTCTTATCAAATGGCTGGCGGGATCTTATTTCTTTGAAAAACTCGCACTTAAGAGCTTCTTTCAGGGAACAATTCTTGATGTTGGCCTGGGCGAAATGAGTGAAAATGCAGGGCTCAACGTCGCCAAAATTATTAATATGGCAATAATACTTTGCAGAAATACAGCCACCAACATAGGGGGCATCGTTCCAGAAATCAATGATCAGAAGCGGGTAATGAGCTCTAATATAATCTCTTCTCTCTTTCATCAATTGCCTTTGCTCCGGGAGAGGCATCATGTCGGTGTTCCCATCCCCGCAGACCGGCATATAAAGAAAACACCAGCCAACAAGTACCCCTTTCCCTAACATTAATTCCACAAATTCGTTGCTCATTACCTCGTCGACATTTCCCCTTGTAACGCAGACTGAATAGGCAAAGGGCACTCCGTGCTTTCCTGCAATGTCCATAACTGTCATTACTTTTTCAAAGTGCCCTTTTCCTCTTCTCTTGTCATCTCGTTCCTTAAGACCTTCAATGCTAAATTGTATAATCACGTTACCCAGTTCAGCCAATCTTCTGGTCATCTCTTCATTTAATAGAGTAGAGTTGGTAAAAACCTGGTAATAAACATCTGGGTGTTTCTCAGAAAGCAGAAACAGGTCATCCCTCAAGAAAGGGTTGCCCCCCAAAATAGTGTAGAATGCGACCCCAATTTCTTTTCCTTCTTCCATGACTCTATCAATTATTTCAAAGGGCAAATCATCCTTTTTCCGGTAATTCCTTGAATAGCAACCACTGCAATTCAAGTTGCATCTCATTGTCGGGGAAATCAGAATTGTATAGAGCGGAGGCAAACCATGTCTCTCTCCCTCATCCCTAATTTTCTGGTTTTCAATCAAACCCTCGAAAACAAGGTTTTCTAGAAGCTTCTCTTGACAATTCTTGTTGGAAATCTCTGAAAATCTCTTCACCGAGGCCAGCATCTGGCGTATGCCCGTTGTTTTCCTGCGCCAGACCTTCTCGAGAACCCTTCGGATGAGCGGCTCACTTACCCGTTGAGGAAATTTGACCACGGCTGCGAAGGCGTACCTTACTAACTTTCTTCTCAGTTTCCTCTTGATTCCCATGTTCACGAAAAATTATTGCTCTCAAGAAACGTCCTGTCAACAGTCACCAGGCTTGATAGTGCACGGTGGTGAGGTGATATACTTGGTGACCGGTGGTAATACTCAGTTTTCCTACCAAGTCAACAATTGAATGATGGGATGGATAAAATGTGCCGCTACTGATACTCTTGAAAATAGGTGGCACTGCCAGATCAATCGAACGACAGGGGGAATACTCACAATCACGGGCAGCTCCGCTGCCATATTCTGGCCCGGTGCACTGATGTGCTGCTACTAACCGCCTTTAACCTGACAAACGGCTTTAGCCGGGTTATGACTGGCTTTCTTTCCGACATTGTAGGGAGAAATCTGACCTTGAGCTTGACTTTCTTTGCTGCAGCCTGCGCCTATTCTGTTCCCCCCCCATACCCAGCGCCCTTGGAATAGCAGCCTTTCTTGTCGCCGTTATCGGTTTCTCTTTCGGAACAATGTTTTCTGTTTCCGCCCCATTGGTTTCCGATTGCTTTGGACTTAAGCATTTTGGAGCGATTTTCGGACTGGTTTTTTCAGCTTACGTCTTCCTCGCCGGAATTCTCGGTCCTTCTTCGGGCGGTTACCTCCTGGATGTCACCGGAGATAATTCCCTGCCTGTTTTCATTTACCTCGGTATATTTTGTATTTTGTGCGGCTTCTCCATCAGAATGGTTGTTCGTCCTCTCCGACCTCCCGCTAAATGGAGGAACTAGCAGGCAGGGGAATTCTAGACGCCAAAATGAGCCCAAGATAGACGAAATCCGGTGGAACGGAGTAAGCATACGCTGAGGAAGTTTTCACCTGGAAGATCGAGAGGGTGATTCGGAGGCCCGAATTTTGCCTGACGAAAAGAAGACACAGAAGGGCACATCACGGGCAACTGAGCTTGACAGGGAAATTGTTCACAGGCATAATATGATTGAGTATAATATTCCTTACACTCATTCAGAACCTGTAAGAGGGGAATGCCAATGCTTCCGCATCTTGATGATTTCTTGCTAAACCTACAAGCTAATAAGTACTCTCCTGAGACAATTTACAACTATGAACGGGATTTGAATGTTTTCAGCAATTTTCTGGACGAAAGCGACATTGACTTTGATAAGATTGATAAGCGCGCTATCACCTACTACAAAGCGTATCTAGTTTCGCGTGACCGCAAAACTGCGAGTCTGGAGAAGCAAGGTGAAAAACAGCTAGATTCCCGCTCCATAAACCGCATGCTGTCAGCGCTGAGAGCATACCTGCGCTACTTGATTGACATTGACTACCCTTGTCCATTACCACCCGAAGCAGTCAAATTGACCAAGGCCGGCAGAAAGCATCCGCAGGTAGCTGAGCTTGAGGACTTAATCAGATTAATCCAAGCGCCAAGCTCGTTAGAGCCGAATATCAAAACTGCCTTAAGAAACCGCGCCATGTTGGAAGTGCTCTTTGCGACTGGCATGCGAATATCTGAGCTGTGCAGCCTAGACCGTAATCAAATCGACGATACCGGGCGGATTTTCATCACCGGCAAGGGCAGAAAGCAACGCTTCGTTTACCTTACGCCACGGGCCAAACAACACCTGGACGCGTATATAATGATTCGCCAGGATAATTGCCCTGCCCTTTTTGTCCCTTATGCCGGCAGAAATGTAGCCAAATCCAGGAGAAGGATCTCCACCAATTACCTTCAGGATAGAATTAAGAGATACCGGGAGAAATTAAGAATCAACGTCCCTACTTCGGCACATTCTCTGAGGCATGGTTTCGCCACTTATCTTGCCGAAAGAGGTGCTAACCCCGCCGCTCTTCAGATTCTTCTGGGCCATGAATCTCTGGATACCACTACCCGCTATGTCCACGCGTCTGACAAGTATGCTGAAGAGACCCACCACAAATACCATCCTCTGGCCAAATCAGATTAAGACCCGACAGAAGTAACATTATGTCAAATCCCATTTCAGTCTCAAGGTATTCTGTTTCCCTTATGTCGGCAAAAGGTGCTAAAATTTAGAACAACCAGGAGAATTGAGAATGGGCGACATTTTGGACGAAGTCACTGCGCTTATCAGATGTAGAGAATGTCCCTGGTACAAGAACTGCTTAACTCCGGTTCAGGTCAGTGCTGAGGATATCACGCAGTTCAGGACAGCGATGAAGGGGACAAACCTCCCTGAACAGGCCAGAAGCGAACTGGACCAGATCATGGAAAGCATAGCTTCCATGAGTCAGGAAATGATTCTACAGAGCTGTCCTGTATTTACTCAACGACTCAAGGACGATGCCGGACTGGCCCGGCGAATCAAGGAGATGATGCAGAACTGGGGAAAAGAAGAGGAGCCTGAGAGGTAACATGCATGAAAAATCTGCTTCGCTCCTTTTTACTTAAGCCTATGCCGGTATGAGGTGCAGTCGAGCGTAGAAGGACCTTTTCGGGGGAACTAAACATATATGTCAGAGCAATTGGGCAAAATAGAGAGACTTGAAGCGGAGCGCTTTAGACGAGGCAAGAAGCTTTACCTCGTCCCGCTCGTATATTCCAGCAAGGAAGCACCTGATGAATACAAAGAGAAATACAGTCGTTACTGGCAACAAGTAGCAGAACAGCTAAACAATCTTGCATCGAAGATCGGAAGGGTAAACCTGGTTTACCATGAATCGGTCTTTCAAGGCGGTGAGGATGGTATGAAGGCTGTGAAAAGGCTGAATCCGAGCAGTTATCAAATTGCCAGAACGCAGTGTGATAATGGCGCTATCTTTGAGGCAATTGAAGAAAAGGAATCGTTCGAAGAACTCATGGATTGGCAAAGATGCCTGATGCTTGGCTTCATAAGTGAGAAGGTGGAAAGGAAAGTCCTTGAATCCTATCTTGAGGCGGGAAAGAAGAGAAATGAATTCATGGCCAAGAAGATAAGCGAGACGCTGGAAAATGACGAGGCTGGGCTTCTCTTCATCAGAGAGGGACACTCGGTACAATTTCCCGTCGATATAGAAGTGTTCAATGTCTTCCCACCAGCTCTGGATGAGATACATCGCTGGCATCGTGACCAAGCCAGGCTAGGGATAGAGAAGCCCGCAGAGGAGAGCAAAGAGGAGACCGAGGGAGAAGCCGGTAAGGCTGAGAAAAAGGCCAGGAAAAAGGCCAAAGGGAAGCCTAAAAACTAGCCTGCTTAGTGAGGGCATCTTATGAAGGCAAGAAAACCCGCTGTTTCCGGTATGTTTTATGCCGGCACTGCCAGAGAATTGGAAGACCAAATTGAGTGGTGCTATGAACATGAGCTGGGACCGGGAGTCATGCCCCGCGTGAACAACACGGGACTGAGGGAGATTTTGGCTATCGTTGTCCCTCACGCCGGCTATTACTATTCCGGGCCAGTAGCAGCCCATGCCTACAAGGAACTTGCCAATGATGGAATATTCGATACCGCAGTGATACTTGGTCCTAACCACACCGGGTATGGACATCCTGTCTCAGTATGGGCAGGAGCCGTCTGGAACACGCCTTTGGGTGAGGTGGAAATAGATAGGACACTTGCCCAAAGACTTCTGGGGGAGTTGATCAAATCCGACGAGGCTGCTCATATGCACGAGCATAGCGTTGAAGTGCAATTGCCCTGGCTTCAATACCTCTATAAGAGCATAAAGATTGTGCCCATAGCCATGCTGGCCCAAGACATAGAAACGGCTCGGACGGTGGGCAAGGCCCTTTCCCGGGCAGACGGTAACTCGATCATCATAGCCAGTAGCGACTTCACCCATTATGAGCCGCACCCTGTGGCTATGGAAAAAGATGGCTCCATAATAGAGGCCATAGTCGATCTCGATGAGGAAGAGTTATATAAGCGCTGTGAACGCCTCAACTGCACCATGTGCGGCTATGGTCCAGTGGCTTCGGCTATTGTGGCCGCGAAAGAGATGAAGGCTAAAAGGGCAAGTTTGTTGAAGTATGCTACCAGCGGAGACACGAGCGGCGATTTCTCCCGAGTGGTGGGCTACGCCTCCATCGTAATAAGACGGTAAACCAGACACCATGATTTAGAGCTGATCATTTCTCCTCTGGTCACTCCGTCGACCGTGAGCATGTCAGAAGAATCTTTGACGCTTCCTGGTGAGAGGAATGGAAGACCGTTGCTGACCTTGTTTTGTGATCGCTGAGGACAGCCATAGATGAAGAAGTGGGAAATGGCTCTCACCGCAGGTTTTGAGAGGTAACTTGTTTCACCAACTGAATGGTTTTGTCTGCGCTGGACAGGGAAAAGGATAACCCCAGTTTCTTAAGGTCTTCGTAACCTAATCCCTGAAACAACTTGCGTCCGGCTACTCTGGTCATTTCATCATAGATACCCGGCCACTCCGGGGTTCGCCTCTGGGCACAGAAAAGAACGAAATCACGAAGCTTGGGGGGTATATTATCCATATATGACTAGTTTATGCCCGGAACCCAAATTTAACAAGCTTGCTGATGGCTGCTGGCATGCTATCCTCTCCCTTGTTTCACCTTGGATAATCCCCTGGTCAAGGCTTGGGCCTCACTCTTGTCCTTTGCCACGTGTAAGGTTGAAAAGATTTTCGGGCGAGCAAACCTGTAAGCCGAGTTCTGTACCCCGACCGCGTCGGGGCAGTGACCATCCATCTAGCCCTGATGTTACCACCAGAGTCAAGCGACCAACCCGCGGACCTCGGCCGAGCACCTTAAACTGACTCCAGAGCCTTGAGACTTTGGAGCGGTTGAGCCCTCTTATTCGGTCTTGCTCCGGGTGGGGTTTGCCCAGCCAACTAGTCTCCTAATTGCTGGTGAGCTCTTACCTCACCATTTCACCCTTACCAGCACCCCGATGCCATCGGGGCCGCTGGCGGTATGTTTCTGTGGCACTTTCCGTAGAGTCACCCCTCCTGGGTGTTACCCAGCACCCTGCTCGGTGGAGCTCGGACTTTCCTCCCTGGCAGATTGAATCCAGAGCGATCACCCGGTTTACTCGCCCAGGTCTATTTTATAGTCAACCACAACAAAGGTCAAATTTTCGTACTCGTTCATCTGGTTAGTGACACCACTCTGACTTTGATTGAAACTTGGCACGGTGGCTGGGAAAGGAGTTCTTGATACACAATGAACTGGATTGACAGCACTAATCACAAAGGTTCATAATGAATATCAACACAGCTTAAGGAGGACATCATGAAAAGGCTTCTATTCTTGATCCCAATCCTCGCCTTGATCCTGCTCCCGATGGGTTGCGCGGATTTGGATCTTGAGGGCAGACTTGGGGAAATGATTGAGGAACTGATTGAGGAGATACTCGACGACGCAAGGGCAACCTACATGATCAAGGTTTGCGGCGACACTGGGTTAAACTTTACGGGTGAGTACGAGGTGCTGAGGGCAGCTTTCGATTCAGACACCTGGGTGAATTTCAGTTCAAATTCCACTGCTGTGGAAGGGCAGGTTCCTGAAGAATACACAGTACTTGACGCTATAACGGTAACGGGAAGGTTCCAGAAACAGAGTGGGGGTAATGAAACGCTTTCGGTCGAAATCTGGAGAGGCGGGGACCTGATAGGCTCATCCAACACAACATTCCCGTGGGGAACCGTCGTCGTAACAGCGTACCCGTCGTAGCAGCGTACCCATAGAACAGGCGCTACCCAACGACATTATTGAGTGATGCATTACCACCCGCGGCGAACGATGCTAATGAGAATAACGACCATTCACCAACAGGGGTAGCCCCAAGGTTCATAAGGAACTGAATTTCGACTTCCGGAGGGGTGACCGAGCGGCTTATGGTGGCGGTCTTGAAAACCGCTCCCCGACTTTGTTGGGGCGTGGGTTCGAATCCCACCCCCTCCGCCAGCTGGATAATGGTTGACCACGATGCGAGAGACTGTCCGTGCCTGATAGACCAGGCAACTACAAATCAAGCTTCCTAAGCCGGGTATCTATTCATAGCCAACAAGCGAGGCGGAATGCAAAATGCCGCCTTAAAGTGGGCTCAGAAGGACTGAAACGAGCACAGAGTATTGAAAAACTGGTGCTTATGCCATATAATAGCAGCGTTTAGCGGTGAGTGACTGCTTTGGTGCGTTTGTGCATAATCTCGCAAAGAAATACCTCTTAGGCAGGGCGGGGAATCACAAAGAGGTTTGAGGCTAATCATAATCAAAGGAGGCTTGATTTATGGTTGACGAGTCTGACAACAGTC
>JAWOCP010000163.1:0-5189 GCA_046483735.1 Dehalococcoidia bacterium
TGACCGCGTCCTGACCGGTCAGGCCATCGACCACCAGCAGCGTCTCGCGGGGGTTGGCCACGTCGCGCACCGCGGCGGCCTGCGCGATCAGGTCGGCGTCGATATGCAGCCGGCCGGCGGTATCCAGCATGTAGACGTCGTAGCCGCCAAGGCTGGCGTGCGTTTTCGCGCGTCTTGCGATCGCGACCCGATCCTCGCCCTTGACGGCTGCACTCTGCCTTTCGCCTGAATGAGGGGCAACAACAATCGAAGGCGAGAACTATAGACATATTCATCCTATAGGTACACCCTTATGTATGCTGTATACCCTTGCCTTGGCGCCTTGTCACCCATAGAGCCACTGCTACTGAAACCAGCACCAAGATGCCCACTATGACCCCCTTCTCGGTTGCGGTAGCGTTGACGACTATAGCACTCATAGCCACAGCAGGCACCAAACCAGTGCTCACAATCGGCTTCAGGCCGGGGTGCTCAGTGATGAACTCCGCTATTGGCGGGCTGGTCCTGTAATAGAGATCTACGAAGGCTTCTCCCAGTGGGTTGGTAAGCAGATACTCATCTCTGAACTCTCGCAAAACCTGTATTTCCTCGGCCATGGGTGTGCCGTAGGCTGCGGTGGCGATGAAACAGCCTGGCTGTGACATAAACTCATCGCGGGTCAACTCGCTGTCAGAAGTAATGGTTCGTTCGAACACCCCATCACCATCAGAATCCACATCTACTGTAACACCTTCTTCACCCTGAGAGAGCGCATCCCAGTCAACTGCGTATCTATGAATCTCTCCCGGAGTTACAGGGATGTTGGACGCAGTAAACGTAACTTCAACGCCTTCGTGACGCCAGTAACCCGACAAACCATAATCTCCTTCATGTGTCCCTACCAATTCGGCGTAGGCCACATCTACCCATCCATACAAAGCAATCGCCTCTTCTTCAGGAAGGAATATAGAATTCTCGATCCCTTCCTCGATTCCCCCGTTCACTAGACCCGTGACATTACCATTGGCGTCATACAATCTGAGCTCACCAGGATTCCAGAAAATCAAACGCTTGTACCACTTCTGCTTTGATGGTAACTCATTCCTATAACTCTCCACCAGCCCACAGATTAGATCCTTCATTTCTTGTCTAATTTGGTTTCTGTAACCTCGAGGCCCACTTCCCGAGGTGTAGTAGGGCTCATAAGTGTTGTACAAGCTTTCAAAATATGCTTTCGTTGCCTCGAATTCTTCCATGTCTTCTGCCGCGTCTCCCATTGCAGCCTTGAGCGCATCCTTCCATGTTTGATCGGCAATATCGAGCCCTGTTCTGTGTCCGACGTATAGACCAAAGGCTTGTCTCAACTGTCCTTCTTTTATATCACCTACTATCTCTAGCCAACTAGGAATCCCACTGACTGCATCTATTCCCTCTATGATTAATCCGATCTGCCACGGTAGTTCTATCAGTTTGGCCACCCCACTGGTCAGAGCAGTCTTCGCAGCATCTGCGCCCAATTTCCTGAGGAATGCTGACACAGCTGGGAAATTGCGTGTATAGCTACGCTGCCCATAGTATTCAAATCCATCATGTACTATTTCTTCCTCTTCCGTTACAAGCTTCATGCACTCCCCATAAGTCAAACCTTGGACTACCTCCTTGTTTAGTACATATACAATATCCTCAGGGTCTATATCGGTCCAATCAAGTCTCTCCCCCTCGCCATATCTTAACCATTTGTCGATCTCGTCTAGTTGTATCCAATCGCCATGAAAATACCACTTCAGTGGCTGAGGGAGAAGATCCTGAGGATTCATCCAAAGACTTGAGACAGTCCCGTCGTCCTTGTAGCCAAGCCAATCCGCCACAATGAGCACAAACCGATCAAACCATGAACTATCCACATCAAAGGTTTGCTGAGTCGTTGATATCCCACCTCTGTCGTCGACAACTGTAAGGGTGACGGTATAGGTCCCTCCCACCAGCCACCAAGCATCCAACTGTGGGGTTTCTTGAACCACGTGGACTCTGTATTCATCCTCAGAGATATCCCAGTCATAGAACACAATGTCTCCATCTGGATGACGAGACTCCGAGGCTGATGCATCAAGCAACACATTCCCTGATCTTCGACCAGTTATTTCAAACATAGCGTAAGGCTCCCGAAGAGTGGTAAAGGAGGTTTCTTGCGACCACTCCGACCAAACCTCGTAATTGTCCTTGTGTCTTACTTGCCAGTAGTAATTTGTATTGTGTTCCAAGATGTGACTGGGAACGAAAAACGCTGTTAAGGAGGACGTGCTTAGTCGGCTGAGAACAGGATCATCGTAATTCCCCGTCTCTGTCCTAATGCGCCAGTGACTCGCAGCATGTACACCTTGCGAGTCAGGATGCTGAAATTCCGAGGACCTCAGGATAGGCATTGTGGACACATTCTTCACGTCGTCTTCGGGAAGAATGTTCTGTGGTGTAATATCCTTAAAAAATGGGGTTACTAGGGCCACATTCCAAACCGTATCAGCATGACTGACAAATGCCCATTCGATGAGATTCTCTGGCGAAGTATCTGTCGAATCTAAGGCATCCGAGGGGACAGGAACCAAGTTTGAATTCCAAACCGTGTCACCATGACTGACAAATGCCCATTCAATGAGATTCTCTGGTGAAGCATCTGTCGAATCTAAGGCATCCGACGGGGCAGGAACCAAGTTTGAATTCCAAACCGTGTCACCATCCTCAATAACTATTTCACTGGGGGAAGCTAACGCAATTTGAGCAACCGGCAATAGACCCGTCGCTATTACGAGAATTAACAATACTGATTTCAAGAATTTGCTAGAAATACCTATTCTCCTTTAATTAGCGTATATCAAAACAGTTGCGAATCCTGACTCGCCAGAACAACAGTGTGCTTCCGAAGCTACCAAGTGTGTAATACCAGCCTGAAAATAGCTAGAGGTGTCAAAGTCGTCAAAGTAAGCTTTGCTGCCACTCCAATCTAGCGCATAACTCGCGACCTGATTTCCATCGACTTCCAGTGATACCGTTGAACGAGCGCCGTAGCAGGCTGTGCCTATATGAACCTGATAAGACGCTTCGTAAAGCGTTCCCGGGACTGTTACATAGTAATGATTGTGCGTAGTAACTAGATCCTCTACGATAACTGTCATCTTATTTGCTTCCGGGAATTCAAAATCATAGTATTCAACAGGTGTTGAACTAGTGACTCCAATTTCGTCACACATGTACTCTATTGCATATTCTAGGTTTTCTGTCTGGGTACAGCCAATTCTGACAATCCTGCTTGCCTCCTCTGTCTTCAACATATAGGCCACCATCCAACCATCTAGCCCGAGATACACGTGAGGGAATTTCCATACTGGAACGGTGCCAACAATATAGCTCTCACCTGATGCCTCTATCGTGTGATAAGCTTCTCCGACAACAGTCATATTGAGACCGTCAACAGAATCCAACTCAACATAGGCTGCAATTCCAGCCTCATCTGCCGGGAAGGTACTCGATTCCGTTTGCGCCAATGCTGCAGGAGGTTTCACTAGGTTCAGCGCATTCGGTATGCCTAGTACAGAGCCCTCCTCGCCAACATTTGGGTTGAAATGTCCAAATGAGGCGAGTACAGCTACAACAACGCCCACTGCAATTATTAGTACCCAATATTTCCTCTTCATTTTGTTTGCCCCCTGTTTCTGTTTTTATCTTTTTCCGTCTATCTCCGATTTGGCTTGCTCAGCTCCCGCCAGCTCCCTCAGAAGAGTTGGCCTACTACGATGCCCCACGTTCGGATATATTGCCCCATAGTTACCGTTGTGGTTCCTGCAGGAGCGTCGAAACTTCTTCAAGTCGATCCTGTCAAGCGGAGAAAACGTCTCACTCATCACAGCTGCTTGTCTACTTGCTATATGCCTGTAATGTTCGACCATGGCAAGAGTGGAGTGACCCAGGTTCTGCTTAAGCAGAAAAACATCGCCACCATTAAGCAGGAAATGCGTAGCATAGGTATGTCTCAGTAAATGCGGGTGCAGGCGCTTGAGACCTGTCTTCTTAGCTAAACGGTCCATCACAGATGTGACGGCCTCTGTTGTCATAGGATAGCCATCGAGGGTTAAGAAAAAGGAGTCGACCCTGGCATGCGCAGGTTCCATGCGGAAATGATGGTAATAATGTAGCAGAGCCTTCTGGCAACTGGCACCTACTGGCACTATGCGCTCTTTGGCACCCTTGCCCATTACTTTTACGTAACGCTGGTCCAGATGCACGTCTTCTTCATTCAGACTCACAACTTCAGAAAGTCGCAGGCCAGTATCCAGGAATAGTGCCATGATAGCTGCATTTCTGGCACCAAGAGCAGTATCTTCATTTATGTTACTGAATATCAGTTTTACCTCTTCAGGATTTAGAGGTTCGATGACTATTTGCGTAGTCTTTGGTAGCCGGAGGTTGGTGAGCACATTCTCTTCGGTATATCGTTTCGCTGCAAGCCAAGAGAAGAAACCTTTTAAGCCGCGCACCCGGTTAGCTATGGTGTGAGTCGATAATGGCTTGCCATTCACTTTACGCTCCCGCAAATGAAGTACGAAACTTCTTACCTCTACCTCACCGACGGCTCCTATCTCTGTGGACATACCTTCCGATTCAAGCCAGTGCAGAAAAAGGTTAAGCACATCAGAATACCATTTGACAGTCTTCGGTGATTTGCCCTCGCTGCGATTGAAGATCTCGAAGTGCTGTATCAGTTGATCAAGTCCTATTCTCCGTTTGTCCATGTCTTCCCACCTGGGATTTCTTCTTCCTTTCATGATATTGCTTGCCTCCTTTTTTGTTAAGTGACTGTGAGGCAAGTAGTGGGGAAAATCCGGGATATTTCCTGATCAGTCAGGCGGTCGGATTTACCAAAAAAACGCCCTTTCAGGCGCCTCCAGACCGAATTTTGAAGCTAAATTGTTTTCTGGTGAGCCGCCAGGGACTCGAACCCTGAACCGGCTGATTAAGAGTCAGCTGCTCTACCGATTGAGCTAGCGGCCCGGGTGGTAATGTTACCATTAAGCAATGGCCCAGGCAAATAGAGCTATGCCCGATGAAGTGAATTCAAGGTTTGTGCTAGAATGAACCGCTGTTGATGAAAATCCTTCGCGAAGTCGGCATAACCATTCTCATTGCGATAGCGGTTTTTGTTCCCCTGCAGTTAACCG
>JAWOCP010000168.1:0-5654 GCA_046483735.1 Dehalococcoidia bacterium
GCAATGAGGCAAGTTTCTTCTTCATCCTCGGGCGCGACACCCTGGCTGACCTGCCTCTGTGGAAGGAACCAGCGAAACTAATTCAATTGTGTGAGCTGGTGGTTGCCCCCAGACCTAGTTTGAGCGAAGTCGAAGGACCCGGCGCAAGAGATTTGGAGCATCTGGAAGCGTCAATACCCGGGCTGCCGGGCAGGGTTATTGAGCTTGAGATGCCGGTAATCGGGGTTAGCTCTTCAGGAATTCGCCAGCGCATAGCCCAGGGGTTGTCCATTCGTTATCTGGTGCCCGAAGGCGTAGAAACGTATATAACGGAACAAAAGATATATCAGACATCTGCCAGATAACGGTGCGTTGCAGCCAGCGCGACTATGCATCGCCTGCAACGAATTGCTAGGTACTATAACGCGATTTTAGCTGTGGATGTTCGGAATGTCCAGTCTCTTACAAGTCTTCCCACGAGTTTGTCGGTGATTTCTGTGTGTCTGGGCACGGCTTATTGTGCCGCAGTCATTCATAACAGCGTCGCCACAAAAAACAAAATTGCAGCAGTTGCAAAGATAGGTGGACAAAGTTTGTAAGGTATATGTGGCGTTCTCGCCCCAGTAAATGCACTCAATACTGCCATAATAATGAGCATTAGGGCGGATGACCTATAGACGAAAATGGAAACAGAGTTTTGGGGTACCTCGAAAATTGTGATAAGCAGTACGAGCAAACCTATGAAGCACAGGGTTAGCCCCTCGGTTACCCACTCCATTGTAATCACTCGCCTGTTGTCTTTTGATAGTGGCTCAAAACCATTAATGACAGGTTTAGTCATGACAATATGAGCTATCCCCCAGATAACAAGCATGACCGACCCGACATATAGCATTATGCTGCTTGCCATCGACGTTTCCTCCTACTTTGTTTGTACATGGCAACTGTGCGCCTTCACAGACGCGCGGCGTTGCATGGCTTGGCCGCTAGATATCGAGGTTTCTCACGCTTTGAGCATGGGCCTGGATAAATCTCTTGCGGGGCAAGACTTCGTCGCCCATGAGCATATGAAAAGCCTGGTCGGCGGCTATGGCATCCTCTACCCGTACCTGGAGCAGGGTTCTGCTCTCGGGATTCATAGTCGTCTCCCATAGTTGTTGCGGGCTCATTTCACCCAATCCTTTGTATCTCTGGATTTCTGCCTTGTCCGATTTCAGCGTTTTGAGCCGCTGTTCCTTTTCGTGTTCAGAGTAAAGCCAGAACTCCTGTTTGCCGGACTTGAGGCGGTAAAGGGGTGGTTGGGCAATGTAAAGATAGCCCTGGTTAATCAACTCTGTCATATGGCGGTAAAAGAAGGTAAGGAGCAAAGTACGAATGTGCGAGCCGTCAACATCGGCATCGGTCATGATGATTACTTTATGATAGCGGAGTTTAGAGCTATCGAATTGGTCGTCGGTACTTGCTTTCAAGGCCGTAACAATGGCTCTCAGCTCTGTGTGTACGATAATCTTTTCTTTGGGAGCCTTCTCCACGTTGAGTATTTTGCCCCTCAGAGGGAGAATGGCTTGAAAGGCACGGTCTCGCCCCTGTTTGGCGGAGCCGCCGGCAGAGTCACCTTCAACCAGGTAAAGCTCGCATTTTGCCGGGTCCTTCTCTGAACAATCGGCCAGTTTCCCTGGCAGGGTCGATGTTTCGAAACTGTTCCTCTTCAGGACAAGGTCACGGGCCTTGCGCGCCGCCTCTCTGGCTTTGGCGGCGGTGAGGCACTTCTCTATGATGGCCTTGGCCTCGTTCGGATGCTGCTCCAGGTAGAGAGACAAGCTGTTTGCCACGGCCGATTCAACCTGGCTTTTTACCTCGGGATTTCCCAACCTGGTCTTGGTTTGCCCCTCAAATTGCGGTTGGGGCAGTTTTACGCTGATGATGGCCACTGAGCCCTCGCGCACATCCTCCCCGGTTAAGTTGGGGTCGGTATCCTTCAGGAGTTTGGCATTCCTGGCATAATCGTTGAAGACCCGGGTTAATGCTGAGCGGAAGCCAGTAAGGTGGCTGCCGCCGTCTCTGGTATTCACACAGTTGGCGAAGGAGATAGTGGATTCTGTGAAGCTGTCGTTATACTGCAAAGCTGCTTCAATAATGGTGCTGTTGACCATACTGGAGACATAAATAGGTGAAGGGTGAACGACAGCTCTGTTTCTATTCAGGCGGCGGACAAAACTAGCTATTCCCCCATCGAAGTAGAATGTCTTCTCCTGGTCGTTTCTCTCGTCTTTAATAGCTATTTCTACTCCCTTATTCAGGTAAGCCAGTTCCTTTAATCGCTGACAGGCCATGTCAAAATCGTATTCGATGTCCTCGAATATCTTCTCATCGGCAAGGAAAGTGATCGAGGTGCCTGTATCCTGGCAATCCCCGGCAATCTCTACATCGCCTTTGGGCAGGCCCTGCTCGTATTGTTGGCGATGGATTTTGCCGTCGCGTCTAATCTCGACATGAACCCAGGATGATAAGGCATTCACTACCGAAGCGCCAACGCCGTGGAGCCCGCTGGATACGCCGTAGACATGCTCGCTGAACTTGGCTCCGGCATGCAAGCGGGTCATCACCGCTTGCAGAGCTGTGATGTTTTCTCCCGGGATAGTGTCTGTGGGGATGCCTCGTCCATTATCAATGACAGTGACGCTATTATCCTCATGGATTGTGATGTCGATTCGGTCACAGCAGCCAGCCATGGCTTCGTCGATGCTGTTATATACTATCTCGTACAGGAGCTGGTGCAAACCGTGTCGGTCGGTGCCACCGATATACATGCCCGGCCGTAAGCGTACGGCCTTGATTTCATCTAAGATTTGTATATCTTTGGCGGTATATTCATGATGTACGTTGCTATTCATGTCACTCTATGGCGCAAAACGAAACCACAATGATGGCAGGAAATAATGCAGGCTTCCACTGGTCGTTGATGGTAATGGCACTCGCTCTATTATACCATATCTGGCATCGACGGTGCTACTTTTGACCCCGATGTCATCGGGGCTTCAACATGCTGGCCAATTCAGCCATAGGAATGGATTGCTGTTCTCCATTCCTCATATCACGCAATATCGCATTTCGGTTTTCGATCTCTGCCTTCCCGAGGATGACAGCATAGATACTGCCTGAAGCATTAGCTTGTCGCATCTGTCCTTTCAGGCTTTTGTCACCCGTAGCCATAATAACAGCGAGCCCGGTTTTTCGTAGCTCCGAGGCAATCTTCACAGCTTCAAGCTTGGCTTCTTGCCCCAGGTAGGCGACAAAAGCGACAGGCCTGGGTAATGACGGGACAGCCAATTTCTGGTCCTTCAAGTTCAATATTATCCTCTCCAGCCCGGTCGCAAAGCCGACTGCCGGGGTCGGTCTGCCCCCTAATGCCTCGATGAGGTCATCGTAACGACCCCCGCCGCCGAGGGTGCTTTGTCCTCCCTTGTCTTGAGGCTCCACCTCGAACACGGTCCTGGTGTAATAGTCCAAACCACGGACTAACCTGGGATTCAAGTGAAACGGGATGCTCAATGCCCCCAAATACTTCTGGACCTCCTGGAAGTGGAGCTGGCATTCAGGGCACAGGTAATCCGTGATTCTCGGTGCCGTTCTGGCTATCTCCTGGCAAGAGGGCTGCTTGCAATCAAGCAGGCGCAGCGTGTTTCTGGCCAACCTGACCTTGCAGTCAGGGCAAAGGCGCTCTATCTGGTCTGCATAGTGCTGCTTCAGCACTTCCAAATACCCGGGTCGGCAAAGCTTACAGCCAATGCTATTGAGCTGAATAGAAAGGCCGGATAGCCCCAGGGAGAGGAACAGTCGCCAGGCCATTTCTATTACTTCGGCATCGAGAGCAGGATCGGCCTCACCCAGGGCCTCAAAGCCGAATTGGTGGTGCTGCCGGTATCGCCCGGCTTGAGGGCGCTCATACCTGAAGGCCGGCCCTATATAATAAAGCTTCACGGGTTGAGCCAGGTTAAATAGTCCATGCTCCAGGTAGGCCCGGCAAACTGGTGCTGTCCCCTCTGCCCTTAGAGCCAGTTCTTGTCCACTTTTGTCCTGGAAGATATACATTTCCTTGTCGACGATATCTGTCCCGCCGGCCACAGTTTGCGTGAAGAGCTGGGCATCTTCGAATATCGGCGTGCTCAGTGGTTGGTAGCCGTAGAGCTGACACAAGGAAACAGCCTTTTCCTGTACGTATTTCCAGTAGGCGTGCTCTTCAGGCAGGATGTCGAATGTTCCTCGGGGCGCTTGGTGCAAAGAAATTCTCCTCGTTTATCCGTTAGTTTATCATATTGATTATGGTGATTGGCAGAAATCGTGACACAAAGGCCCTTACGAGGCGTCCTCCCCCTTTGTCATTGTGAGTGCCGATGAATTAGGCCGAAGCAATCTCCAAGTCAAATTCTGAACTCGAAGCACTAAATCCTGAATGCCGACTTCATCGGCATCCTGGGCAAAGTCGGGACAAATCCCCGCAAAATGCAAAAATAGCGACTTCTCATCTTTGACTTCTGGTTTGTCATCTTGATTTTTGCTGTTTGCCCTTTGATTTCACATTGGGCATTAGAGCTTTGTCATTTGACATTGCCACATGCCAATTCCTATCTGCCGCCTATCACGCAATGACGGATCCTGATATGCGGGCTGCCGTTAGAGACGGGTAGCGGAGATTGCTCTGCTTTGCCGCAACCGCCACCTTGATTAATTGCCAGGTCGTCGCCTATCGCATCTATATTTTCCAGTGTGGTGAAAACATTGCCGGTCAGCACCACGGGGCGCAACAACTCTGTCAATTCCCCCTGTCGAATCATGTAAGCCTCTCCCGCGGAGAAGGTGAACATCTCCAGGCTGGTCGTCCCGTCATACCAGTCCTTGACATAGATGCCTTCTTCGACGTCGCCAAGCATTTCCTGGAAAGAAGCGCTGCCAGCCTCGATGAAGGTGTTGGTCATTCGCACTATGGGGGGAAAGCGATAACTAATGGCCCGGGCGTGCCCTGTCGGCCTTTCTCCCATCCTGGCCGCTGTTTCCCGGGAATGAAGTCTTCCCTCCAGGATGCCCTCCCTGATAAGATAGGTTTTCCTTGCCGCCGTCCCTTCATCATCGTATTTATAGCTGCCCCGCAAATTGGGCATTGTCGGGTCATCAACGACATTCAGATGTTTGCCGCCGAATCTCTTCCCCAGGACCATGATTTGCCGCAGGTTTTCATTTTGATAGACGAAATCCGACTCGGACAAATGTCCGAATGCTTCGTGAACAAAGACTCCGGCCAGAATCGGGTCCAAAATGACAGTATACTCACCCCCCTTAACCTGTGGGGCAGAAAGTAGGGCTGCGGCGCGCTTCGCTATCTCTCTGGCCCGCTCATGCAGGGCTTCCACGGCGGAAAACTCGCCACTGCTGCCTAAACTCAGTCCCGCCTGCTGAACCTCATTATCCTCCCGGGCTATGGCTGCCAATCGTAGCGTGAGGTCAGGTTTGGCCTGCTCCACATAGCTACCTTCAGAATTGGCGAAAATAACCCTGCGCCTGGCATCACGGTAATTGATTCTTGTGCTTTGAATCCTGGGGCTGCTCAGCATAATATCATTGTATTCATCCAGGAGCTCTTTCTTCACCGCCAACGGTATTGCCGCCGCATCTTGCTT
>JAWOCP010000176.1:0-4253 GCA_046483735.1 Dehalococcoidia bacterium
GCACTCTTCCAGCCAAAGGAGAATCGCTGATATCGCAAAGTCAAACACTCCCTGCAAACCCTGAAGAAGCGCAAATAGTGCGGCCGCTTGTGAATGGACTGCCGGGCTCGAAAATGCTGGATTTTGCCCTCCAACAAATGTCCGACTTGCGTGTCCAATTGACCGGCAAGGGCCAGCCGTTCCAAAACCTGACTGTACTTGGCCTCCTCCTGACGCAGTCGGAAGTGAAAGGACCGACCTCTAGTTAGCGCAGCTTCTCTGGCGTGTTCAACAAAACTGACCTTCCGACCACCCAGCAACTGCTGAGAGTGCTGCCGGTACTGGATTAAGGGCTCTTCGATGGGTATTCCGTACATCCCTACTGAACTTCCCAATAGAGCAATCCACTCGTCGTGTATACTCTCGGCCGGGATTGGCACGATAAGGTTTCTAAGCTCAGCCCGGAAGGCCATCATCGCCCCCGTAACCACGTTATGCTTCAGCAGCACATCCAGTTGCTTGTCCCGCCTGAACCGGCGGCGTTCCCTTGGTGTGAATTTCATTCCCCGCCACATCGTGTACTCCATAGGACGAAGTGCTTCATCGACAACTAAGGCGTCGGAAAAAACGTAGCCAGCACCCGGGTTGTTATTCAAAGCTTCCACCAGCCTGTTCACCTTCTGTGGCATCCATACATCGTCCTGGTCACTCAGGAAAATGAAATCCCCGCTGCAAAGCGATATGGCCTTCTCAAAATTCTTCGTTGGGCCGAGCCTTTCCTGGTTCCGGTACACCTTCACGGGAAATGGGGCTTCCTTGCCAAACTGCTCGAGAATCCCCAGCGTGTTGTCGGTCGAGCCATCGTCACAGGCAACAAGTTCATCGGGCTGCTGTTTCTGTTTTGAAAAGCTTACAAGCTGTTCCCTGAGATGTGCCTCCCCGTTGTAAGTGCACATTGCAATCGATACTGGAGGCGGAGCATTATCTGCGGTTACCTTGCCAGAATCCGCTTTCTCCCCATCCCCAGCATAAGCACTCATGTCCGTATCGTTCGCTACTTTAGCCATCTTCTTTCCACATTGTCAAGCCAATTCCAATCGAGGATTGCTATTGAGGGTCTCTCTCGATTGCACGGAACGGCACCCCTTCAAGCTGGCCGTATATGCTCCGCAGGCCAGCCGAGGTCTATTAGCTGCATCCGCTCATCTGTCTCCCTCACCATCCCCTTCTTGCCACTTACATACATCTGTAACAGATCGGCAATAGCTCTCATCACCACACCAGGCGTCCTTACAGGGACGCAGCCGAATCGACCACTGAATAGGCTGGGTGTCGAGGGTGACAAAAAGCTCCTGAGTAGCTACAATGGTAATCAAAAATGTGGCAATATCGAGAGTTAATCAGGAACCTGACCATAGCCGACCTGAAAAATCGCTACCAGAATACCGCCCTGGGCTTTTTCTGGTCTCTGCTCAGCCCATTTCTACTGGCAATGGTCCTGTACTTTGTCTTCAGTCACCTCTTTGGACGCGAGGGGAATTTCGCCGTAAACCTGCTGGTGGGTATAATGACCTGGCGGTTCTTCGCCACCGGCACCTCATCTTCCCTTCTTGCCATCCTCAACAAGGCCAGCCTGGTGACCAGAGTTTATATACCTCGCCAGATACTGGTCTTAAGCAATACCCTGGCCAACATCATAAGCTCACTGCTTGAGTTCGTGATTTTGCTGCCCATAATACTTGTCCTGCTGAGATATCTGCCCATCACGGTACTCCTGTTCCCCCTGATTCACATTATCTACTTCTTCTTCATTTACGGCGCCGGGCTGTTCCTGTCCTCCCTGTTTGTTTACTTCCGTGACCTCAACCAGATATGGCAGGTCTTGATCCAGATTCTCTTCTTCTGCTCACCTATTATCTACCCTCTGGATATAGTTCCGGACTACCTGATGCCCTATTACGTGCTCAACCCGGTAACTCAGTTTATAATCGCATACCGCGATGTCATGATCGGCGGCGATCTACCGTCAGCGTTCAGCGTTGCGGTTATCGTTGGTTTCAGCGTCGCTGCCTATCTTGTGGGTAGCTTTGTCTTCAGCAGACTACAGCGCCGCTTCGCCGAGGAGCTGGGATGAGCGCCATAATCGTTGACAACGTCTCTAAGAAATTCCGCATCCCCCACGAAAAAAAGAACACAATTCTCCGGAACATAGTCAGCTTGATTAAAAGGCGGTTCGACTATGAGGAGTTCTGGGCGCTGAAAAATGTCAGCTTCGAGGTCGCGAAAGGCGAGGCGCTGGGCATAATCGGCAGAAACGGTTCGGGGAAGAGCACACTGCTTAGAATAATGGCTAATGTCTTATACCCCGACAGCGGCACGGTCACGCTGAACGGAAAGGTTGCCTCCTTTCTTCAGTTGGGCGTTGGCTTTCAGCCCGAGCTGACCGGCCGGGAGAACGTCTATATCTACTCTTCCGTCCTGGGCCTGGGCCACAAGCACGTGGACAGGATATACGATGAGATCTTCGAGTTCGCCGAACTCAAGAGATTTGAAAACATGAAGCTGAAGAATTTCTCCTCTGGCATGAGTATGCGATTGGCCTTCTCGGTAGCCATCCATGGTAACCCCGATACCATGCTGATAGACGAAGTCTTCGCCGTGGGTGATGAAGCCTTCAAGAAAAAGTGCAAGGACAAGATGAACCTGTTCAAAGCCGAGGGCAAGACCATAGTCTTTGTCTCCCATGCCCTGGACACCGTGAAGGAGTTGTGCCAGCGGACGATGTTGCTCAACGAAGGTCGAATTATTACCATTGGCGATACGGAAAAGGTAATAGACGACTATAAGGCGATGCTCCAGAACAAGTAACCATAGTGCTTGATGGAATCGGTTTCAATCAAATATTTTGGGCACATAGAATCAATATTCTTTGCGCACTCCGGTAACGACGCTATACGGTTTCACGCTTCGTCGGGAGGCTTTGTCAAGAGTTTTCTGGTTTATCTCCTGGAATCTGGAACCGTCGATTTTGCCGTAGTAACGAGAGCAGGGGGGGCAAGAAACCCACTAGTTCCTGAAACAATAATAACCAATTCTAAAGAAGACATTCTATCCACGCGTACGAATTCCGTCTATGCGATCAATAATCCCTTTCCCGTTCTAAAGTCGCTGGCTTATGATAAGCGATATGTCTTTGTCGGATTGCCCTGCCATGTGAGGAATCTGAAAGCATTACAGCAAAAGGCCAAATACAGGAATATTGTGATTGTCATCGGCCTGTTCTGTAACCACACGCCGAACACCAAGTTTACGAAGGGGATTTTGCAGACGTTGAATGTGAAGGAGGACGATGTTCAACAAATTGAATATCGTGGCAGCGGCTGGCCCGGAGGATTCACAGCCCACCTGAAAAACGGACAGAAAAGGTTCATAGCCTTGCAGGACTACTGGTCAAATGACCTGAACAACGGCCCCGAAGCGTGCAAATATTGCTCAGAAATAGCCCAGGATGCCGATATCTGCGCGGCGGACCCCTGGAATTTGGGCCTTGAGAGAACGGATTCGAAGGGCACGACTCTGGTTATTTGCAGAAATAGGCAGGCCAGTAGACTGGTCAAAAAAGCGGCTGAAGAGGGTCATATCAGAATACACAAATGCAGCCAGGAGCAACTGATTCAGTCGCAGGGATATCATATAGGGGAAAAGATCAAGAGAGGCTCTAGGTATACTGCTGATGTGAAACCCGCCGGTTCGCCAAGCATGGCAAAGAGACTTGCTAACCTGATAGTACACCCGGCCTTAGCTTACCACGTAGCACTCGATATACTAGGACCCATATTGAGGAAACCCAGGTGTTTTGTTAACGGGCGTGTAGCTGAATTGAAAGCTGCACTAAATGATTGCAAGCGCTCAGCTGTTCTATTAAGAGAACCCGATCATTTTACTTTTACCTATGCGTTATGCAGGTTGCCTGTCATAAGCACGTTGCTGAGGCAGATTTTCGCCGACAGGGTTCTGATATGGCATTGGAGGGAAGAGAGAAGGAACATAAATTTCGGAGACTATATTACTGAAGTGCTCGTAAAGAGGTTTGGATACAAGACTGTAAACTATTGTAACGCAAGTTCATTAGGCATTTTGTCTAACTATGATTTCTGCCTGCTTATCATCGGGTCAGAGCTTCATAAGGGTATGGTGGATTCGCTAAAGGTCCCGAAACTGTATGTATGGGGCCAGGGCAAGGGGCATGGTGAGTACTTTGACATCACGAAAGA
>JAWOCP010000076.1:0-10409 GCA_046483735.1 Dehalococcoidia bacterium
TGTGCACGGGCAAAAGAACCAGGCCTGGGTCAGAAAAGTCGACTAATTCCATCATTACATACTGAAAACCGTCGCCTGTCAGCTTACCGCTATCAGATTGAGATTGTGATCTTTCTTGCCGGTAAGCCAGTGCTGTCTCGTAGCGGTGATGACCGTCGGCAATGTAAAGGCGCTGACAGGATAACAACTGGGCTAGCTGCTGCTTGGTTTCCGGATCAGTTATCGCCCACAGGGTATGAGCCTCCTTACCCTCACCTTGGCTTCCTCCCGCCGGGGAAGAAGCGGCCGATATTTCCATCATGGGCTTAGCCCGGGATGACTCTGATAATATTTGGGCAACTTCTCGCCCGGAACCGTGGTAGAGAGAAAGCAGTGGGCTAAAGTTAGCTCGACAAGCTCGTATCAACTGTAAACGGTCGCTCTTAGCCTTGGGGAATGTCTCTTCGTGAGGATATATGCCACTGCCCCAGGGCTCAAGCTTAACGCGAGCTACCAAACCGCGCCTTACCCTTTTCTCGCCACAATACTTAAAATGATGGTCATGTAAATAGAAACTGGGGGAGGTATCGAGCTGAAGTATTCCCTTCTTCAGCCAGTGCTGAAAGGTAATAGATGCTCCCTGATAACTGTCCCGCGTCGATTCTAAGCTTGCGGCAGGGGCTTCCAGGCGAACAGCGTTGTAATCACTCTGTTCGTGAAGACGTTTCCGTTGTTCAGGAGTGATAACGTCGTAAGGAGGACAAAGAACGTAGGCTAAATCTCCGACTATTCCTTGGTTGTACCGTATGCCTCGAAATGGGGATACTTCCAGCATTTTCAGAAAATCAACTGCCAATCCAGATTCAATCGGTACAAAATGACAACCGGGAACCAGAGTCTCCTTTTTCTTGCGCGGCCATTATCGGGTTCAGCCAAAGAGTCAAAGCGCAGTGAGCTGAGCAAGTTGGAGATATTTCATCAATCGACCCGTTCACCCGGACGTCATTCCGATGAGCAAACCGACGAAGAGCATAATATGAATCTGGGTCGTTTTCAAGCCTAGCTAGCAGCAAGCAACTCTGAAACTATCTCGCTGACTTCCTTGCCATCAGCTTTGCCTTTGAGTTGAGGCATAAGCTGCGACATGACTTTGCCTCTATCGCTCGGTCCTTTAGCTCCGACGGCATCGACTACTTGTCGCGCCACTGCCTTGATCTCTTCCCGGCTCATCTGTTCAGGAAGATAACCCATGAGAATAGCTAGTTCTGCCTCTTCCTGCGCCACCAGGTCACCGCGGTTTCCCTGCTTGAACGCCTCGATGCTCTCACGACGCCGCTTTGCTTCCCTGGCAATAACATCGAGCACCTTGTTGTCGTCGGCCGGCTTTTGCTGCGCAATTTCGGCATTCTTTATTTCCGATAACAATAATCTCAGCGTGGAAACTTCCGTTCTCTGTTGCCGCTTAAGCGCCTTCTTGAGGGCTTCCTGAATGCTATCTTTCAGCGCCATGTCTTAGCTATCTGGAGCTTTTGCGTCTTTTCGCCGCCGCTTTCTTCTTCTTCTCTTCGCTGGGCTTTTCATAGTGCTTACGGCGCCGAACCTCAGCTAGAATGCGGTCTTGCTGTACCTGCCTGCTAAATCTACGCAGCAGGGCCTCAAAACTTTCGCCCGAACCAAGTCTTACATCTGCCATATCAAAACAATGTATTTTACACCGACTGTTCAAGGGTGTCAATTATATATTCAAATCATTACAGACACGAGAGGTTGCAAAAGGCTGCAATTTTGTATAGGCTTATTCAGGTAAGGGATAGGGTCTTGTTCGTGATGGGAGAATCCGTGGTTTTTCTGGCCGGCCCTTGAGAATGCGGGGCCGGGTTGGCGGCATAACCGACGATGAAAAAAGGCGACGAACCTGCCAAAGCTGGCGGTGCAGCTGATCCTGATGTGGGTGTGTCCCGTCCGGGCAGCGAAGCCGAGAAATATTATGATGACCTTGTGGCTTTGAGCCGGGTCTCGGCAGCGATCAGTGGCCTGCATGACCTGGATGCCATTCTCAGGATTGGCCTCGAGAATGTGGTTAACATCGTAAACGGAACCGTCGGGGGTATTATGCTTCTCGATGAAACCAGTCAGGTGCTCTTCTATCGTGTCTATCACGGTCTCTCCGATAAATATGTAGAAGAGATGCGTCTTGGGCTTGGTGAGGGAATCGCGGGAAGAGTAGCGCAAAGCGGCAGGGCAGTGCTGCTGGAAGACATTTCCTCAGACCCGGATGCTGCTCGAATTGACCTGATAAGCCTGGAGGGTTTGCGGGCATTCATGAGCGTCCCTCTGCGAGCGAAAGACAATATTCTGGGGGTAATGAACGTTGCCAGCCATGTGCCACATCGCTTCACCAAAGAAGACGTACATCTATTGCACTCGATCGGGGACCAACTTGGTATAGCCATTGAGCAGGCAAGACTGCACGAGCGATTGACTAAAGCACGGGAAAGATTGCGTAAACTTGCACGACAGAATCTCGTGGCGGAGGAAGAGGAACGGAGGAGGATTGCCCGTGAGCTTCATGATGAGACCAGTCAATCGCTCTCCGGGATAGCTCTTCAGTTAGAAGCGCTGATAGAAATTGCCACAACGGCCGGCAATCAAGACGCTGAATTCATTGCCGGACTAAAGAAAGTCCAATCGCTTACAGTGCAAGTACACAAGGAAGTAAGCAGGATAATATCCAATCTTCATCCTGCCTTGTTGGATACGCTGGGATTAGCCGCTGCCGTTCGCCAGCATGCCAAGAACAGGCTTCAGCCCCTAAACATTAACGTAACGATTGAGGTTAAAGGGACAGAGATGCGATTTCCTCCCGATGTAGAAGCTGCTCTTTTCCGCGTTGCTCAGGGAGTAATTGGCAACATTGCCGAGCATTCCAGAGCAAAGAATGCTTCCGTAGTGCTGGTATATCAACCGGATGAGTTCTCACTGAGTATTAGCGATGACGGACAAGGATTCGACGTTTCCGAAATCACCGATGTGGAGGAAAGCGGGCGAGGTCGTGGATTATTCAGTATGAGAGAAAGGATCGGGTTCCTTGGCGGCACCACCAATATTGAGTCAAAGATCGGAGCAGGAACTACCCTCTGGTTCAAGATTCCAATAGGGCATGACATCAGATATGGCAAGGATAAGAGTACTGGTAACTGACGACCATGCCATCGTACGTGATGGTATTTGCGCCCTGCTGGCACTTACCCCGGACATAGAGGCAGTCGGCCAGGCCACCAATGGCAGAGAGGCGCTGGAAATGGTTGCCAGGGTCACGCCCGATGTAGTGCTCATGGACATAGTCATGCCTCTTATGGATGGGCTTGAAGCAACTCGCAGAATACACAAGAGGTTTCCTGAGACAAAGGTGATAGTACTGACCCAATACGAGGACAGGGAATATGTATTGACCGTTATTGAAGCTGGAGCCAGCGGCTTTGTCAGCAAAGCAGCGGCATCCTCGGAGCTTACCTCAGCCATTCGGTCTGTGTACCAGGGGGATTCTTTCCTATCTCCATCCATCGCCAGACTCTTAGTCGAAGATTATCGACAGATAGCCAGAGTAGGAAGAAGCAAGGACACTGCCGAACAGCTGACCGGTCGTGAGAGAGAGATACTGAAATTGCTGGCAGAAGGGTACTCCACTCACGAGATAGCCCAGATGCTGGTCATCAGCCCCAAAACTGTAGAAAGACACAAGACCAACCTGATGGCCAAGCTGGACCTTCACAACCGTCTTGAACTGTTCAAATATGCCCTGCGCAAGGGCATGATCATGGTCTGAGCCCATCGGCTCATAATCTTCACAGCAACACTTATCTGCCACGTCCTACCGATACGAAACGTCGTCCACATAAATGGACCATTTACCGCCGAAAAATTGAGGTGATATTTCCCTGTCTTTTGGGGTGAACGCCTCTATTCCTTCCACAGACCTGTCGTTATACTTTGTAATAGGCCACAAAGCTCCAGACTTGTAGTCAGGAAGGGGGTAAAAGATGGAACAGAAGGCGAAAATTCTGGTGGTGGACGATGAGCCGGAGTTCATTTCCGGTATACAGCCTAGAATACTGGCGAAGGGCTGGCAGATGCTTACTGCTAGCGACAGATTACAGGCAGAGGAGGTAGCGCGTCGCGAAAAACCTGACCTGATTATTCTGGGCACGATAATGCCACGTGGAGACGCGTTTCGGCTTCACCAATGGTTCAAACAGAGTCCCAATCTCAAAGAAGTACCTCTCATTGTGGTCGACGCTTCACCCGAAAAGCGTGTGCTCAAGGGATGGCGTATGGACGAGGGCTTGAAGCTCGAGGCCGAACAGTACTTGATCAAGCCAGTCGAGTCAGATTCAGTACTATCGTGGGCTGAGAGATTCTTGGATAAGACACTGAGAAGAATCAAGGTGCTGGTAGTAGATGACCATTCTGTAGTCAGGGAAGGGATTTGCGCCCTGCTGCGTTTGCAGAAGGACATGGAAGTAGTGGGTGAAGCTGTGGACGGGCGAGATGCTATTGACAAAGTACAGAGCCTTACGCCACATGTAGCGGTGATGGATATAGTAATGCCCGTGATGAGCGGACTTGAAGCAACGAAACGAATAACTGAAGAATGCCCTGAGACAAAGATCTTGATTCTAACCCAATACGACGACGAAGAGAATATGTTTGTTGCTAAGCAGGTAGGGGCTTACGGCTTCATCGCCAAGAGTGCTGTTAGTTCGGACCTTTTGACTGGCATAAGGACAGTAGGCGAAGGAAGATACTTCCCACGCTCTTTTGCCTACGTGTCTGCCAACTGGCCAGAGGGTCTGGATAAGAAGAAGTGATGCCCTTTGTAAAAATTCACCCTCACTTGTTGGTATCATGAAGAAGAATACCGGTTTGCCGCCGATAACGATTACTCTTGACGGCCGTGAGGTCAGTGGACATCCGGGGATGACCATTCTTGAGCTCGCGAAAGAATCAGGCGTGGATATCCCCACTCTGTGTCACGACCCTCAACTCTCTACAGTGGGCGCCTGCCGTGTCTGCCTTGTGGAAGATGAACGAAACGGCGCCTTGCTGGCCTCATGTGTGGTTCCCATAGCACCAGGAATGGTGATTAACACTCTTTCCCCTCGAGTGATAGAACGCCGTAGAACCATAGTCAAGTTGATGCTGGCCAGTCACCCGGATTCTTGCCTGGTATGTGATAAAGGCAACCGCTGTCAACTGCGTCAAATTGCCTCGAACCTTGACATCGGGCTGGTGGAGTTGCAGAGGATTCCTCAGATGGCCAGCATCCAGGAGGTCAATCCATTCCTTGAACGGGATTTGAGCAAATGTATACTGTGCGCCAAATGTATTCGAGCCTGCCAGGAACTGGTCGTCGAAGGTGCTATTGACTACTTCCGGCGAGGATTCACGGCCATACCGGCGACGTTGAATAACCTGCCTCTGGAGAAGTCCGAGTGTACCTTTTGTGGAACCTGTGTAGCGCTGTGTCCTACGGGTGCGCTAATGGAAAAAGAAGGGGTATATAGAGGGACAGTGCAGACCGTTGTTCAGACAACCTGTCCCTTCTGTGGTTGCGGGTGTGGCATTTGCCTTGAAGTCAAAGATGAACACGTAGTACGGGTCCTGCCAGACAAGGAAGGTTCAGTGAATAACGGCATGCTTTGCGTGATGGGAAGCTATGGCTGTGATTTCGTTCACAGCCCGGACAGGTTGCTCAACCCCGTGGTCCAAGTTGATGGTACTTTTGATGAACTGCCCTGGGAACAAGCCCTGGAGGTGGTAGCCTCTCAGTTCCAGCGAATAAAGAATGAATATGGTGGTGGCAGCCTGGCCGTCCTCGGCTCATCTAAGTGCACAAACGAAGAGAACTACCTTCTGCAAAGATTTGCCAGGTCTGTGCTGGGCACCAACAATATTGATAACGGCAGCCGTTTGTATAACTCAGCCAGTCGTATTGGCCTGGGGTCTTCCCTTGGTTTCTCCGGGACCACGAATTACCTCAGTGACCTGGAGCAATCGGAGCTCATAGTGGCTATCGGCGCTGACCCCAGCTCCTCAGCCCCTGCGGTCGGATACGCCATCAAGCGCGCTGTCAAACAACGAGGTGCCAAATTACTGCTAATCGATCCTCGACAAACGAAGCTTGCTTCATTTGCGCATCTCTGGTTACGGCCCCGGGTCGGCACTGATGTAGCTCTTGTAAACGGGCTGGCCAAGGCAATTATTGACGAAGGCTTGCTGGATGAGGAATTCGTCACCAGAAGAACGGACAACTTTGAAGCTTTCGAAGACAGCCTGAAAGAATATACCCTGGAGTATGTCGAGAGGGCAACCGGCGTTCCAAGTCAAGAAATGCGTGCTGCCGCTGTGCTGTATGCCAGGGCAAGCCGGGCGGCAATTATCTATGGCACCGGGATCACCCAACACAGTGGAGGAACAGACGGCGTGACCGCTCTGGCCAATCTAGTATTGTTGACAGGGAATATTGGGCGCAGGGGTGGTGGCATCTATGCGCTGCAGAGAGAAAACAATGGGCAAGGTGCCTGCGACATGGGAACGCTGCCCAAGTTTCTGCCAGGGTACCAGAGTGTAACGGATGCCCAGGCCAGAGGAAAATTTGAACAACGTTGGCGGGCCAGTTTGCCGGCTGAGTCTGGGTTAACGGCTCTGGAGATTATAGAACAGGCAAGAAAGGGAAGGATTAAAGGCATATACATCGTAGGAGAGAACCCTATTCTGGGCTTTCCCAATCCGAGACTCATTACAGAAGTCCTGGCTTCCCTTGATTTTCTGGTGGTGCAGGATATGTTCCTTACTGAGACGGCCAAACTGGCAAACGTAGTTCTACCGGCGGCAAGCTTCGCTGAAAAAACCGGCACCTACACCAATTTCGAAGGAAGGGTACAAAAGGTACAAAAGGCAATCGCTCCTTTGGGCAAGAGTTTGCCTGATTGGGAGATAATCCTGAAACTGGCTGACACAATGGGGGCTCCGATGCCCTATTCCTCCCCTCAGCAAGTTATGGACGAGATAATTGACTGCTGTCAGCTATCTGGTTATAGCTTATATGAAGGGGTTGATTATGTTGACTCGGAGGCAGAGAGCCTGTATCAGGCCGAGTCGACTAATTACGGGGGGGTCGGGCGCGTACATGGCGGTCAGTTCCCAGAGGGCTTTGCCCGCTTCTGCCCGGTCGACCATGTTCCGCCGCCAAAGGCAAAGAAGGGTTACCCCTTTACCTTGTTGACTGGAACTACACTCTATCATTTCGGCACTGGCACCAGAAGCTCAAGGTCTGCACGGTTGAGAGAATTCTCTCCCCAGGCTTACGTGGAAATTGGCGAGGGTGATGCGCAAGAACTTGGCGTTACCCATGGCGATACGGTCATCGTTATTTCACCGGTCTCCAAATTGACCGCTGTTGTTAGGATCGTCGATGGCCTCCCTCAAAAGATGCTCTTTATGCCAATCTCGTTCCCCGCGGCTCCGGTTAGTGAGCTATTCGACATTGCGCTGAATCCAGAAACAAAGGCGCCTTCACTGAAACTATGCGGCGTAAGAATAGAGAAAATTCCTCCTCGAGATTCGTCTATAACAAAATGAAGGAGCAAATGAAGATGGGTACGAAAGAAATGCCAGAAGAGGTTGACCTGACACGGCTAAATGAACTTGTGGCTGAGCAGAGTGAGTCGAACTGGGCGCTCATACCGTTGCTCCAAGAAATCCAGCGTGAGTTCGGGTATATCCCTCCTCAGTCCATACCCATTGTAGCTAGAACCCTGGGGCTTTTCCCTAGTCAGGTGCAAGGGGTGATTAGCTTTTATACACAGCTTTATACTGAACCACAAGGAAGACAGGTTGTGAGAGTATGCCGAGGGACTGCCTGCCATGTGCGGGGAGGGAAGACGATATTGAAACTGGTTAAGCAGCATCTTGGCATAGAAGAGGGGGAGACTTCCTCTGACTTGGAATACACGCTGGAAACAGTAGCCTGCATCGGCGTTTGTGCCCTAGCTCCTAACATAGTCGTTGCCGACCACGTCTACGGTCATATGAACCCGAAAAAGGTCGAGCAGTTGTTCAAGCATCGGGAGGATGGAGGGTAGCATGCCAGACCATCACACTATCTTCGTTTGTGAGGGAACAGGGTGCGTCTCCAGTGGTGGTGACGCTGTCTATAAGGCGCTCAAAGAGGAAATAACCCGGCAAGAGATAGGCCATGCAGAGGTAGATTTTACCGGCTGTCACGGTTTCTGCGAGCAGGGCCCCAATGTAGTGATTGAACCCGAAGGGATTCTCTATACCCATGTCCAGGTTGAAGATGCTCCGGAGATTGTCAGCTCTCATCTGGGAGAGGGCAAGCCCGTAGCACGCCTTTTCTACCATGATCCGGTAACCGGCGAAGCCATACCACGCTACTCAGAGATAAACTTTTACAAGAAACAGCAGCGTGTCATCCTCCGCAATTGCGGGCACATCAACCCGGAGAAAATCGAGCACTATGTTGCCCGTGGAGGTTATCGGGCCCTGAGAAAGGCGCTTCTGATGACTCCAGAGCAGGTTATTGAGGAGGTTAAGAAATCAGGTCTCAGGGGGCGGGGTGGTGCTGGTTTTCCTACCGGCCTCAAGTGGGAGTTTTGCCGCAGGGCTCCCGGAAAACAAAAATATGTCATCTGCAATGCTGACGAAGGCGACCCCGGTGCCTTTATGGACCGCTCTATTCTGGAGGCCGACCCACATGCTGTGGTGGAAGGGCTGACCATTGCCGGATATGCCATGGGTGCCAGCGAGGGCTACATCTATGTCCGTGCCGAGTATCCCTTAGCAGTGAACCGACTTCACACTGCCATGGAACAAAGTCAACAAAGAGGGTTCCTGGGCAAAGATATTCTTGGCTCGGGATTTGACTTTGTAGCGCATATCAAGGAAGGCGCCGGTGCTTTTGTCTGTGGTGAGGAAACAGCCTTAATGGCCTCTATTGAGAGCCGACGGGGCATGCCCCGTCCACGGCCGCCGTTTCCCGCCCAATCAGGTCTGGATGGAAAGCCCACCAACATCAATAACGTAAAGAGCCTGGCTTCCATTCCTATTATCCTCGACCGAGGAGCTGATTGGTTTGCCGGCATAGGCACCGAAAAGAGCAAGGGTACGGCGGTCTTCGCGCTCACGGGAAAGATTGCCAACAGCGGGTTAGTGGAGGTGCCCATGGGCACTCTGCTGTCCAACATTATCTTTGATATCGGCGGTGGTATTCCCCGGGGCAAGCGATTCAAGGCGGTGCAGACAGGTGGTCCCTCGGGTGGCTGCATCCCTGCCCGTTTTCTTGATTCCCCTGTGGAATATGAAACACTGGCTCAATTAGGCTCGATTATGGGGTCTGGTGGCATGGTGGTGTTGGACGATACGACCTGTATGGTGGAAGTGGCCAGATACTTTCTGAGCTTCACTCAGGAGGAGTCCTGTGGAAAGTGTGTCCCGTGCCGCCTGGGAACCAGACAAATGCTGGAAATACTGACTAGGATCACTCAGGGCAAAGGACGTGAAGAGGATATGAATACTCTGCTCACCATAGCCAGGACGGTCAAGGAATGTTCGCTCTGTGGTCTGGGGCAAACTTGTCCCAATCCCGTGCTCACTACCCTTGAGTACTTCAAAGACGAATATGAAACTCACATAAGAGAGAAGAAGTGCCCGGCCGCCGTCTGCGATGCCCTGATGATATCACCATGTCAGCATACCTGCCCTGTGGGCATCAACGTTCCCAAATACGTGTCTCAAATTGCAGGTGGTGAGTACCTGGAGGCTATTGATACCATCAGAGACCGTAATCCCTTTCCTGCTATTTGTGGCCGTATCTGTCATCATCCCTGTGAAGGAAGGTGCCGTCGCGGAGAACTCGATGAATCCGTAGCAATCAGGGCGCTTAAGCGCTTTGCTGCCGACTGGTATTTCGACCACCTCGCCGAATTACCCGCGCCAGAGCCCTTCCCCCGGACTCATAGCCAAGAAGTAGCAGTGGTAGGAGCGGGCCCTACAGGACTGTCCTGTGCCTACTTTCTAGCTCAAATGGGCTACCCTGTTACGGTCTTTGAAGCTCTTCCCATAGGCGGAGGCATGCTCTCGGTGGCCATACCCGACTTTCGCCTGCCTCGCGAAGTCATCGAAAGGGAGATAGACTATATCGCCAGGCGGGGGGTCGAGATAAAATACAATGCACCAATCAACGTTAATTTCACCATAGAAGATATCAAGAACAGTGGTTTTGAAGCCGTCTTTATTGCCGCCGGGGCGCAGAAGAGCCAGAGCATTGACATACCCGGCGAACTGGAGGACATCGAAGGGTTCTACTATGGTTTGAGGTTTCTAAGGGATATAAAGATAGGAAGACCTGT
>JAWOCP010000131.1:0-4392 GCA_046483735.1 Dehalococcoidia bacterium
TCTCGTCTTCGTAAAGATGGAAATAAGAGAAATTCGCTTGCAGGTCGACGGGCTCCAGCTTACCGGTGACCTCTACATCCCGTCCGGGGGCAAGTTCCATCCCGCCCTGTGCATCTGCCACGGCATTCCGGCCGGTCCCCCCGACCCCGGCGACAGGGGCTACGCACTACTGGCGGAGCGCTTCTGCCGTGCGGGCTTCCTCACCTTGATCTTCAACTTCCGGGGCGCGGGAAGGAGCCAAGGCAACCTGGACATGATGGGCTGGACTCGGGATTTACAGGCTGCTCTCGATTTCCTTTATGGCCTGAAGGAGGTAGACGGGGCCCATCTCTGCCTGCTCGGATTTAGCGGAGGGGCAGCGGTTTCGGTCTATACAGCAGCCCATGACCCCAGGGTATCTGCCGTGGCGACCTGTGCCTGCCCGGCGGATTTTCGCTCTCTCCAGCAAAGAGAAACGCCTCTGGACACCATACAGAGGTTTCGCCAAATCGGAGCTATCAGGGACAAAGACTTCCCACCCTCACTGGAACAATGGACCGGAGGATTTGAGACCATAACTCCAATCAACTGGATCGATAGAATTTCTCCCCGCCCGCTGCTTCTGGTTCACGGAGACGCCGACGAATTGATACCCCTGGAGCACGCGCAGCGACTTTATCAGAAAGCCAAAGAGCCCAAAGAGCTGAGCGTGATTCCCGGCGCCAGGCACAGAATGCGCCTTGATGAACGAGCCATGGCTGTCGTTCTGGACTGGCTAAGGGTACAGTGCTGAACAAGTAGAATCCTGAGCTTCAAGTCCCCGACTGTGGACAATGTCGAAGCACGAACAAGCGCAATTCCGTGAAGGAAGTGATTCCTTCACACCTCAAGGTTCACCGGGGGTCCCGCCTGGAAAGTCTTGAAATCAGTATAACCAGCTCCGATACTCCGGTGTTGCATCCTTCATGTCCTCGTATAACCACACCATGCGGTCCGCAAACCACAACTTGCTGATAAGAATAACGACTCCGCCGAGGACTGTTGGCCACAGTTCCAAGACGAATAAGCCCCAGGCAAATGGAACGGCGCCAATTGCGCTTACCGCCGACAGGATATTGGGCATAAGAAGGTGATGCTTCGGCACCGGAACCTTCTTTCGATTCATCCAGACCCATTCGCCGAGAACCACTTTTGATGCCCAGCTATCGGTGCTTTTTGGTTGGGGAAAGATTCGCGGATTAAGCCATACCCATAGAAGCACGATAATAATCGGAACAAGAGACCACCAGCCGAGCCAGACTCTGCTCCAGAATGCTAACCCGATAAGCGGAACCATGGAAAAGCGGGAGTACCCACTCCAGGGATTAGAATGACGCCGGCGCGCCTCTTCATCCATTCGAAATAGCTTCGCTATTTTTCGTTCAAGCGTCATGTTTTAGCTGTCCGTATTCAACAGTATGTTGATTGGTATTGTCAAGAAGAGGATTCTTGCGCACCTCGATATCTTATGAAGGGCATGAGATTCCGAGCCCCGATTGCATCGGGGCTCGGAATGACAAAATGGTTTTGTGCTTCGGTTTCACGGGCGCTTCACGCTTCGGAACGGCCACCGGCAAATGGACGCTGCACTCCGCTCCCGTCATAATGGAGATCACATTTCCGGCCTGTCAGCCCGCTTTGTTAGCCAGTACTCGATACTGTCGGCCAGGGCCAGCCAGCTTGCTTCGATGATGTTGGTGGAGCTGCCTACCGTCCGCCAGTTTTCCTTGCCGTCGCTGGACTCGATGAGCACCCGGACCTGTGCTGCCGTGCCTGCGGTTTCTTCCAGGATGCGCACCTTATAGTCGATAAGTGTTACCGCAGTCAGGTCGGGATAGAACTGGACCAAAGCCTTGCGCAGAGCCTGGTCGAGAGCGTTGACCGGGCCGTCGCCCTCAGCAGCAGTATGCACTATCCGGTCATCCACCTTGACCTTGATAGTGGCTTCTGACAATGATTCGTCCTGGTTTCCCCTGGTGGGCGGGCGGCGTCGTTTCTCCGCCACAATCATGAAGTCAACCAATTCAAAAGGTGGCCGATAATCGGGCTGGGCCCGGCGCAGCAGGAGGTCCAGTGACGCCTCGGCGACATCATACTGAAAGCCCTGTTTTTCCAGTAACTTGATTCGCTTGAGCACCTCCTCGAGTTCCTTGCCTTTAGGAACAGGAAGTCCACGTTCTTTGGCCTTGAAGATAATGCTCCCCTTCCCTGCCAGCTCGGAAACAACCACATGCGGGCGGTTGCCCACCAGCTCCGGGTTTATATGCTGGTAGCTATCTTGCCACCTTATCATGCCCGATACGTGAAGCCCGCCTTTGTGGGTGAAGGCATCATCGCCGACATAGGGAAGCCGGTCGTAATGGGGCCTGTTAGCCAGCTCTGATACATAGCGAGAGACATTGCTGAGCCTGCCTAACTGCTCGTCGGTAATGCAGTCAATGCCCATCTTGAGTTTCAAAGTCGGTATGATAGAACAGAGATTGGCGTTGCCACAGCGCTCGCCATAGCCATTGATGGTTCCCTGCACCTGAGTAACTCCTGCTTCCACGGCGGCCAGGGAGTTAGCTACAGCAAGTTCGGCATCATTATGAGTGTGAATGCCCAGAGGAACCACTGTCATTGCGAGGGAACCGAAGCAATCTCGAACAGCTTTAATGGCTGCCGCTACCTGTTGTGGCAGACTACCGCCATTGGTGTCGCACAGGACCACGCATTCCGCACCTGCTTCGGCCGCAGCCGACACCACCTGCAGGGCATATTCAGGATCAACTTTGTATCCATCGAAAAAGTGCTCGGCGTCGAAAAAGACCCTGCGCCCCTTGGTCCTGAGATAGTTTATGGAATCCGTAATCATGCTCAGGTTGGCTTCCAGCGTTGTTTCCAGAACCTGCGTTACCTGCCTATCCGAGGCTTTGCCCACGATAGTGACCACACTGGTTCCGGCCTCGAGCAGGGCCTGGAGATTAGGGTCTTCTTCCGCCCCAGAACTAACGTGTCTGGTGCTGCCAAAGGCGACCAGGGTCGAATGCGCCAGCTTCAGATTCTGCGCCTGGGCGAAAAACTCCGTATCCTTGGGGTTAGAGCCAGGCCAGCCACCCTCTACGAAGTCAATGCCCAGCTCATCCAGTTTCTGAACAATCTTCAGCTTGTCCTCGAGAGAGAAGGAAATCCCTTCCTGCTGGGCGCCGTCCCTCAGGGTTGTATCATAAAGCTGTACTCGTGTCATGAAAAATCCCCTTAACCTTTCACTTCTTTGGCAATCAAATCTCCCATCTCCTTTGTACCCACCCGGACCTTGCCATCCGACATTATATCGTAAGTTCGATAGTCTTGCTCCAGGACGGCGAGGACGGCATCTTCTACAGCCCGGGCTTCAGCTTCCAGTGCCAGGGAATAGCGAAGCATCATGGCTGCGCTCAAGATGGTCGCAATAGGGTTGGCCAGGTTTTGCCCCGCCCGACCGGGAGCACTGCCGTGAATCGGCTCATACATGCCGAAGGTCTTGCCTCCGGGAATCCCTGCTAAACTGGCCGAAGGGAGCATACCCATGGAACCGGCCAGCATCGAGGCTTCGTCGGTGAGAATATCACCGAACATATTTTCCGTGACCAGCACATCCAGGTCAGCCGGACGTTGAATGAGCCTCATGGCACAGGCGTCAACCAGCATGTGCTGAAGCTCAACATCGGGGTAATCGGCGGCAATCTCTATGGCAATCTGCCGCCATAAGCGAGATGACTGCAGAACATTGGCTTTGTCCACCGAGGCTAGCTTCTTGCGGCGGCTTCGGGCCAACTCGAAGCCAACCCTCAATATACGCTCAATCTCCATCTCGGAATAAGCCAGGGTATCAACTGCCTGCCTGCCCTGCGGAGTCCGCCACTGTTTCTTGGGCTGACCGAAGTAGAGTCCGCCCGTAAGCTCTCTGACCACCACCAGGTCGACCCCCTCGATTACCCCGGGCTTCAAGCTGGTAGAATCCACCAGCATGGGGAAGACTTTAACGGGACGCAGATTGGCAAACAGCCCCAGGCCCTTGCGCAAAGCCAGAAGCCCGTCCTCAGGGCGGATTCTGGCTTGAGGGTCATCCCACTTGGAGCCGCCCACTGCGCCGAGCAACACGGCATCACACTGTTCGCACATTTTCAGGGTCTCATCGCTGAGGGCTGTGCCCAGAGTGTCTATAGCAACGCCGCCTATGAGGCCATCATGGAAGTGAAAACTGTGGCCGAATTTCTCACCCACGGTCTGCAAAGCCTTCAGCGCCTGCGTTATCACCTCAGGACCGACGCCATCGCCGGGCAGAACTGCTACATCAAATTCCATACTATGTACCTCTCATTTCTTGTCGTTCATCATTCTTGCTTAACGGAA
>JAWOCP010000019.1:0-22492 GCA_046483735.1 Dehalococcoidia bacterium
GCAATCTCGGTGGAACCGAGGAGATTGCCACGCCCCGACAGGTCGGGGCTCGCAAAGACTAGAACAGTACGTGACCAGAATATTATGTAAGAGGAAATGCTCCAGAATTTAAGTACCCAGAGATTTGTGGTATGGAATCAGCCCTCCGGCTTCCACCATGTCTATGAACCAGGTTGGAATTATCAGCCGAAACTCAAACTCCTTACCCGTATTGAGGTTCTTGATAGTACCCTGTCTCAAGTTAATCGCTATCTCCTGCCCGGTCTCAAATTCAGCGGAAGTTCCCGGCAAGTCTATGGCCGGGCAGCCGAGGTTCCAGAAGTTCCGGAAGAATATTCTATGTATGGAGTCTGCCACTACGGCCTGAATACCCTTGAATTTCAATGTTTCCGCAGCCTGCTGTCTGCTTGAACCGATGCCGAAGTTCTCTTCGGCAACTATGATATCTCCCTTCTTGACCCCGGCGATAAAATCCGCGGGCACATTCTCGCGATGCCCGACATCGCTCAGGCCGCTCCTTGTGATGAACTCTTCATACTGGCTCTTGCTTGTTTCATCACCACCCATGATGAACCTTCCGGCAAAGAGCTCATCAGTATCAACGTCCTTGCCAAATTTCCAGACCCGGCCTTTGAGTTCCATCTATGCCTCCTGGAAAAACTCCCGTGGGTCACTTATCTGGCCTTTCAACGCCGAGGCTGCCACAGTCGCTGGCGATGCCAGATATATTTGCGCAGTCGCATCCCCTACCCTGCCTTGGAAGTTACGATTTGCCGAACTTATGCAAACCTCACCCGGTCCCAGTATGCCCATGTGCGCCTCCATGCACGGACCACAGGTAGGTGGACCTACCATAGCCCCTGCCTCTACAAATGCTGCTATTAACCCCTCTGCCAGAGCTGCCTTAAAGACCTCCTGTGAGGCTGGTATGACGATAACCTTGGTCAACTTATCCACCTTCCGCCCCTTGAGTATTGTGGCAGCAATCCTCAAGTCCTCCAATCGTCCGTTAGTGCAAGAGCCTATGAACGCCTGGTCGATTCTGGTTCCCTCAAGCTCAGTAACTCCCACAGCATTGGATGGCTTTGGCGGCACGGCAACCACGGGCTCCTTAATATCATCAGCGAGAAACTCAAGTGTTTCCGCATACTCCGCATCCTGGTCGCTCTGGATGAACTCGAAAGACTCCCTGGTTCTCGCCCTCAAGAAATCCAGCAGCTTCTGGTCAGGCTCGATGATTCCATTAGTCGCACCTGACTCTATGGCCATGTTGGTTAGTACCATTCGGCTCTCGATGCTCATTTCCCTTATGGTAGAGCCTGTAAATTGAAGAGACTTGAACAGGGCGCCGCTCACTCCCAACCTTTTCAGTATGGAAAGCATCAAATCCTTCGACATGATTGGAGGCAGCAGTCTGCCTTCAACATTTATCTTGATAGTTCCCGGAACCCGCTCCCATAACCTTCCTGTCTTGAAGACCACGGCCATCTCATCGACGCCGATCCCGGTAGCAAAAGCCCCAACCACGCCCGAAGTCGTGGTATGACTATCCACGCCAACGAGAGTAGTTCCTGGCAGCACATGTCCCTTTTCCACAAGCACCTGGTGGGCTATGCCTCCCTTCCCGACTTCATAGTAGCTTTCTATGCCCTGTTCGAGGACAAACTTCTTAATATTGAGACACTTCTTGGCCGTATCTATATCCTTATTGGGCACGTAGTGGTCCAGCACTACTATTATTCGGGCGGGATCCCAGACCTTTTCGACACCAAGTTCCCTGAACTTGGCGATCGTATGCGCACCCAGCGCATCGTGTATCATAGCCCGGTCCACAGAGACTTCGACGAGTTCGTCCGGCCTCACAACTTTCTTGCCAGCTTTTTTGGCCAGTATCTTCTCTACCAGGGTCATATGCATCTCCCGTTTTGGAACTCCCTATCTTACCCGATTCACCCAGGTTGCCGCAAATGCTCCATTCTTGTAGTTGCTTGATTCATCAAGCTCCCTTCACCTAATAAATTGGGCAACTACAACTTCTTAGAAGGTAATCTTTGCATCAAGAGTCGCCGACATGATATTTTTCAGCTAGTGGCTGTTGAACAAGTTATCGAGCTCCTGGAGCAGCGGTATGGCTCCAGAGAATGGCATGCGGACAGAGAACCTGTTGATGTACTCGTAGAAACCATACTGTCCCAAAATACCTCGGATGCAAATTCGGGACGAGCTTTTGCCTCTCTTAAAGCCAGCTTCGATAGCTGGGAAGTCGTAGCTTCGGCTCCAGTGGAGCGCATCGCACAAGCCATCAAGTCAGGGGGATTATCCCGAATCAAGGCCGTTAGAATCAGGCAGGTACTTGAGCAGATTGACAAAGAGCAGGCCGGTATCAGTCTCGATTCCCTCAAATCGATGAGGATGGCTGAAGCTGAAGCCTGCCTGATGCGTCTGCCTGGAGTAGGACATAAAACAGCTAGCTGTGTGCTACTCTTCTCCCTGGGAAAGCCATCCCTGCCCGTGGATACCCACGTGTTTCGGGTAGCCAGACGATTGGGACTAATTGATTCCAGGGTGTCCGTAGAGAAGGCACATACCGTGCTCCAGGAGCAAATTCCGCCCTCAAAGGTGTACCAATTCCATATCCATATGATAGAGCATGGCAGGCAGGTATGCCGCGCTCGAAAGCCTCGCTGCGATGCATGCATATTGAGCGACGTTTGCCCCAGCTCGCTCTGTTGATTTATGGTTCTCCCCATAATCTCGTACAAGACCCTCTCCCTCGACGGGAGAGGGTTTCTGGGTGAGGGTGAATTTCCCCCTCACTCTAACTCTCTCCCACCAGGGGAGAGAGAATAAGAGTCATTCATGCAGTTAACTATAACTTGGTTGGTAGATGCTATAATGGCAGTATGGCGCAAATACTGAAAAGCAAAAACCTGGCTACCAAGTTTCAGATAATGATGGAAATAGCCGCACATCAGCCCAGCATACATCAGAAAGACATCGCCCAAAGATTGGGCATCACTTCCCAGGCAGTCTCCGAGTACGTGAAGGAATTGATAAAGGACGGCTGGCTAAGCTTCCAGGGCCGCTCCCGATACAGGGTGACCAGAGAAGGTGTGGATTGGATTTTGCAGATGTCCCGGCAGTTACACAGTTATGCCTGGTTTGTGAGCAAGGTCGTGGCTGATATATCAACCTCCACTGCCCTAGCCGACAGCGACTTATCCGTGGGGCAATTGGCATCGCTCTACATGAAGGAAGGCTTGCTCTTCGCCTCCGATGTCATAAGTGATAAAGGCGCCAGAGGGATAGTCGTAACCGAGGCCAAGAAAGGGCAGGACGTCGGCATTCGCAGCGTTGAAGGGGTAATAAAGATAGAGCCAGCCAAAGTAACCATAGCCAAGGTACCCAATGTGCAGGATGGGGGTTCCATGAGCACCGACCTTCCAGGATTGAAAAAGGAAGCAAAAGAAGCGAGGCTGGTGGGGACAATGGGCATGGAGGCCCTGGTAGCCCTGACGCAGATAGGTGCAAAGCCCGACTATCTTCACGGTGTCAGGGAAGCAGCCATAGAGGCGGCTTACTGTGGCTTGCCATTCCTGGTTGTTTGTAGTGAGGACAAGGTTCCGATCTTGGTGCAGAGATTGGAAGAGGAGAATCTCGATTATGAAATTGTTGACCTGAGGAAAAGATAGGGGAAATCTTCTATCTCTCCTAATCACACATCTTTCTGAACCGCAAAACTTTCTCAATTATTACCCTAAAACCACTTGACATCTTATCCGGCAATATTTAAAATTGTAAAACAAGTGCACTTGTATAAAACCAAGCAAACTTGCATACAAGGAGGCAGAAATGACCCGCATGAAAAGGTGTTGCAAGCAAATCCTCCGGGGCACAAACTGGTTTCTAGTGGCGATTTTGAGCATAGCCCTGGCCCTGATGGCCTGTCAGCCGATCGAGCCAATAACTTCAGAACCGCGAGAGTTCATCGACGATCTGGGGAGAACAGTGATCATCGATGGAATACCGGAAAGAATCATCTCCCTGGCTCCATCCAACACCGAGATCTTATTTGCCCTGGGTCTGGGCGACAAGGTCGTGGGAGTTACAGATTGGTGCGATTATCCACCGGAAGCTCTGGAGAAGGAAAAGGTAGGTGCATATGACACACCGAACATAGAGAGGATAGCTGCTCTTAACCCCGACCTCATACTGGCCGCGCATGGCCTTCCTCTGGATATTATCGACGCTCTGGAAAACCTTGAGCTTACCGTATTTGGCATAAAGACTACCGATCTCGATGATTTGCTTAATGATATCAGAACAGTGGGGAATATAACCGGTGAGGAAGCGGCAGCCAACGTGCTTACATCCGAGATGGAAAGCAGAATTGCAGCAGTCACTGACCAGACCGAAGGATTGGAACAAAGACCGAAGGTTTTTTATATCGTCTGGCATGACCCGTTGTTTACCGTTGGGTCAGAGACCTTCATTCACGAGTTGATCGAAAAGGCAGGCGGAGTGAATATCTTCGGAGACCTTAGCGGTTACCCGGTAGTCTCAATCGAAGAAGTTCTGCCACGCGATCCCGAAGTAATTATCACCAGCGTATGGTCATTCGAGTGGGCGCTCAACGCGACTGAGCTCGCCAGTACCAACGCCAGTCAAGAAGGCGGAATCTTCACGTGCGATGATGACTTAGTTCAACGCCCGGCTCCCAGAATAGTCGATGGCTTAGAGTGGTTTGCCTATTTTATTCACCCCGCGATATTTGATGAGCCTGAGGGTAGCTAAGTGAAGGTCTATGCCTCCTGAAGTGGAAAGGGGAACTGAGATGGAAAGGAAAGGCTTAATTCAAGTTTATACAGGGGACGGCAAAGGGAAGTCCACTGCCGCTATCGGCCAGGCAGTTCGCGCTGCCGGGCATGGTCTTAAGGTCGGCTTAGTCTCCTTTTTTAAGGACCCAGAGGCGTTCGGATACGGTGAATACAAATCCCTGGGACAGCTGGGGATGAAGACCTTCCTTTTCGCCAGGAAACATCCCCACTTCTACAAGGAACTGAATCCTGACGATGTCTGCCGGGAATGCTCCAGTGGGCTGGAATTTACTAAGGAGCTTCTCCAGGACCCGTCCTGGGATATGCTGGTCCTGGACGAGATAAACATTGCCGTGCGCGACGGCTTCCTGAAAGAAGAAGAGGTCCTTTCTCTTCTGGAGGCAAAGCCGGAAAAGCTGGAGCTTGTCTTAACCGGTCGGGGCGCCACCGAAAAGATTGTAGAGAAGGCGGACCTGGTCAGCGAGGTGAGGGAAGTGAAGCATCCTTATAGCCAGGGAATAAAGAGCCGGGAAGGCATTGAATACTAAGAGAAAATCAAAAGGGGAAAGTGAAAATGCGAAATGACAGAGCAAAATATGACAAATCCTAAGCACGAAATTCGAAATGCTAAACAATGTCAAAGCACTAATAGCAAGAATTCAAAACGGAATGAGTTTTAGTATTCGAATTTGGAATTTTGAATTTGTTTATGATTTAGAAATTAGAATTCAGGATTTATCTAGCAATGGCACGTACTGTATCTGAGGCGTTCAGCGGACCTGTTATCCCTTATCCCGATGGAATCCGGATTCGTCCACAAAGGAGGGTATACTCTTTACTCGGGCTTGCTGGACTGCTAATAGTGGTAATCGTATTTGCCACTACTCTGGGAAGCGTTCCGATACCCTTCACCAGCACTTTTCAAGTCCTGCTTTCTCAACTGCCATTCGTTAATATTACCCCTTTTTCTCCTGAAATTTTCGGGGCGCCGTTGAGACTGGAAATCATGGAAACGATAATTCTGGATATCCGGCTTCCGCGCATCATTCTGGCAGGTTTGGTAGGAGCAGCCCTGGCAGTAGCCGGAGCCACTTATCAAGGCCTGTTCCGCAATCCTCTGGCTGACCCTTATCTGCTGGGTGTGGCATCGGGAGCCGGGCTGGGGGCTACCATCGCCACGCTTACTCCTTTCGCACTGGCCGGGATGGCTTTTGGAGCCGTGCCATTATTCGCCTTCATCGGCGCAATAGGCGCCGTCACCGTGGTCTATTCGCTGGCTCGTGTGGGCAAAACCCTGCCGGCCACCACGCTTATCCTGGCTGGAGTAGCTCTGAATGCTCTTCTGGCCTCCATCACCTCCTATCTCATGACAATCTCCGGTGAACAACTGCAGGGGATTGTATTCTGGCTGCTGGGGGGGCTCTACCTGACCAGATGGTCCCAGGTGTGGGTGGTCTTTCCTTCTGTATTGGCAGGCCTCGCAGTCATCTGGATTCATGCCCGGCCACTCAATGTAATGCAACTTGACGAAGAGCAGGCTCAACAACTGGGCATCAACGTAGAAAGGGTCAAACTCATATTGCTGACTGCTGCTACCCTCATTACATCCGCAGCTATTTGCTTCACCGGCCTCATTGGTTTCGTCGGCATACTGGTCCCTCATGCAGTCAGGCTTGTTTGGGGACCTGACCACAGGTTTTTGCTCCCTCTATGCACACTGGTTGGCGCCATCTTCCTCATCCTCGCCGATACCTTAGCCCGTACCATACTTCCTCCTACTGAGATTCCGGTAGGAATAATCACTGCTTTCTGTGGAGCGCCTTTCTTTCTTTATTTATTGCGAAAAAGGAAGGGGCTCGCTTTCTTCTAAGAGGATGCGTACCATGATTGAGTTGCACGATGTCAGCCTTGGCTACAACCATCAGGCCATCTTGCACAATGTGAATATGAGGGCTGTGCCCGGCCAAATACTGGGGCTCGTTGGCCCCAATGGCTCGGGGAAGTCAACCTTAATCAAGGGAATGGCCCGTTTAATAGGCCCGTTCTCCGGGCGTATCTTGATTGACAGCCGTGATATAAGGACTATTAAACGACACGAACTGGCTCGCCTTGTTGCCACAGTGCCCCAAAACCCTGCTCTGCCCGGGGCATTCACTGCCTTTGAGGTAGTGCTTATGGGGCGGACCCCTCACCTCGGACTGCTTCGCTACGAGGGAGGAGATGACTTCGCTATCGCCTGGGAAGCGATGAGGGCGACGCATACGCAATCTTTTGCCGAGCGAAGAGTAAGTGAGCTCTCGGGCGGGGAGAGGCAAAGACTTATCATCGCCCGGGCACTAACCCAGCAGCCAAGGGTGATACTCCTTGACGAGCCGACTGCGAACCTGGACATAAACCATCAAGTCGAGATTCTCAATTTGGTCAAGAGTCTTTGCCTCGAGCAAAGCCTGACCGTCATTGCCGCTTTGCATGACTTGAACCTGGCTGCTCAATACTGCGATTGGATGGTCATGCTCAATGGAGGGGAAGTATACTCTCAAGGTACACCGCTCGACATACTGACAGCTTCGAATATCAAGCACGTCTACGGAACCGAAGTATGTGTTTATCCCCACCCTATTAATAAGTTGCCCACCACTCTTATCACGGCTCGCCCGCCACACAGCTATGGCTCGCCTGCCGAAGTCGCCTGCCTGCCGGAGCCATACGCCGAGCAGGTACGGCGAGCAGGCAGGCGGGCAGGCGGTGCCCATTCATAGAGGCAACGGCTACAAATTTGGAGGCCGCGGGAACGCTAGCTGCCCAGACCACAGTAAAAATTCTTGACACAATCCTCGACATTGTGCTAAAATACAGTGCTGGGTAAAGAAGTGCGATGCCCGGCAAGGAGGTGGGGCATGACACGAAGAGAAGCTTGGTTGTGCCGATGGATGTTTCCTGAGCTAGGCTCTTTGGCAAAGTAACCAGGAGTCGACCTGGACAGATGGGGTGCGTTGCCAGAGAGCGTACGGAAGCCCCGAGCTCTTCGTCTGTAAGGCAAGGCTCCCGAGAAATGGAGCAGCGCTAGTTCAGCCGAAAGCTGAAGTGGAAGAGTAGGGGTGATTCACAACTGAATAGCGATATTCAGGAGCGAGCCTCGAGATATGAGGCTCGCTCTTATTTTGCCTGTTATCCCGCTTGGGCATCTATCTAAACAGACGGAAGACCAAGTTCAGGACAATGGTCAACACAATACTAATTATGATGCAGGTTACTATGGGGAAGAAAAACTGAAGGTTCCCTTTCTGCAGGAATATATCGCCCGGGAGCTTTCCCAGGAAAGGAAGTCGCTGCCAGAAGACCAGTAGCAAGCCGAGGAAAGCGAGAAAAACTCCGCCCAGTACTAGAATCTTGCCTGCGCCTTGAAAATCCATGCTGAGCCCCTCAGTACCAATTGTAACTCATTATGCTATCTTTGGTGTAATCTGGCTTGTATAATACTGGCAGAAAACAGAAAGATTCAGGCATGATTACCTCGTACAGCCGAGAGTTAACGTTGGGTATCCCTCAAGGAACCTTGATTGACCTGGAGACCACCGGTCTTGATGTGGGCCACGACGAGATAGTGCTTTTCGGCTACATTCAAGGAAGTCACCTTGAGATAATTTGCCGCAGTTCGAAAGACGAAGCGCCGTTTATCGCCCGCCTCGCTGAACTCGTTCCCACGCTGCCCAGGCCATTCTACGCCTACAATCTCCCCTTCGAGAAGGGATTTCTTCAGGCTAAGGGGATCAGGATAGAAGGGGTAGATTTGTTTCAGCCCTGGAAGGAAAAGGCCCAGACACTCGGCCTGAAGTGGCCCAAATTAGACGAGCTGTTTTCTCATGCGGAGCAGTATTTCAACGAGCCAGTGATAAGCGGCAGAGATGTCCCTTTGCTATGGCAAGGATTCCTTTACAACGGGGATGATGATTATTTGCAGCAAATCATAAGGCACAACGAGTCGGATCTGCTTAGAGAGCTATACCTGTTAGTGTACTATCGAGACAGCTATAATGTTCAAGGGGCTAGAAAGCCAGACATCTAGACTACTGATTGATTCTGCTTCTATCGGTCTTTGTCCTGTTCTTCTGCGAGAACGCTTTCCGTTAGCCTGCCGTACACCTCACGATATTTTTTTGAAGTTCCTTCTATCACCTCTGGCGGCAACATAGGCGCCGGCGGTTGTTTATCCCATCCTGAAGCTGCAAGCCAATCCCGGACAGGCTGCTTGTCAAAGCTGGGCTGGGAACATCCGACCTTATATTGGCTGGCATCCCAGAAGCGACTTGAGTCTGGCGTTAGTAGCTCGTCGATGAGAGCTAATTCACCATTGATGAAGCCAAATTCAAACTTAGTATCGGCAATTATTATGCCCCTGCTGCTGGCATAATCCCGGGCATAGCGGTAGACGAACAGGCTCTCTTGTTCCAATTCCTCAAAAAGGCTTTCAATGCCAAGGTCTTCTATGTCTTTACTGGTCAAAAGGCGGTCATGCTCCGTGTCGCTCTTAGTAGTGGGGGTGAAGATGGGTTGAGACAATTCCTGGCTTTCTTTCATACCTGAGGGCAAACCAATGTCGCCAACTTTTCCAGTATCTTTATATTCTTCCCAGGCTGAGCCAGCCAGATATCCACGAACGACGCATTCCACAGGGACGCGCTCAGCCTTAGCCACGAGCATAGAGCGCCCGATAAGATACTCTAGAGCTTTCAGTTGACAGCTGTCAGCCGTCAACTGAGAAAGGACATCCCGGAGTGTATCCACGCTATCAATTACCCTGATAAGATGGTTAGGCAGGATATGAGCCGTTTTTTCAAACCAGAAGGCAGAAAGCTGGTTAAGAACCCTTCCCTTGTCAGGGATGCCGCAGGGCAGAACCACATCAAAGGCAGAAATGCGGTCGGTGGACACGATGAGCAGTTTGTCACCTAAATCGTAGACATCTCTTACCTTGCCACGCCGAAACAAGGGAAGAGCCAAATTGAGTTCTAGTAAGACAGACATTTCTACGCCTCTGCTTCAGCTAGCACGCGGGGCTAAGCTTTCTGTTTCAGTTCGTTCCGCCTTTAGCTCAGTTAATCCTAGCCGTCCAAAGACCTCATCAACATACTTCAGGTAGTAACCATAGTCAAAGAGGGAATCTAGCTCATCTTTGCTCAAATGAACTCTTATTCGCCTGTCCGCTTCGAGCAAATCCCGAAAATCTTTCTTCTCCTCCCAGGCCTTTATGGCGTTATCTTGCACCATTTTGTAAGCCTCGTCCCGTGTTAGCCCCTTATCTATCAGGGCGAGGAGTACCCTCTGGGAAAAGATGACCCCCCGGGTAAGCTCAATGTTGCGACGCATGTTTTCCCGATAGACTTTGAGTCCCTTCATTACTGAGGTGAATACGGACAATATGTAATCCAGTGCCAGACAGGAGTCAGGTAAGATAATTCGCTCTGTCGAGGAGTGGCTGATGTCACGTTCGTGCCATAAGGCAATGTTCTCCAGAGAGGTTAAAGCGTAACCTCTCATTAGTCTGGCCAGTCCGCAGATACGCTCACAAAGCTCGGGATTTTTTTTATGAGGCATGGCTGAAGAGCCCGTTTGTCCCGCTTCAAAAGGCTCTTCCGCTTCCCGGACTTCTGTTCGCTGGAGACTTCTAATCTCCGTGGCAAATTTCTCCAGGGAGCCGGCGATAATAGCCAGAGTGGTCACGAATTGGGCATGCCGGTCGCGCTGGACTATCTGGCTTGATATGGGAGCTGGAGCAAGCCCCAAACTGGCACAGGCTATTCTCTCAATCTGAGGAGGCACAGTAGCATAGGTGCCTACCACTCCGGATATTTTGCCTACCGAGATAGTCTTCTTAGCCTCAGCCAGCCTCTGAGCATTGCGCTTCATCTCTTCTGTCCACAGGACCATCTTCAAACCAAAGGTGGTCGGTTCAGCGTGAACACCATGTGTTCGCCCCATCATAATGGTATGTTTATGCTCGACGGCTTTGTTGTTCAGGACGGCTATAAGCTCGGCTACATCCTGCGCCAGGATAGCCGCCGCCTGGGTCAACTGCAAACCAAGGGCGGTATCCATAACATCCGAAGAGGTAAGACCAAGATGTATGAAACGCGACTCTTCACCGAGGCTTTCGGCCACCGAGTTAAGAAAAGCGGTCATGTCATGGTGTGTCACCTTCAGAATCGCGGCAATACGATTCAAGTTGTGGCTGGCTTTCCTTATCTTAACTACATCTTCCCGGGGAATCTCACCCAGCTCAGCCCAGGCTTCACAAACGGCTATCTCCCCCTTCAGCCACTGGTCAAACTTGTTTTCCTCAGACCATATTTTCTTCATCTCAGGTCTGGAATAACGCTCGATCATATCATCCCTTCGCTAACTCTTGTTTGTATTTGCGATAGGCTTCTCTTATCTCTTTATGCTCTGTGCCTAGAATCTGGGCGGCGAGCAAGGCGGCATTTTTTGCCCCGCTTGCTCCAATGCCCGTGCAAGCTACTGGCACTCCGCCAGGCATCTGGCTTATGGAGAACAACGAATCCACGCCTTTAAGGTCGCTGGTAGGCAAGGGGACGCCGATCACAGGCAAGGTCGTCCAGCTGGCTAAGACGCCAGGAAGGTGAGCGGCATAACCGGCAGCAGCGATGACGACTTTGAGCCCTCTCTTCTCTGCCTCAAGGCCGTACTCCCGTATTCTTCCCGGGTTTCTATGGGCTGAGATAACGGAGAAATCATACTCAATGCCCAGTTGCTTCAGCATGTCCAGTGCCGGCTGGATCAGCTCGGTGTCTGTCTTGCTGCCTATGACTACGCCCACTAATGCCACTGCCATGCAAATCTCACAAATATCAAGAGTTAAATATCAAAAATGCTTATACCTTGCCTATAGTTTTGCCTTTTGCATTTTGATTCTTCATTTACTGTTGCCTTGTCATTTTGCATTTTTACTTCTGCTTTCTGAGTTTATCCTATTATCTCCCTCAGAGCAATATCCTTACGATAGTAACAATCATCAAAAGAGACGTGCGAAATGTTATCATATACTTTTTCCCTGGCTTCAGCTATGTCTTTGCCCACAGCTGCAACGGTGAGCACTCGCCCACCATCGGTATAAATTATGCCATCATTTCCCGACTTAGTTCCAGCATGGAACACCAGCACATCTTCACTTGCACTATCTAACCCTCGTATGGGAAGACCAGTTCTGTAGCTGCCGGGATAACCACCGGAAGCCATAACCGCTCCAACGCAGGCCTCGGGACTCCACTCGATTTTCACCCGGTCGAGGTTTCCCTGGACCGCTGCCATAAGTATATCCATCAGGTCAGTTTTGAGAAGAGGCAAAATGACCTGGGTCTCCGGGTCGCCAAAACGAGCATTGAATTCCAGCACCACAGGCTCTCCGTCAGCAATCATTAACCCGGCATAGAGCACTCCTCTATAAGGTGTGCCCTCCCGGGCCATGGCCTTCACCGCGGGTAATAAGATGTCCCTGGTCACCTTTTCCGTCATTCCAGCAGAGAAAAAGCCCGGTGGGCTGTAACCCCCCATGCCTCCCGTGTTAGGGCCCCGGTCATTATCCCCGATTTTCTTATAATCACAAGCCGGCACCATAGGTGATACTGTCTTACCGTCGGTGAAAGCCATCAGGCTTACCTCACGACCGTCAATATATTCATCGATTACGACCTTATCTCCGGCAGGGCCAAAAACCTTCGCCTTCATAATCTCGCCCAGGACTTTGTCAGCTTCTGCCAGAGACCCAGCGATGATGACTCCTTTGCCAGAGGCTAAACCATCGGCCTTGATGACAACGGGCAGGCGCTGTTCTTGAAGGTATTCACGAGCCCTGTGATAAGAATCAAAGGTGACGCCTTTGGGACAGGGAATACCATATTTCTCCATCAACTTTCGGGCAAAACCCTTGCTTGCTTCTATCCGGGCGGCTGCTTTGGTGGGGCCAAAGATAGGAATACCCAGACCATCGAAATAGCCCACTATGCCCGAAGTCAGCGGGGCCTCGGGACCGACCACGGCAAGGTCAACGCCTTTCTCTTCAGCCGCCTTGCCCAGCCCTTCTATGTCTGTTGGCGATAAATTCAGATTTTCAGCAATGGCCGCTGTGCCGGCATTCCCCGGGGCAGCGAAGACTTTTTCCACCCTGGGACTCTGGACAATCTTCCAGGCCAGAGTGTGCTCCCTGCCTCCACCGCCAATGACTAGTATCTTCAAAGCTCGCTCTCGCACGTCAGTCTTCGAGAAAGGCAGCTAGTATCTCCTTTGCACGCTCAGCCTCCGCTGCCAGCACATGGACTTCGCATCTCATATTGTACGTGAAAACATACATGGCTGCTCGAAGGTCTGCATTTTTCACCAGGCGCGGCACTCAGGACAATACAGCATATTCTCCTCTTACCTGCTACGAACGCTTGCTTATGTCCTTCCACCTTCCCCCTGTCACTATCGACTGCCGTGGTTATTGAAGAAAACGCCATTATCGCTTCTTCTTATGCTTCCCCCTATTCTTCTTCACCCCTTTTAGTTTCACTCTGTTTGCCATGGCATTACAAAATCCTCTTGAATTTTTCGGCCTGAACAGGGTCGAGAGTCTGAATCACTCTCAGCAGCTCTGCGACATGCTCCTTTTCCTGTTCAATAATATGCTCCAGTGTGCTGGCAGCCTCCTCATTCTCCAGGTATAACAGATGCTCCTGATACTGATTAATGGCCTGCAACTCATACGCCAGAACATCACGCAGCATCTCTAAATCATCCTGGATGTCCAGCTGCTCGTCGCTCATTTCTTCGTAAGAATAACTCATCCCTTTACCTCCTTCTTAATCTCATTTTACGCTCAATGGCAAATATTCGACCACCTTGCGTCACCCTGAGCGAAACGAAGGGTCTCAAAGATTCTTCGGTCGCCCCGATTCCATCGCAGCTCCGTCAGAATGACACCAAGCTGAGCAATTACTCCCATTCTATGGTTGCCGGCGGTTTGCTGGTAATATCATAGACCACCCGGTTGATATTGGGCACTTCGTTGACTATGCGGTCAGATATTCTGGCCAGAAGATCGTGAGGCAGGCGTGCCCAATCAGCAGTCATGGCATCTTCGCTGGTTATCGCCCTGACCGCCATCAGGTAGCCATAAGTCCTGTAATCGCCCATGACGCCAACGCTCCTGACATCAGTCAGTATAGCAAAGCTTTGCCAAAGCTGGCGATAAAGCTTGGCCTTCTTAATTTCATTCATCAGAATCCAATCAGCGGCCCGAAGTATTTCCAGTTTCTCCCTGGTCACTTCACCGATGATGCGAATGGATAGTCCCGGACCGGGGAATGGTTGCCGCCAGATCATGTCCTCAGGCAGCCCCAGAGCTAGACCTACTTCTCGAACTTCGTCCTTAAACAAATACCTCAGGGGTTCAATAAGAGTGAAATTCATTTTGGCCGGCAATCCGCCGACATTGTGGTGGCTTTTTATCTTGGTAGCAGCTTTGGTCTCAGCAGAGGTGCTTTCGATGACATCAGGATAAAGAGTGCCCTGGGCCAGGAAATCAATCTTCCCTAATTTGGCAGCTTCCTCCTCAAAGATTTGGATGAACTCGTTTCCTACTAAGTGTCGCTTCTTTTCCGGGTCGCTAACCCCTTCAAGTCGTCCTAAGAATCTATCAGTGGCATCTACGTAGACCACATCCATTTTGAGGTTACGCTTGAAGGTATTGAGAACCCTTTCAGGTTCATCACGGCGCAATAATCCATTGTTGATGAAGATGCAAGTTAACTTATTGCCAATAGCACGGTCAATAAGGGTAGCAGTCACTGCCGAATCGACACCTCCAGAAAGAGCACAGACCACTCTCCCCCCACCCACTTGCTCTCTGATTTTGTCTACGCTTTCAGATATGAAATTCGCTGGTGTCCAGTTGCCCTGACAGCCGCATATTCGAAGTACAAAATCCTGGAATATGGTTTTCCCATGAGCTGTGTGAGCCACTTCAGGATGAAACTGCAATCCGTAAATGCCGGCATCATTACCAATGACGGCAAACGGCGAATTTTCACTATAAGCCAGAGTATTGAAGCCCGGAGGAAGCTCTATTATCTGGTCGCCATGGCTCATCCACACAGGTAGAGAAGAAGGAAGACCAGCCAAAAGAGGGCAGTCCTCAGCACTTATGTGCAAGATTGTATGCCCATATTCGTGCTTCGTTCCCCGAACTACCTGACCACCCAGGTGGTGAGCGATAGCCAGCATTCCGTAGCAAATGCCCATTACAGGCAGACGGCTCTCATAAACATACGGTAAAGGCAGAGGAGCACCAGCATCATAAACGCCACCCGGACCTCCCGAGAGGATAAATCCCCGCGGGTTAAGAGGAGCTATTTCCTCCCAAGGCGTATCATGAGGCACAAGTTCACAATAGACGTGACATTCCCGTACTCGCCTGGCGATGAGCATGCTGGTTTGCGAGCCAAAGTCGAGCACTACTATGGTTTCACGCTCGCTCGGCGGTAGTTCGGGCTCAACTACAGGTTGTTCACCGTGCAACTCTTTGGCCAGCTCCAGATAAGTGGAGACTTCGATATCATCGCTGGCGGCAATTCTGTAGCTTTCCGATTTCTTTGCAGCTTCAGATTTGCGGCGGGGCATGCATTTAGCTTATCACCGTCCACAACTATTATCAACCCGTTCGGCGACAGTTCTCTTTGAACCAACGCGCCCGTAACTGTTTACCCACCCTCTCTCGGCCGTCGAATCTTCCTGCTCGTGGCCAAGACCTTCCCCTGAGCTCGAGTCGGAAGAAAGTGATTTCTGACTTGGGCAAGTACCGTGTTATACTAGCATCAAAAAAGATGGGTGCTCTGCAACCGGAAATTGAAAAAGGGGCCGAAATCCTGAGGAACGCCGGCGTAATTGCCTTCCCTACTGATACGGTGTACGGCCTGGGGGCTGACGCTTTCAACCCCACGGCCGTGGAAAGGATTTATGAGATAAAGGGCCGACCCAGACATCTGCAGCTCCCCTTGCTTATCGCGGGTGTGGAGCAATTGACTATCCTGGCCGGTGCAATACCACCAATTGCTTGGTTCTTGGCAAAGCGTTTTTGGCCCGGTGGGTTAACTCTGGTTTTACCCAGAGCAGATTCAATACCTACCTACCTGGCCAATGGCCCAAGCATAGCACTACGTGTTCCCAACCACCCTGTTTGTCTAGCTCTCATTCAGCACCTTGGGAACCCTATAGTCGGAACCAGCGCTAATATCAGTGGCGAACCGGCTGCCCTGACTGCCGCCGAAGTCAGACAACAGCTGGCAGGCAAAATTGACTTCGTTCTCGATGGAGGCAGATGTCCCGGCGGAAAGGAATCCACGATAGTGGACATCACCGCCCAGGCGCCTGTAATCCTAAGGCAGGGCATCATACCTTCACACGAGATTGACACAGCTTATAGTAAATATTTGGAGTTAAGTGATGATGCGCATTGCTATAGGGTGTGACCATCGCGGCTTCGCCTTGAAGCAGCTGATTATGCCTTTTCTGCAAGATCAGGGGCATGGTTATCAGGACTTTGGCTCCTACAACACGGAACCCGTGGATTATCCCGACATTGCCCGCAAGGTCGGGACGGCAGTCGCTTCAGGCAGCTTTGACCAGGGCATTCTAATATGCAGCACGGGCATAGGCATGTGCATAGCTGCTAACAAGATAAAGGGCGTGAGAGCGGCTTTATGCCACAATGCATTCGAGGCACAACGAGCTCGTCGGCACAACGACGCCAACGTCTTGTGCCTCAGGGGAGAGGACATAGACACCGATTCGGCTTTGGAGATCGTCAAGACTTTTCTAGCCACGGATTTCGAAGGCGGCAGACACATACAAAGGGTGAACAAAATAAAAGCTTTGGAAGGAGATTTACAGGAACGATAGTTGTCCCGATGAAACCGGGGCAACTACAGAGGTCCAGGGTCACCCTGCATATCGACTTCTTACGTCACCGGACAGCTTCGCTGTCAGTTCCAGAGCCTGGTTTGCCGCCTCAGGCGACAAACTCACCAGGCCACAGCAAGGAGTTATCAACCCCTGAGCTATAATCTGCCTGAACCTGACGCCATCCCTGGTAAACATAGCCATAGAATCTTCCAGCCGGTCACGAAGACTGGACAGAGACTCCTTAGCCAAGGCCTCTTCGTCGTTGGGAACTATACCCCAGGCAATGCTGCCCCCACGCTCAAGGAAGGACTTCACTTTGTCAGAGTGAGTGTTTAGCGAAGAGGCATAGTTATACGCATCAAAGCTGAGAATATCGATTTCTGTGTCCAGAAGCACTGACCAGTTACTATTTCCACAGCAGTGCAATCCCTTCGGCCCTTTTATTCCCTGGAACACTTCGTCCAGCAGAACAGGCACTTTTTCTTCGGGAATAGGAGTGAACACCGAGCCCAAGGAAACCAGATGGGGCTCGTCAACAAAGATAATGGTATTAGGCGATATCTTTCTCAAGGCATTTTCCTGCCACGAAGCTTTCAGCCGTAAAAACTTAGCCGTAGTTTCAGCCAGGGTGTCATCATAGAGGATGCCCAGACCGTCCGTGCGAGTAACCATCAGGCCCCAGGTAACAGGACCGGTTATCTGCCCCTTGACCATCTTGCTACCCGCTGCTTTGGAGAGGAAAACAGTGAGCCCGGCAGAATATTCGGCGGAAATGCCATATTTGCGGGAATTATCCTGTTCACAGTCAATGTGAATTCGCTCCAGTTCGCTCTCAAAATCGGCCGACGGCTGGATGTGAATTTTGTCCCCGTTCATGGCTATCCCGGGGAAACCCTCGCTGAATTGAATAACCATATTTTCTTCAGGACAGCGCTTTGGTAATTGTGGCCAGGCCGGAATGTCGGCAAGGTATCTCGTAACGACGGAGGAAGCCTCATCAGGATTCACATGGGGCATGCTGCCGATAGCAGTGGCCAAACAGCCAAACTCAAGCCTGGCAGACATCTTCCCTCCGGTCCAAATACTTGCCAATTAACAGCTCCAGCTGTGCCCTCTTCTCTTTTGATATGTATTTCTTCTCAGTGGCTATGGCAAACCTGAGGGCGCTAGCGCAAGCACAGTCTCGTTTCTGCGGTATAGAAGGCAGCAGTAACTTGAGGATTCTCTTGACAGTATCAACAGCCTTCTGGAGATTGGTCAAAATCATTTCCGTGGTCACCGATTCGTGAATTGGATGCCAGCAATCATAATCGGTGACAAGAGCAAGCGTGGTATAGCATATTTCCGCCTCTCTAGCCAATTTAGCTTCGGGCGAAGCTGTCATCCCGATAACATCGGCGCCCCAGGAGCGGTAAAGCTGCGCCTCAGCCTTTGTGGAGAGCTGCGGCCCCTCCATCGCCAGATAAGTACCACCTTTATGTACTCTGGTACCGACACCGGTGCTTGCCTCAAACGAGATTTGACTCAGAACCGAACAGAACGGCTCGGCCAGAGAGACATGTGCTACTATCCCATCTGTGAAAAAGGTACTGGCCCTTCCTTTGGTACAGTCTATTAGCTGGTCAGGAATGACCACATCGAGCGGCTCTATCTCTTCGTTAAGGCTTCCCACAGCACAGACAGAGATAATCCTTTCTACCCCCAGAGATTTCAAAGCATAGATATTGGCTTTCGCCGGTAGTTCACCGGGCCCTATTCGATGTCCTTCGCCATGTCTGGGGAGAAAGGCAACCCCTACCCCTTCAACATTGCCCAGGATAATAGCATCGCTGGGCTCACCGAAAGGCGTGTTCATCTTCACCCGTTCCACCTCCGTCATCCCTTCCATTCTGTAAAGCCCGCTTCCGCCGATGATGCCGACTTTTCCTTCAGGCATTGCACTCCTTCGCTCTGAGTTTTGTAGCCAATTATAACACAACAGGGTACTCCAACTTGGCTGGCATCACATCGACGGATGATGGTCAACAGGATTTGACGAGGAGCCGTCTGTTCACGGCAGCTGGAGATAGTTTCCTGCCGTACGTGCTTCTGCAAAGCATTTGACATGCTCTATCCTGAATCCAAGGGAGGTTTCTTGTGATGAGCGTAGCGATGCTATAATATGCACAACGACAATGTCCAACAAGACCAAATACATTCTCGCTGCTGTAATACTGGTAACGCTAACGTTGAGTATCAGTATTTGGGCTCTTTCTCCTCCTCCAACATCTAGCCCACCCCAGCTTGACAACTCAACTCCACATACCGACCCCGAGTGGACATTCCCGGAGAGCGAGCCGGCTACTTCCTTGCCCGATTTTCCACCGGTAATCGCCAGGGCAATTCCCTCAGTGGTTTCTGTGACTACGGAGACGGTCGTCTCTTCCTTGTTCCGTCAATACACCGAGCATGGCGCCGGGTCCGGGATAATCGTCGACGAAAAAGGATTTATCATCACCAACAACCATGTAGTTGAAAATGCCCACAGCATCTACGTGGAGTTGCACGATGGTAGAACTTTCCCTGCCAACATAGTGGGCACCGACTACCTATCCGACCTGGCGGTGATAAAGATAGATGCCACAGATTTGCCCTATGTTCATTGGGGCGATTCAAGCTCGCTGCTCCTTGGCCAGTGGGTAATAGCGATTGGCAATGCTCTGGGCGAGGGAATAATAGCGACTGAGGGCATAGTCAGCCGCTTAGATGTGACGGCGAATATCGAGGGAAATATCCTTTACGACTTGATTCAAACCACGGCGGCCATCAATCCCGGCAACAGCGGCGGCCCGCTGGTGAACATGGCCGGTGAGGTGATAGGCATTACCAGCGTCAAGATAGTTGCGGCCGGGGTGGAAGGCATGGGCTTTGCCATAAGCAGCGACCAGGCCAAGCTTATTATCCCGGATTTGATTCGTCATGGCCGCGTGACATACCCTTGGTTGGGAGTGGGACTGTACACCGTCGATCCCTCGCTAGCTGCGGCAATGAACTTCTCTGTGGACAGGGGAGCGCTCATTGTGGAACTGGTCGCCAATGGCCCGGCAGACAATGCGGGATTGAGAAAGGACGACATCATCATCAACTTCGGGGGCCAGGAAACAGGTAATGTTGCCGACGTCGTCCGGGCTATTCGAGCCAGTGAAATTGGCCAAGAGGTAGAAATAGTTTTCGTTAGAGGAGCGGATACCAGAACAACCTCGGCCCGATTAATAGAACGCCCGAGTCCCTAGACTATGTCTCCCCTCAAATCCCGGATACCTGTTGCGCAATACTGGCCAATACTTGTAAGCTATCAGCTACCTTGCGAATACACGATGGCCATGTGCTCACATTTGGATTTGTTCCAGGAGTTAACGCCATCCCGTTCGCACTTCGGCAAGCTCAGAATGAGCGATACTGTTGCTACTTCTCATTGATTCTTTGGCGGGCAACGCCACGAGTTTCAGTCGGGACTTGTTTTCTTAATCGCTAAGGAGACCTCGCTATTCAAGACGCGCTGCTTCTCACCATGAGCCCCGTCGGGAGGCAAACCATCGATGAGCTCATCAGATAAGGTCTCCTGTTTGATATAGCCGGCAAAGGTACTTATTACTTGCCTGACAAGTGGCTCATCTGTCCGGTAGTAGGTAATGATGTGGTCTGTGATATCAAACTTGGCATTGCGCCGCATATTCTGAAGATGACGCACAAGTTCTCTGCTTACTCCCTCGCCAATGAGCTCGGGGGTGAGTTCGGTGCTTACAGCCACCCAATATCTGGCATCCTCGGCCACGCTGTACTCCGGCATGTTCGAAGAAGATTCCCCTTCTTTCTCTGCCGCACTCGACAAGATCAACTGCTTGACATTTATCTCCTCCATTACCTCAGCAGCCAGGCTCGCCAAAGCTTCTTTCTCCCCTTCGGTTTCTACCCGGACCACGGCTTTTCCCAGCGGCTGGCGCACTTTGATTCCGGCCTTAGCTCGGGCTGCCCTGCCCAGGCTGGATATTTTCATGGCTAGCTCAACATCGCTATTTAGCCTGTCATTGATTCTGGCCACGTCTGATACGGGAAAATCAGTTAGATGAACACTCTCTCTAGCGTCGGGATTAACAGAGCGAAACAAATTCTGATAAAGCTCTTCGGCAATAAATGGCACAAACGGGGCCAACAAGTGAGACAAGGTTACCAGACACTGGTAGAGCGTGGTGTAGGCCGCCAGTTTATCGGCATCGTTCTCGCTTTTCCAGAAGCGGCGACGGTTTCTTCTCACATACCAGTTAGAGAGAATCTCTATGAATCCCTCAATTCTACGTGTCGCAGCGGTAGGATTGTAGCTATCCATGAACTTGGAAACCTCGCTTACCAGCCGATGAAGTTCTGAACTAATCCAGTTATCTAGCTTGCTGAAAGCTCTCGGCTGGTCGCTGCTGGCTGTCATAGACTGAGGAACAAAGCGGTCGATATTGGCATAAAGAGCAAAAAAGGAATAGGTATTCCACAAAGTAAGAAGGAATTTGCGCGTCGTCTCTTCCAGCATCTTGGTCGAGAAACGATGGGTGTCTTCCCCTGTAGTCGAAACAAGCATGTACCACCTCAGGGCATCTGCGCCATAACTGTTGAGTACAGTCCAGGGGTCGATTACATTACCCTTGGACTTACTCATCTTCTCACCACGGGCATCGACAACATGCCCTAAGCAGACAACGTTTTTGAAACAAGGTCGACTGAATAGCAGAGTAGAGATGGCATGCAAGCTGTAAAACCATCCTCGAGTCTGGTCTACAGCCTCACAAATGAAGTCCGCGGGGAAATTCTGCTTGAACTTGTCCTCGTTTTCAAAGGGATAATGCCACTGGGCTACCGGCATGGCTCCAGAATCAAACCAGCAATCGATGACTTCAGGAACACGCTGCATCTTACCACCACATTTGGGACAGGCAAAGCTAATTTCATCTACATAAGGACGATGTAAATCCAGGGGCATGGTCAAGCCGCTGAGATTTGACTGAACCCTTAGTCCATCCACACTACCGACACATTCATAATTGGTGCAGGAAGAACACCGCCAGATATTGAGCGGAGTACCCCAATACCGCTCCCGGGAAAAGGCCCAGTCCACATTATTTTCCAGCCAATCCCCAAAACGGCCATGCTTGATATAATCAGGATACCAGTTTATCTTGGCATTGCCCGAGATAAGCTCTTCTTTCACAGCTGTCGTCCTGATATACCAGGCTGGCTTGGCGTAGTACAGGAGAGGCGTTTCACACCTCCAGCAGAACGGGTAGGTATGGCTAATCCTTTCACTGCGGAAGAGCAGGCCACGAGATTCTAAATCAGCCAGAATGTCTTTGTCGGCCTCTTTGACGAACTTGCCCGCACCCGGTAGATCTGCCTTCCGCCGTGGCTCTCCCAGCCGTACGGGAGCAGCACTTCTCTGAATACGGTCTCTCATCCTAGGAGTAAGACCCGTCAGCAGATCAGTCGTTACCGTCCCGTTCAACTCCACCGTATGCACGAGCGGCAAACCCTCCTTCTCTCCCACTTCAAAGTCTATCTCGCCATACGCCGGGGCTATGTGCACAACCCCCGTCCCGTCCTCCATAGACACAAAATCGCCTTCGATGACACGATAAGCTGGCTTGTCCTCCGCACTGCGCAAGATGTCCACTTGATATAAGGGCTCATAGTGAACT
>JAWOCP010000005.1:0-7256 GCA_046483735.1 Dehalococcoidia bacterium
CATCAAAGCGCCAGCAAACTCGACGAGGATGTCAAGGCGCTAACAGAACTAAGCAAGTATCTCGACTCCCTTGAGCAGCAGGCCGACGTTAGATTGGGAGATTTGAATTTCTCTGGAAGTTATCTTTTTTCCCGGGTCTTTGTGTTTCCCAACGACGTATTTGAAACTTCATATCCTAAACTGAGAGACCACATGCTCGAGGATGTTTCGGGTACAGTGGAAAACGAGACTGTCTTGTATGCCATTGCCAGAATCCAAGACAGGGAACCTATAGATTCTATAGTCAGTGATGCGGGGGGCAAGGTTTTGCCCATACCAGAGGAAGATTCGACCGTGAGGGAATTCCTTGAGGTAGCCGACGGCAAAATCCACAATCTTGAACAAGATTTGACAAAGCTTCAGGCCGAGATTGAAAGCAAGACCAGGGAGAATCTGGAAAAGCTCGTCCTTTTCAGGGAGGCATTATCGGCAGAAGCTGAAAGGTTGGCAGTTTTAGCCAAAGCCTCCGAGGCAGAATACGTCACTTTGATTGAAGGGTGGATTCCGGAGAATAACGTCGAGGCTACAATTTCTGAACTCAAGGAGAATATAGGCTACGTGTTTATCGACACGAGGAAGCCGGAGCTGGCAGAGGAGCCGCCCGTTAAGATGAAGAACCCAAGCCCTCTCAAGCCGTTCGAGGTCATCGTAAACCTGTTCGGTACGCCAAAGTACAGGGAATGGGACCCCACCCCGATAATAGCGTACTCCTTTGCCATTTTTTTTGGCCTCATGCTGGGGGATGTGGTGTACGCTGCCCTCCTCATGCTATTTGCATACCGTGGCCTGCGAATTCTCGTTGACGACCCCGAATCTGAAGGTTTCAAGCTATTCCAACGTATAATCTACATTAGTGGCGGAGTTGCCCTGGTGATTGGTGCGCTTACAGGAAGCTATTTGGGCGACTTCTACCGGTTTTTCGGCATCGAGAGCTTGGCACTTGCCCAGACAATCCAAGGAATTTTCTCAGACCCTGTGTTATTTATAGGCCTTTCACTCGTAATAGGTCTGGTTCACATAAACATAGCCCACATGCTCGCGCTTGTCAGGGGGATAAAGGAACGGCAAAAAGCGATAGTGCCTAACAAAGCGGGGCTATTCATGCTTCAAATTGGCGCCATACCCTGGATTATGCATGTCATACTCGGCATAAACATTCCACTGTTAACTGAGCAAATTTATTCCATCCTGCTATATGTTGCCATTCTAGGAGTAGTATTAATCGTCGTCTCATCCTTGATGGAAAAGGGTGCTTTCCTGGGCGGCATCTTCTGGCTATTTGATGTGACCGGAATACTGGGTGATGTTATGTCATATGCCAGGCTGGCCGGTGTGGGGCTGGCCACATATTACCTGGCATACTGCTTCAACCTCATGGCAGAGTTATTATCCGGAATGCTGCCTGCCGGAATAGTCCAGGCCATCATTGGCACATTGGTATTCGTATTAGTTCTGCTTGTAGGACACGTGCTTAACCTAGTACTCAGCGGCATAACATGCTTTGTACACTCCCTTAGACTATGCTTTGTGGAGTTCATGTTCAAGTTCTATGAAGGAGGCGGCACGAGATACAGCCCGTTTCGGTTGAAGGCTCGACCCGCATTTTTCAAAGTGTGAACGCAGTCAAGAAATACTTAGGAGGTGTAAGATGCTAATCAGCCCCGAATCCCTGGCAATCCTCGGAGGTGCCATAGCGTTGGCTGGAGGCCTGACCGGCTCAGCCGTGGGCATCGGTATCGCCGGCTCGGCCGGGGCAGCTACGCTGTCTGAGGAACCAGGACAACTCAGGAATGTAATTCTCCTGGCCTCACTACCAATGACCCAGACCTTTTATGGCCTCATAACACTGATACTTATACTGACAACGGTAAGGCCCACACTCGCTGCCATGACCGATGGCGTTGGCATGGGTTTCGCAGTATTGGGCATCGGTGTCATAGTCGCCATGGCTGAATGCTTTTCGGGAGCATACCAGGGAGCCGTGTGTGCTTCCGGTATCTCGCTCCTGCCCAAGACAAAGGGGCGAATATTGACTAACTCCATGATGCTGGCCGTGTTCGTCGAGCTGATAGGTGTGCTGGGGCTGGTATTTGCCATAATGGCACTGGCAATGTTAGGGCTTTTCTAAGGATCGATTAAGAATGGAAAAAATAAGTGAAGCGATTGTCAGCAAAGTGAAGCTGGAGGCCCAGAATATAACAAAAGAGGCTGAGAAGAAGGCGCAAGAAGAGATAGAGAAAGCCAAGAGACAGCGAGAGGCAAGGTTCGAGGAAGAGAAGAGTAAAATGCTGGCAGAGGCAGAGGCAGAGGCGGCCAGAATCCTGGCTCAAGCTTCCATAAAAGCACGACAGCAGCTATCGCGAGCCAAAGCTGACACAATTGCCAGGATAATTGACGGGGCGCAGCAGGAATTGTCCCGAGTTTCAAGCGACGAAAGTCATTTTCTGAACTTGATCAGGGAAGCTATGGCAGGACTCGGCGCGGACAAAGGCAGAATTTACGTTGCTCCCAAAGATGTGAGCACCGCCAAGAAACTACTGGAGGCGGACAAGGAATTATCCGGCAAGATAGTGGATGTCAGGGAATCCGACTGCCGGGGGGGAGTCATAGCTGAGGATGTCGAGGGAAAGCTCAGGATAGATAACACCTACGAAACCAGACTCGAGATGCTGCTGCCAAAGCTATTGCCCGAGATAAACAAGAAACTGTTCGAAGCTCCATAAGGGAATGACGTGCTTACTCCAAAATACGCGTTTATATCTGCTTGTCTGAAAGGTGAGGAACCTAAGACTGTTACATCCGAACATATAGACAGAATGGCGACAGCGTCTAACCTGAAGGATGCGCTGGCAACTATCAGGGAGACCGCTATAGGAAGCTATCTGGAGGAGTTGCCCGTCAGGAGTTTTGATTATCTCGATGAATGCTTGTGGGGTTATCTGGCGCAGCGCATCAAATATGTAGAATCATTCAAGTTCCTGCCCCGAGACGTACTGAAGGTGTCCCGAGCATACGTGGTGAAGTATGATGTCTCAAATATCAAAGCTGCCTTGCTAGGTATCTCGGGTGGCAAGAAAGCCCGTATGATACCGGTCGGGGTTATCCACAATCACGGACTGCTGGACGAACTCTTCAACGCCGAGACCGTTGATGACATCATTCAGCTACTCATCAAGTGCCAACTGGCAGATTTTTTACCTGCCCTGGAACAGTACAAGGCGGATAAAAGCGCAAAGTCCAAGCTCGTTATCGAGGCCAGGCTGGACGGTGAGTACTATAAAGAAATGCTAAACATGGCAAGAAGAATAAAAGATGGCTCTGTGCTTACCAAGGCCCTGGGCCTGGTGATAGACCTGACAAACCTTCAAATCGCCTCGAGGGCTATCATCGAAGGCGCCGGACTTGATGCTGCCGAATGTACCATTGCCGGCGGGTATAGAATTCCAGACAAAGCTATCAAGGAACTACTATCCCTCAAATTAGCGGACTTGCCCGCCAGGCTGGACATCGCCCAATATCAGGATATAGCAAACGAAGTGTCTGCCAGCTTCGATAAAACAAAGAACATCACGGCTGTAGAAGAGGTTATCGATAAGCACAAATTCAGAATGCTCCAGGAAATGCTGTCACCAAGGGTGCTGTCCCCTCTGGTTATGGCCTGGTATTTGGTCCTCAAGGAGGTTGAAGTACGGAACTTGAGGCTGGTCCTGAAAGCAATTATCGACGGTGTACCCGTTCAAGAAATAAAGAATTATCTGGTGCTGTGACATGATGCCTATGAGAGACTTAGACATAGCTGTTATAGGAGACGAAGAGCTGGTTAGTGCACTTAGATTGGCTGGTATCAGCAATTACTACATGATAAAGGGCGATCACGATGTCCGTGAAAATGTGAGGAAGGCGCTGACCGAGTTGCTAAGCGAGCCTGATGTTGGCATAGTGATAATGCTGGAGGACTATGCAGAATATGTTGAAGACGTAGTGGCCCAGGTCAGAAAAGGGAGAAGAATGACTCCTGTAATCATCGAGGTCCCATCGAAGTTTGGCACAAAGTACCCTGATATTAAGGAACATTACAGGGCACTTATCAGAGAATCTATCGGGTTTGAAGTTGAGATTTGAAATCATAGCAATAGCAGGAGGTTGAAGATATGGGCAAAATATGGAGAGTTTCGGGTCCTCTAGTTATAGCCGATGAGATGAAGGGTTCCCAGGTTTATGAAGTTGTTGAGATAGGTGAAGAGGGGCTCGTCGGGGAAATAGTAGGACTGGAAGGGGATAGGGCGATAATTCAAGCACACGAGGATACTCTGGGGTTGAAAACGGGTGAGGTTGTGATAGGAACGGGAACAATCTTGAGCGTGGAGTTGGGCCCTGGGCTCGTAGGTTCTATCTACGATGGGCTACAGAAATCCTTACTCAGGCTGGGTGAAGATACCGGCCCGTTCATAAAACGGGGCGTCAAATCCGCAGCACTACCCCGCGACATAAAATGGCAGTTCACACCCACAGTCAAGGCGGGGGATGCCGTCAGCCAGGGAGATATAATAGGCACGGTTCCCGAGACACACCTGATAGAACACAGGATAATGGTGCCGGCAGGAATCACAGGCACAATAAAGGACATACGCACAGGAGAATACACCGTCGAAGAGCCTGTTGCCTGGGTGGAACATGATGGGGAAGCAAAAGAACTCACGATGATGCAGAGATGGCCCGTAAGAAAGCCCAGGCCCTACAGACAGAGGTTTGACCCTTCGGGCTTGCTCACTACTGGCATGCGCATTTTGGATTACATGTTCCCTCTCGCTCTCGGCGGCAAAGCTTCGATACCCGGCGGCTTTGGTACCGGAAAAACCGTCGCCTTGCAACAGCTGGCCAGATGGGCCCAGACGCATCTGAACATCTATGTCGGCTGTGGGGAAAGGGGTAACGAGATGGCTGACGTGCTTTCTAGCTTCAGAGAGCTCAAGGACCCCAATACAGGAAGATTGTTACAGGAGAAAGAGATCTTTCTGGCTAATACCTCCAACATGCCTGTCGTGGCCCGGGAGGCAAGTATTTTTGTTGGCATTACTATGGCCGAGTATTTCCGGGACATGGGTTACGACATTTTGCTGGTTGCTGATTCAACTTCGAGATGGGCTGAAGCCATGAGAGAGATGAGTGGAAGACTTGAGGAAATGCCCGGGGAGGAAGGTTTTCCTTCGTATATGGGGTCCCGGCTTTCATCTTTTTACGAAAGGGCAGGAATGGTTGAATGCGTGGGCAATCCTGAAAGGAGGGGCTCAGTAACAGTAGCCGGTGCTGTGAGTCCCCCCGGAGCCGATTTCAGCGAACCGGTAACCCAGAACACACTTAGGATAATAGATGCCCTGTACGCGTTAGAAGTTTCGCTGGCCAACAAGAGACATTTCCCGGCCATAAGCTGGCTCACCAGCTATAGCCTTTACGTGGACGCAGTTAAAGACTGGTGGAATGAGCATGACCAGGGGTGGGAGAATACCAGAGCCAGCGCCCTGAGAGTATTGCAGCAGGAGGCTGAACTGGAGGAAATTGTGAGGCTCGTAGGCCCCGAGGCTTTGCCCGAAGGAGACAAATTATTGCTTCTTACCGCCAGGATGATACGCGAGGACTTTCTGCAGCAAAGCGCCTATCATGAAGTTGACACCTACTGTATGCCGGCAAAAGCTGGTCTCATGCTCAAGACCATTATGAAATTCTACGAACTGGCTCAGGAGATGCTGAATTCCGGGTCAGGCATTGAGGCCATCCGCTCATCGCCGATGGTGTACAGAATATCCAGGATGAAGGATATACCCAACGATGTCGCTGAACAGAGAATCAAGGAATTATGGTCGGAGATGGAACAAAGCCTGGTCGCCGGCAAACGGGTTCCCTGAGAACAAGGAGGGCTGTTATGGATTTTTCATCACTTTATGTTAAAGAGGGAAGAGCAATCAGGAGTGCTAAGGGGGCTTTGCTCGTAGCTGAAAGCATTCCTGGCATCAAGTTTAATGAGATAGTTGATGTTCAACTCAGGAATGGTGAGGTCAAAGGCGGTCAGGCAATAGACATCAGCGAGGAAGCAACTATCGTCCAGGTATTTGGTGGAGTCAGTGAAGTGGACCTTATCGGAAGTAAGATAAGGTGTAAAGGCGAGACTTTGAAGCTGCCGGTATCTATTGATATTCTGGGAAGAATCTTCAACGGGATGGGAGAACCTATAGACGGAGGCCCGCGGATAATCCCCGAAGATTACCTGGACATTAACGGCGAACCAATAAACCCGGCAACCCGCCAGCCTCCAGCCGAGTTTATTGAAACTGGAATCTCGGCGATTGACGGCCTGAACGCACTGGTTAGAGGACAGAAATTGCCCATCTTCAGCGGCTCGGGCTTACCACACAACCGGATTGTAGCTCAAATAATCAGGCAAGCAAGCGTAAAGGGCAAGGAGGAAAGCTTCGCTCTGGTATTCGCTGCTATTGGTATCAGTTACGATGATGCCTCCTTTTTCATGAGGAATCTCGAGAGGACGGGTGCACTGGAAAGAACTGTGGCCTTCATCAATACCGCGTCCGACCCCGTTATCGAGCGAATATCAACACCGAGGTTGGCTCTAACCGCAGCCGACTACCTGGCATGGAAACAGAATATGCATGTGCTCGTTATACTCACCGACATGACCAACTATTGCGAAGCCCTCCGCGAACTTTCTTCTATGCGCGAAGAAATACCCTCAAGAAGGGGGTATCCCGGTTATATGTACACCGACCTCGCCACAATGTATGAGAGAGCAGGCAGGATTTTCGACAGGGAAGGCTCGGTAACTATCATGCCCATCTTGACCATGCCTGACGATGATATAACACATCCCATACCCGACCTTACGGGCTACATAACTGAGGGGCAGATTGTTCTCTCCCGAAACCTGGAAAGAAAAGGGGTATACCCGCCGATAGACGTGTTTCTATCCCTTTCGCGAATGATGAAAGAGGGAATTGGGCCTGGCAAGACCAGGGAAGACCATAATAATGTCTTTATGCAATCTTATGCTGCTTATGCTGAAGGATGTTACCTCAGGGAGATATCCACCATTATAGGTGCTGAGGCGTTAGGTGACAGAGACAAGGTCTATTTGACCAGCGCAGACGAGTTCGAGAGGAAATTCATATCAGGAACCTCTTCAACTCAATGCGTATGGAATTGGTCGA
>JAWOCP010000034.1:0-4060 GCA_046483735.1 Dehalococcoidia bacterium
TGACCGATGTTCCGGAAGAGGAAATTGCTGAGTTCAAGGAGCAGTTGGCAAATCGTTCGGTTAACCCCATGAACCTCAAGAAACGATTGGCCTACGAAATTGTGGGGCAGTTCCACGGCAAGCCAGCGGCGGACGAGGCACAAGAACATTTCACCCAGATATTCCAGAAAAGGGAGATGCCGGAGGAAATCCCCGAGTATACTTTTGCCGCGACTCACATTGGCGATGACCTGTATCAACTCGACATAGCTCCAACACTGGTGAAAGAAGGGGTGGTTAAGGGTAGTGGCGAATTGAAGCGCCTGCTTGCTCAGCAGGCAATCGAAATAGATGGCAAAAAAATAAGCAGCACTACTGTCAATGCCCGCCAGGGCAGCATCATAAAGATAGGAAAACGGCGCTTTGTCAGGATTGACATCAAAGGAGCAGACAGCACTCACTGATCAGCAGTTAGCTGACAGCGCAGACTGAACACAGGAGGAAATGATAGATGCAGCTACGTATTCCAGGACCTACACCCTGTCCACCGCAGGCCCTTCAAGCCATGGGACAACAAATGATGAACCATCGGGGAGGAGAATTTGCCGAGATTCTCAGGGCGACGACGGAGAAATTGAAGCAGGTATTTCAGACTAAAGGAGATGTGTTCGTGCTTACCGCTTCGGGTACTGGCGGCATGGAAGCGGCTATTGTCAATACCCTGTCGCCAGGTGACAGGGTACTATCTGTCTCCAACGGGTTTTTCGGTGAGCGATTCGCCGATATTGTCAAAGCATATGGCGCTGAAGCAGTCCCCCTCTATTTTGAATGGGGCAGACCAGTTGACACTGATGCAATAGCCAGGGCATTAAAGGCAGATGGCAACATTAAGGCGGTACTGGTAACTCACAATGAAACATCCACAGGAATGACTAACAATCTTGGGGAGATAAGCACTGTGGTCAAGAAATTCGATAAACTTCTCCTGGTTGATGCCATCTCAAGCCTGGGCTGCATCAATTTGCCTGTCGATGACTGGCGGTGCGACGTAGTGGTAACTGCTTCTCAAAAGGGATGGATGGTCCCTCCGGGTCTGGCCATGGTTAGCATGAGTGAGAAAGCCTGGCAGGCCCATGCTCAGTCTAAGATGCCGCGCTGCTATTGGGATTTTACCCTGGCCAAGAATTATCTCCAGAAAGGTCAGACCCCCTGGACACCGGCGGTATCTGTTTGTTATGCCCTCAACACCACTTTGGATTTAATGTTAAGCGAAGGATTGGATAACATATTTGCCCGGCACGCTCACGTAGCCAGCAAGACCAGAGACGGAGTAAAAGCACTGGGTCTCTCTCTGTTCCCTGACGAGAATTATGCCTCCGACACAATAACAGCGGTGGATGCCTCTGACAGAATTGATGTCTCCAAACTAATTCGCCTGCTCCGGGAGGAACATCAGGTAATCATTGCCGGGGGGCAGGACAAACTGTCAGGCAAGATCTTCCGCATTGGTCATCTAGGTTCTGTGTATGATGATGATATCGAGTCGGTATTGGAGGCACTAGACAGGGTGCTACCACAAGTTAGGAAGGGCTGAAAATCCAGAGTGAAAGCCATCGGCTGTCAGCTTACGATTATCAGTTGGGTGGCAGGATTTGGGGTTCACACTTAAGATGATGAAAGTTCTGGTCGCTGACCCAATAGCTGAAGAAGGGATACAATACCTGCGTTGCTATGCTGAGGTCGACGTCCAGACCAAGCTGGCGCCTGAGCAACTGAAATCCATAATCGGCGATTACGATGCTTTGATTGTGCGCAGTCAAACTCAAGTTGGAGCAGAGGTCATTGAATCAGGGAAAAACCTCAAGGTGATCGGCCGGGCTGGGGTGGGCACTGATAATATCGATGTCGATGCCGCCACCAGGAAAGGCATTGTGGTGGTGAATGCTCCTACGGGCAACATTGTGGCTGCGGCAGAACACACCATTGCCCTCATGCTTGCCCTGGCACGAAACGTGCCACAGGCAAATAGCCGCCTTAAATCAGGCAAATGGGAGCGGCAGCAAATGATTGGTGCCGAACTTAGAAATAAGACCCTGGGCATTATCGGCCTCGGTAACGTAGGTTCTGAAGTGGCCAAGCGAGTTCAGAGCCTGGAAATGCGTGTCATTGCTCACGACCCGTTTGTCTCTGAAGATTATGCCCGCAATTTCAAGGTCGAGTTGGTATCTTTGGACCGGCTTCTTGAAGAGGCCGATTTTGTCACTCTCCACGTGCCGCTCACGACGGCTACCCGGAAATTGATTGGAGCTAAGGAGTTAGCGAAACTGAAGCCTACGGCCCGGATCATCAATTGTGCCCGTGGTGAGTTAATTGACGAGGAAGCGGTAGTCAAAGCAATCAGGACGGGAAGGATAGCTGGTGCCGCGTTCGACGTCTTTGCCAGCGAACCGGTGACAGATAGCCCTTTGTTCAAAGAGGACAAGATAATCGTTACCCCTCACCTGGGTGCTTCTACAATAGAAGCTCAGACTAGCGTAGCCAAAGACATTGCCGAAGAGGTCTTGACCGTGCTTCAAGGACAATTCAGTAGATACGCCGTCAACGCTCCGCACATAGCGCCTGAACTGGTGCCATTTATGAAATTAGCGACAACTATCGGTAATCTCGCCAGTCAACTAATGGAGGGACAGATAAGCTCAACACACATCAAGTATAGCGGCGGAGTAACTGGCTACGATTGCAACCCGATCAAGACGGCACTCATCAGCGGTCTATTGCAGCAAGTAAGTGAGGAAAGGATCAACCTGGTCAACGTTAGTCTTGTCGCCGCTCAGCGCGGTTTGAAGATCAGCGAAGAAAAAGAGGTGACCTGCCAGAATTATTCTAACTTGCTGACCCTGGAGGTCAATACCAATGCAGGAACCACTGCAATATCGGGCACGGTTAGAGATAGCGAGATACACATCGTCCATGTTAATGACTTCTGGATGGATATTGTGCCCACAGGAGGCTATTTCCTTTTTTGTGACCATCTCGACCAACCCGGGCTTGTTGGCGCCATCGGTAACATAACCGGCAAAGCCGATATTAATATCAGCTCCATGCACTTATCCCGACTCCAGCCACGGGGAAAAGCCCTCATGATTCTGGCTCTCGATGAACCACTGGGCGAAGAACACCTGCAGGAGATACTCACCCTTCCTGGTATTTACACAGCTAGAGTAGTGAAGCTATAGCCTCTCTTGTGTACAGACCCGGTCAATCCAGAGGATTAATGACTAGACCGGCGGGGAGCTTGGGGTAGAAGTAGGTTGATTTGCTTGGCATCCTGTCCTGAGCGGTGGCGACAGCCTTGATAATGTCCGGGTGCGGAGGATTCAAGAGGAAGGCTAATTGGTATTTGCCTTCCTTTATCTGCTGGTAGGCTTCTTTCAAATCTACGGTATAGACAATGTCTTCTTTCGAAGTGAGACCCAACATCTTATCAAAGATAATGTGATTCAGAATGCTAACGCCAAATTCCCGATAGGGTTCTGACCTGTCACGGGGCATCATGGCCTCAAAGGAAATGCCTTGACGTCGCCTCAGCAGCACCAGTGTCCCGGCCTGCAGACCTAAGACTCCTGAGATTATGTCCTCCTGTTGGTGTGATTGCATACTGTTTGCTGCGCCCCTGGTGGCCATAGCAGAAAGACTGAAAGGTTGGCGATGAAAGGCGGCGAAGGATTCCTCGCTCGACGAAACAAATTCCAGGGTGAAGAAATGCTCAAGCTGTCTTTGCAGTGCCGCCAGAGCAGAGGACGCTATGCCACGCACTAACCTGTGCACGGGCAGAACAACCAGCCCCGGGTCAGAAAAGTCGACTAATTCCATCATTACATACTGAAAACCGTCGTCTGTCAGCTTACCGCTATCAGATTGAGATTGTGATCTTTCTTGCCGGTAAGCCAGTGCTGTCTCGTAGCGGTGATGACCGTCGGCAATGTAAAGGCGCTGACAGGATAACAACTGGGTTAGCTGCTGCTTGGTTTCCGGATCAGTTATCGCCCACAGGGTATGAGCCTCCTTACCCTCACCTTGG
>JAWOCP010000050.1:0-4006 GCA_046483735.1 Dehalococcoidia bacterium
CAGAATATAGCGTGGATAATGAAGTATGTCATGTGCATGAATGCTCGTGGCTGATTATATGGCATTGGTATGCCACGCGCAAGCACACAGGGAACTAGAAACCTAAGCGTGAAATCGCACCCAGCCGAAATGCACCAACCAAGTATTCAGGAATAGGCGTCACCTGAAGCGTTACTATTGACAGGGTCTACGGTCTTATTCGCACGGAAAACACTATGGTAACACATTATATTCGGTAAGCGATTCCCATGCTGATGACAGACAGTGTGAGATTCAGTTGTTGTTGACTGAACTGCATTGCACGTTTGTCAGGAATATCAAGTAACAAGAAGACGAAAACTGTGATATAGCTCCCCGCCTCTCGCTTGGTGAGAGACCAGGGTATGGGATTTTGAGCCAGATTCAGGTGGCTTTGGCCCGATATCTGGATTTGCCTTCTTCGCAGAGGTCGCCGCCGTAGATGTCGTTTACCACCGTAACGGGGAAGTCTTCTACCTCCAGACGGCGAAGGGCTTCAGCCCCAAGTTCTTCGTAGGCTATCACCTCCGCCTTCTTGATGCACCGGGAAATAAGAGCCCCGGCACCCCCTATCACCCCCAGATACACCGCCTTGTGCTTCACCATGGCATCTTTCACGGCCTGGGAACGCGAGCCTTTGCCAATCATTGCCTTCAGCCCTTCCACGATCAAGCGAGGAGTGTAGGCATCCATCCTGCCGCTGGTAGTAGGGCCGGCGGATCCAATTATCCTTCCCGGCCTAGCCGGGGTTGGCCCCATATAGTATATCGTCGCCCCCTTGATATCGAAAGGCAGAGGCTTTCCCCGGTCCAGACCTTCCACCATCATCTTGTGAGCGGCATCGCGGGCAACATACATGACCCCGGTAAGCAAGAGACCGTCCCCGGCTTTGAGGTCTTTCAAGACTTCGTCGGTAAAAGGAAGTGTAACTTTCCTTGCCATGACTCTCACGTATCTTCCTAGACCCGCACGACGCTCAAGCCTCGCACTACATTCATAACTCCCCCGCCCGCCGACGCCAAAGGCTCAGGCGGTCAAGCCCCTCTTATCTTAAGAGGGGAATTGTCTGCGTTTCCAGCCTGCTTTTTCGGTTCATTTACAGGACTGCCTCTTCACGGCGAGCGCACCAGCACTGCATGTTAACCGCTACGGGTAAACTGGCGATATGGCAAGGGAATGCTTCCACGTGAACCGCCAGAGCGGTAACCGTCCCGCCATAGCCCATGGCACCGATGCCCAGGTTATCGACTCTTTCCAAGATTTCCCTCTCCAAATCGGCAACCTCAGGGTCAGGGCTCGGTTCGCCAACTTTGCGCAACAACGCCTTTTTAGCTATGAGCATGGCCTTATCGGTGGTGCCACCGATGCCGACGCCAATAATAACCGGCGGGCAGGAATTCCCGCCAACCTCGTCAACAAGATTGACGACAAAGTCTGCCACCGCCTGATGTCCTTCGGCTGGAGTTAGAACGGTCAGGCGAGAACAGTTTTCTGAGCCGCCTCCTTTGGGGAGGACGCTGATTTTCAGCCTGTCTCCGGAAACCATATCGGTATGAATCATAGCCGGCGTGTTATCCCCGGTGTTCGCTCTGGCAAAACAAGGCTGGCTCACTATGGACTTACGCAAATAACCCTTATCATAACCCTGGCGTACTCCTTCGTTGATTGCTGTATACAGGTCTCCACCGGTTATGTGTAGTTCCTGGCCCAGTTCCAGCATAACCACGGCAGCACCAGTGTCCTGACAAATGGGAATCTGCTCCTTGCCGGCAATTCCTATGTTCAGCAGGATTTTGTCCAGCGCATCACGGCAAACAGGGGATTTCTCCTTCTCCCTTGCTTGCTTCAGAGCAATTATCACATCCCCGGGCAAATAATGGCAGGAGTGCTCGAATAAACGGGCTACGGTGTTTGTTACATCACCAGCCTGAATTTCCCTCATTGCACCTGACACTCATCATGAGTCCATGAGCTTGACTAACTCTCGTACGGCATCGGCCGATTCCTTCAATGCCGCATCTTCTTCAGGAGTCAACTCGAGCTCTATTATCTGTTCAATACCGGTTTTGCCCAGTTTTACGGGAACTCCTACAACCACCCCCTTGATGCCATATTCACCCTCCAAGTAGGCAGCGCACGGCAATGTCTCCTTCTTGTCCATGATTATGGCATCCACCATGCGGGCTGTGGCTGCTGCCGGGGCATAAAAGGCACTGCTCGTCTTCAGCAAGTCCACTATCTCACCGCCGCCCTTTACTGTGCGCTCCACCAGGCTATCGATCTTCTCCTGGGATAACAGTTCGGCAATGGGGACACCACCGACGGTACAGAACCTGGTGACTGGCACCATGAGGTCGCCATGCCCGCCTAAGACGAAGGCGGACACATCCTTTACTGATACACTGAGTTCCTGAGCGACGAAGGTCCGAAATCTGGCGCTGTCGAGGATGCCAGACTGCCCCAATACTCTGTTCCGGGGGAACCTGCTTACTTGAAGAGCCAGCTGGGTCATGGCATCCAAAGGATTAGTGACCACGATGATAATGCATTCAGGTGAATACCGGACAACTTTCTCGGTGACTTCCCGCACTATCTTCATGTTGGTAAGCACCAGGTCATCCCGGCTCATCCCCGGTCTGCGTGCTGCCCCCGAAGTGATGACTACAATATCTGAATTGGCAGTGTCTTCATATCGATTAGTTCCCATAATCTTAACGTCCGAATCGATTATGGGGGTGGCCTCCAGCATATCCAGTCCCTTGCCCTGAGGAAGCCCTTCGATCGTGTCCAGTAACACAATGTCCGCATACCCCTTTTCGACAATACTGAAAGCACAGGTGGCACCGACATTCCCGGCACCGATTATAGAGACCTTGCTGCGCATTGCACGTACCGCCTGGCCGATTCCTCTAGCTTATCCTTTGAATAGCCAACGGCTTAAGAAGAAATTCACTTATCAATAATAACTAAGACGTCATCCTTTTCCACCGTAGCCCCGGGCTCGCGGTTGATGGTCTTGACTACTCCTTCAACGTGAGAGGGAATGACGTTCTGCATCTTCATTGCCTCCAGGATAAGCAGCGGCGTACCGTCATGTACCTTATCGCCGACGTTAACCAGATAGCGGATAATCATACCGGGCATGGGGGCGAGTACCTTCGTTCCATCAGCAGCGACAGCAGGGGGGGCTTTCTTCGGCTCTACCTTCGGGAGTGCTGCGGTAGCCGGACCCGGGTTAGGCGAGGAAGCAACGGTGCTTGCCGGTGCCGAAATAGTGAAAGATGGAGACCCCCCCACGGCCTCGACATCTACTTCATAATACTCGCCATCAACGAAAACATTGAATGTTCTGACACCGGGCCCTTTGTCAGGGACGACCTTCTCAGATTTCTCTACCAGCTTGCCAGCTTTGGCTTTGGCAATGAGTTCGTCTTCCTTCTTCACATCGTCCAGAGTCTTGGGCGCCATGGGAGGTTTCCAATCGGCAGGGATATTATTGTCCATGCCATATTTATATTTCAAGAAACGAGAGCCGGTGGTGGGGAACAGAGCGTAGAGAAGGACATCCTGAATATTTCGGGCAAACTCTTTAGACTCTTGCCTGGCTTTCTCCAGTTCGGGCTCCAGCATATCGGCGGCCCGGTGCTGGATGGGCGTTTCACCCCGTTCATAGCCCTTGAGCACCATCTTCTGCACCTGTTCGTCGATGGGCGCCGGCGGCTGGCCGTAGAGCCCATAGCAATAGTCCCTGGTCTCCCGGGTAATCATCTTATAGCGCCCTGCCAGGACGTTCTGCACTGTCTGGACACCAACAATCTGGCTCGTGGGCGTAACTAGAGGTGGATAGCCGAGCTCTGCCCTGGTCCTGGCCGTTTCCGCTCGCACCTCGTCCAGTCTATCCAGGGCATTAGCCTGCCTTAGTTGTGCCACCAGGTTCGTGGTCATGCCGCCGGGGATTTGATGCACCAGCACTCCAGCATCTATGACC
>JAWOCP010000010.1:0-4444 GCA_046483735.1 Dehalococcoidia bacterium
ATAGCCAGCTTCACCGCTGTAGTGGTCTTACCGGAACCCTGGAGTCCCACGAGCAAGGCCACCGCTGGCAAGTCAGTAACCGAAACCAAACCTCCCGGCTCTCCACCCAGGATAGCAATCAACTCTTCATTGACGACCTTGATAATCTGCTGGGCTGGCGTCAGGCTGTGCAATACGTCAGAGCCGAGGGCGCGCTCGCGCACCCTGGACAGGAATTCTTTGACCACCTTGAAATTGACATCTGCTTCCAGAAGCGCCATCCGAACCTGGCGCAGAGCATCGTCGATATCTGCCTCGCTAAGCTTGCCTTTCCGGCCAAGCTTATCAAATACACTGGTCAACTTTTGTGTTAGAACTTCCAGCATGTTAACCCCGAAGTATTCTATTCCTGGCCAGAGCCAATAGTCAACTCAGGTTGTCGTACCCGAATTCCTTGACATCGAACGAAACGTGCCATTGCACTTAAACCAGAATCAGCATATCATATAGGTTTGATGGAATACCTCTGGGCACCATGGCGGATGGAATACGTGCAAAAAGCCACAGCGAGCGGCTGCATCTTATGTCAGAAACCCGGGGAAGATAAGGACGAGGCAAATCTTATCCTTTATCGCGGTCTGCACAATTTCATAATCCTGAACGCCTTTCCCTATAATCCAGGGCATTTAATGGTCGCCCCCTATCGTCATACGGCAGATTTGCAGGATTTACGAGACGAAGAAGCAAAGGAACACCTTGACATTATCAAGAAAGGTCTCGAGCTTCTCACGGAAGTGATGGAGCCAACCGGCTTCAACATCGGCTTAAACGTGGGCAGAGTTGCCGGAGCGGGGATAGCAGAGCACCTGCATACTCATATAGTACCCAGATGGGGCGGGGACACTAACTTCATGCCGGTGTTATCTGACACCAAAGTCATACCGGAAGCCCTGACTGCCACTTACCGAAAGCTAAGAGCCAGGTTATAGCACAGTTGTAGGTCTGCCAGGTTAGTCGTGATTATCCAGCAACTCCGGTTGTGAACATTGCTGATTAATGGCTCGCAACGGGGATAGCTTATCGCCGGCAGGCAACCTTGACCCTGGCCTCCTGTGGAGTACGAACCCGAACCTGATTTGAACTTCCGCTGTGTCCTGATCAGGCTTTCCAGAAGCGAGGAGAAAATATCATGAGAACCGCGAACAACTCCAATCTCCCCAACCACATACAGATAATCAAGATGACCTTGGCTGCGCCGGGGAGCCAGGCATAACTTAGAGCGGGACCCACGCCACCCAAACCGGGCCCCACGTTCCCTAAGGTGGCAGCTACTGCTGAAATTGCTGTCTCCACATCAAGTCCTAAGAAGCCGAGCGCTATCGAAGCTAAAACAGCAACAAGAATATAGAAAAAAAGAAAAGAAATTATATCCCGGATTATTTCCTCTGAGAGGGGTTTTTGGTTGATTTTCAGCGGAACTATAGCTTTGGGGGAGATAGCCTTCCTCATCATGCCCCCGGTATGTTTGGCCAGGGTTAGAGCCCGCATCACTTTTATTCCCCCGCCAGTGGAGCCACCGGAGGCTCCGATGAACATCAAGGCCAGGAGCAGCATCCGGGCTCCCGGGTTCCACAAGTCAAAATCGCAGGTAACAAAGCCCGTGGTGGTCATGATGGAGATTGCCTGAAAAATCCCCTCTCTATATGCACTAGCTCCCTGCGCAAGTATTAGTAGAGCGACGGCGGTTGCTAGAATAATCAGGTAAAGCCTGAATTCTTCGCCTCTAATTGCCTTGAATTTTCTCTGTAAAACCTGATAATGAATTATGAAGCTGGTGCCGGCCAGGAACATAAAGACCATGATTATGTATTCTGCCAGGGGATTACCGTAGGCTCCAATACTTGCCACGGTGGGCGTAAATCCGCCAGTAGGCATAGTGGAGAAGGAGATGCAGATGGAGTCGAAGAAGGGGAGCCTGGCCAGGAAATAGAGGAGCGCTATCTGGGCAGCGGTAAAAGCCACGTAAATCGACCAGAGAATTCTTGCCGTGGTTCTGAATCTGGGACGCAGCCTTTCAGGCAAGGGACCGGGAAACTCCCGGTCAAAAAGCTGAGAGCCTCCTACCTCCAGTCTGGGCAAGACGGCAATAAAGAGAGCTATTACTCCCATCCCACCCAGCCACTGGGTAAGGCTACGCCATAAGAGCAGGCTTTTCGGTAATGGGAAAAGTACTTCTGTTTCCATGGCCTGGAGGATAGTAGCTCCAGTAGTGGTGAAGCCGGACATGGCCTCGAAAAAGGCATCGAGAAAACCCAACCCCACAGGGGGCAACATGTAAGGGAGTGCGCCGAAGAGGGGGATGAGAAGCCAGGTGAAAGCGACTATGGTAAAACCATCGGCACGCTCTACTATCCTGGTGGTTCTGAAGCCGAATTCGAGAACCAGCCCGATAGCCAGAGTGATTAATAGCGAATATAAGAAAACCCGCCAGTCTTCGCCATAGTAGACGGCGGTCGCCAGGGGAACAATATAGGCTAAGGCGAAGAATTTCAGGAATGTTCCCAGGACATGAAGGGCTAACTCTACCCTTTGGCGAACCATCTATTCATGAATTCGGTCCCTTTTCTGGTAGATTCCCGGTTCACGATGAGAGTCAGCCAATCTCCAGGCTGTATCTCGGCATCCGCACTCAGATATTTTCCTCCTCTTTGCACTACCAGGACCTTTATACCGTTCGGGGTTGTTATCTCGGACATCGTCCGCCCAACGCACCTCATGCCCTGCTCGACCCCTATTTCGAAAATGTCTGCCCTTTCAAAAGAAAGGAAATCCTTCACATAAGGCTGTGCAATCATGCGGGAAATATGCCTGGCTGCTACCATGTCCGGGTTAACCTGGAAAGTAACCCCGGCCTGCCTGAAGGCTTCCTTATGCTCTTGCTCATCTACAAGCGAAATAACCATTTTTGCCCCAATTTCTTTGGCTATCATACAGAGCATCAAATTCTCCGAGTCATCGCCGGCTGCCGCCACAAAGGCACCGGCATTCCTGACTCTGGCCTCTTCGAGGACGGATTTCTGGCTGGCATCTCCTATCATCACCATCACCTCAGAACCATTCGCCATTTCATTGCACCTCGAAGTGTCCCGGTCTATAACCGTCACTTCATTCCCTTCTTTAGCAAGGAGCTCCGCCAGATTCTTCCCTATATCGCTCAAGCCTGCTATTACGACATACATTGTTTCTCTTCAATAACGAGTTGACTTTGTTGACCTTTCAATGAAACGGTGAACTGGTGTTGAAAAGGGGTTGCAGCGCAGAAAAACAAAGAGACTTTAAAGTCGACTCAGGATACTAAACACCCTCCATTCATATTGCTTCGTTATCCCACCCCTTTCAGAGCGTCCAGCGATTTTAACCCCCCCCGAAATGCTTGTCAAGTGCTGATTCTCTGTGTGCTAATTTCCTCTCTCAGTTCTCGTAGCCAGGTCAACGATTTAAGCTCCCGCTGCAAAATATATCTGATGTACTCGTGTAACACACGCTCCAGCTCCCGGGACAGTTCCGGTTTGACTCTGACTCGCGTGGCAGTAGCATAGTCACAGCTTTGCCATAAACGGAGCACCTTCACAGCCGCGACCGAAATGGGAAACGAAGGTTTTGATAAGGTTGTTTCCTCCTGCCCATAAGGGTGATTTTCACGGGAACTACAATGAGGACACAGGATTCCACCTTTGCCGAGGTTGAAATAATTGACCGTCGGCTTGAGGGAGGAATCACAGTTCACACATCGGTGCAGCTGAGGGCGATAACCAAGATGGTGAAGGAGGTGCAGCTCAAAATAGCGTAAAGCAATCTCATTGCTTTCAGGCTGGCTCAACTGGTTCAGGATTTCCAGCAACAAATCAAACAAAAGACGATTCTCGCCGCCCTCAACAGTGAAGGAATCGATAAGCTCTAGAATGTAAAGGCCGCAACCCATGCGCCATAAATCGTTTTTCAAAGGCAGGAAACCGTTTATGGTTTGACTTTGGGTAACAATATCGAGGTTGCGCCCTTTAGCCAGGAACATCAAGCTGTGCGTCAACGGTTCTACATTGCCACCCAATTTGCTCTTGGGCCGACAGGCTCCCTTGGCAACCGCGCTCAACTTGCCAAATTCCGGAGTATAAATAGTGACGATTTTGTCGAATTCGCCCAGCTTGGTCTGTTTTAGGACGATGCCTTGTGTCTGATAGCTACGGGGGGCACCCACCTTAAATGTCACGCTCCACACGCTGAATCATGACCGAATCCAGATATCCGACCTTGAAATACGAAAACACCGGTCTGGAAGCCTTTCAACTTTGGCGTTCAACCAGGAAAATGGTACCACAACCGTGGTGTGACTTAAAGACTGCAATGTGGGGATAAAGTTGCCCATGGCTTCGTGGGTATCTGGGGAGAAACCATGGGCATTGGTCGC
>JAWOCP010000018.1:0-5751 GCA_046483735.1 Dehalococcoidia bacterium
CACCGCGGGTGAAAGCGGCAGCCCGGCGGCGGGTTCAACGGGTCGGCCAGTGTCCCGGGAATGGTCTGAAGTTCCTTCCCCGGCATAGGAACGGCATCCAGCAAGGCCTTCGTATAAGGATGTAGCGGGTGCGAGAATAGCTCCTCTACGCTGGCTACCTCGCAAGCCCTTCCGGCGTACATAACCGCCACTCGGTCACAGACTTCAGATGCCACTCCCAGGTTATGAGTAATGAAAAGAACGGAGGCTCCCTTCTCCACTTTGATGCGCCGGAAGAGTTCCAGCATCTGCGCCTGGATAGTAACATCAAGCGAGGTGGTCGGCTCATCGGCGATGAGGAGCTCCGGAGAGCAGGCCAGTGCCATGGCAATCACCGCCCGCTGTTTCATACCTCCCGATAGTTCGTGAGGGTGGTGGGTGGCAACACGAACCGCGTCGGGGATTTCTACATCCTTCAGCATATCAACTGTCAGCAACTCAGCCTCCTCTCGCAGCCGCCATAGGAGCCGTCTGAACAGCGGCAGGTGACTGAGAAGGCGGGGCTCAATAGACTCGGAATCCTGCGCTATCTTCCCGTACAGCCTCCGCTGCCATTGCCAGAAGGGCCTCTTGATGCTGGCGGCAAAGCCATCTCCATTCTTAAGCAGGTTCTCTACCCGCTCCTTCGCCCGGTGGCCCAGCTCGCTGCGGCGGTGAAGTAAGAAGACTTCCGAGATCTGGTCTCCGATGGTATAGACAGGGTTCAAGGCAGCGCCCGGTTCCTGGAAAACCATGGATATTTTGTTGCCGCGAATAGCCCTCATCTTGTCCTCGCTCAATTTCAGCAGCTCGATTTCGCGGCTGAGATCTCTGTCAAAGAAGGAAATGCTTCCTGATTCTATCTTGCCCGGATAGGGGATAAGGCGGAGGATTGCCAGGGCAGTCATCGTCTTCCCCGAACCGGTCTCGCCTACTATCCCCAGCGTCTCCCCCTGTTTGATGTCCAGGTCCAGGTCATCAATGGCGTGGACAACGCCCTCGTAGGTGTAGAACTTGACTGTGAGGTCTCTTATCCTGATAAGGTCTTTCACCTAGCGCCTCGCCAACCTCGGGTCGAGAATATCTCTGAAGGCATCCCCAAGAAGATTCCAGCCCAGCACAAAGAAGAGGATAAACAGGCCGGGAATAGTCACTGCGTACCAGTACATCAACGGGGCATCCGATGGTCCTACGATCCAGGTGCGGGCGAATGAAGTCAACTGCCCCCAGTCGGCGTAGCCTTCGGGTGGACCCAGGCCGAGAAAGCTCAGTGCTGCCGCTGCCAGCACCACCGCCCCTATGTCCAGTGAAGCCATAACCAGGGTAGGGTAGATGGCGTTGGGCAGCACATGGCGCATTATAACTCTGAAGTTTGAAGCGCCGACGCCGCGAGAAGCTTCGATGTAGTCCTCCTCGCGTACCTGCAGTATGTCGCCTCGGATCAGCCGCGCATACGAAGGCCACGAGACCACGATAAGAGCGATCATAACACTCCTCAGGCTGGGCCCTATGGCAGCCACGATTGCCATGGCCAGAATGAGAGCCGGGAAGGCCAGGAAGATATCGGTGATGCGCATGATAATTTCGTCGATAACCCCTCCGAAGTAGCCGGCCAGGCTGCCCAAAATAATCCCTATGACAACCACGATGCCTATCACAGTCAAACCCACGCGAAACGCGGAGCGCGTGCCCCAGATAACCCCGTAGAAGATATCGTACTGCCCCTCGGTGGTGCCGAAGATATGCTCCTCGCTGGGAGGTCGTGGTGTCGCCGAGTAACCGTCGCGCGGTATCTTGTAGGCGTCCAGATGACCTTCGGGCGGAGGGGCTATAAGGGGAGCGAAGATAGCAATGACGACAAAGATAAGCAGAATTATAATTCCAGCCAGCGAAAGCGGGTTCTTAGCTAGCTGACGTACCATGAATTTCCAGTCGCTCACTGCATTACTCCTCCCAATCTCACTCGCGGATCGACGCGGGTATAGAGGATATCAACCACCAGGTTGACCAGCACAAACAGGACGGCATTAAACAGCGCAAAGCCCAGGATCGATGCTATGTCCAGACGAACCGCGGATTGCCAGGCCCACCAGCCGACACCTTTGAAGTTGAAGATGGTCTCGGTAATAACGACACCGTTAACTATGGCAGCAAACAAGTAACCGCTTACGGTTATCACCGGGATGAGGGCATTTCGGCGGGCGTGCTTGTTGACCACCACTCTTTCAGAAAGCCCCTTGGCCCGGGCGGTGAGAATATATCCCCTACCCAGAGCTTCCAGCATGCTGGAACGCATAAGCCTCATAATAAAGGCCATCTGTACCACAGTAAGGGTAATAACCGGCAGGATAAGATGTCTTAAGGCATCCAGCAGGACAGGTCCATTAAGATTGAGAATAGCGTCAAGGGTATTAATATGAGTATAACGGGTGAACTCGGCGGAGTTGACCAGCAGTTCCATCGGGATACTCAGCCGGCTGGGCGGCAGTAAGCCCTTCAAGGCGCCGTAAAAGACCATTAGCAGCACTAATCCCAGCCAGAAGGTGGGCAGCGACCATCCAAGGATGGACAATACCCGTGTTCCATGGTCAAGCGGCCTGTCTTTGTGGGCGGCGGCCTGAGTACCCAGGAAAATGCCCAGCAAAATGATAATCGGTGTGGCGAATATTGCCAGTTCCAGTGTGGTCGGCAGAAAATGCCAGATAGCATCCCAAACAGGCATGCCCGCCACCGTTGACCAGCCCAGATTACCACTCAATACCTCGTTCATCCAGTTGCCGTACTGTATCCAGAACGGCTGGTCAAGGCCATAAGTCTGGATGATAGCCGGTATATTGGTAAACATCCTGGCGTCGGTGACATAAAGAGATGCCCGCTCTATCGGGGAGAACAGCATCGTAATGGCGAAGATGAAGATGGTCACTCCGAAAAGCACCGGGATGAGAAGAAGCAGACGCCGGATTACATAGGACCTTAGTTCCAAAGGACACCTTAATACCATACAGAGACCCCCGCTTGCAAGCGGGGGTCTCTTAACTTATCTCACCAGGCTCACCGAGAGCCCTGCAACATTACTCCTCGGGTCCTCCGATGATGAGATTGAAGAAGAATGCGTCTATGGAAAGCGAAGGCAGGTCTTTGAAGACCTGCAGGTCAGGCTCCTCAGGTTCCATCTCCACAAATCTACTCGCCGGAACATAGACAAGGTCGGCATCCCCGGCAAGGAGTGACAGTTTTCGACTGGACCATTCATCTACCACCTTGGTGATGACATTATCAAACGGGACTGGGGCACCCCAGTAGAGCTCGTTGTCCTCCAATATGATCTGAACGCCCTGGTCCCACGTGTTGAGTTTCCACGGACCGGTACCCATCGGATTGTTGTACAGGTGCCCTATGTCACCGGGGTTCTCGGGGTGCAGGAAATTCTCAACATCTCCTTCAGTGCCGCCCCAGTCGCCATTGGCAATGCAATATTCCTTGTCGACAATGCAGGCCCATTGGCCACTCATAATCTGCAGGAAGGGTATCTCCCAGGCGGGGTCACTCACCTTAAACACTACGTCATTGCCGTCAACTTCAACGGCCGCATCAATCTCTGCGAAAGTAGTGTCCTCGTAATGGCCCACATCTGAACCTAGCATCATTGCGTAGAACATCCAGATAGGTCCACCCGGTCTGTCCTGGCACATCGCCCGCTCAAAGGTGTATTCCACATCTTCGGGGGTCAGGTCGTTACCATTGCTGAACTGGACGCCTTCACGGATAGTGAAGCGATAGTGTGTGTCGTTGAACGACCAAGTGGTAGCCAGTAGGGGTTGAAAGTCTTCGGTCGAGCTGCCGTCATAGTACAGGAGCTGCTCATTGATCAGGCCCACCTGCATACCGCTAGCTGTGTCGTAGACCCACGCCGGGTCGAGGGAGTAGATATCTCCGATGGTCTCAAACACAAAGACACCATCGTTCTTGTATGGTATGTCGCCCCCCTGATCCGACTTGCTCATGTCTGTGAGGCGCCCGGCATAAGAAGATTCAACGGGGTTGTAATAGAAGCCATCTATATGCTGGGTGAAGTAGCGTCTCACTATCGGCTGGGCCAGCACGATACCCGGGGCATCGTTGTAGTATTGCTCCTGTAGATCAGCGTAGAGCGCCATTTGTGTCGCATAATCGGGCTCCGCGAAGGCGGCCGCGATAGCGGCGTCAGTTGTGGCATCGCCGTAGCCCTGGTAGTGAGAAAACACGCCCTCGCTGTGCATGAAGGGATGAATGAAATTGTCAGCGTGCGGGTAGTCGGGCAGCCAGCCAATCTGGAACATGGGCATATCTCGGGTGCCGAAAATTTTACCCAGTATAGTGGGCCACGCCAGTGCCTGGATGCTTACCTGGAATCTCTCAGGATCTTCAGCGTAATCGGCGCCGATCTTGGCCCATGCCTCGGATACCAGCTCACAGGCAGTCTTACGCGGCAAGTTGCCGGCGTTGTAGAGAAGTGTAAATTTGAATCCTTTCTCCCAGGCCTCGCCGTCCCAGGCAGCCTGCATGTGTTCCACAGCCTTCGTCAGGTTATAGCTGTACATCGGTGTATCAGCATAGTACCCGTAGAGCCCTTCAACGACCGGCGAGCCCTTCTGCACACCCTGACCATTCAGAGCATCGGCAATATAAGTGTCATAGTCGAAGGCATAACAGAAGGCTTTGCGCACGTCTATGTCAGAGAAGAAATCCACCGGAATACCGTCACCATCAAGTGCGCCACTGCCGATATACTCACTGGGTAGAGGTTCTCCATCACCGCCATTACCATTACCACCATCACCACCACGACCCATAACCAGCACCACTACTACTACTACCACCACAACAGCGACAATAATGCCTATAAGCTTTTTTGACATACTTCTACCTCCTTTTTTGGACTTAGCAATAGTCTGGTTCTCGATAATCTCATTTGATAGGCATCACCCCCTGTCTACTAAGCGCTCTATTGAGCCTCTTCACAGTCTTGTCTGTATTCGGTAAGAAAGCCGGCGAATGTCGTCAGGAGATGGTGAATAACGGCTCCGAAAGGAATTCCGTTGGCAACCTCACGAAACAAACATCACTGTCCTTTGCGCAAACGCGCAGCCTCTTCACACTTGCCTTGACTTTCTATCGTACCTTGCCCCCGAAAATTTGTCAACTGGCCTGTCATCCAGCGGCGCAACTGACAACGTTCACAATACGCTACATACTGGCTGACAACTTGCCGTCCGGCGCACAAATCGCTCCCAAATCGACCCACCGAGCAAGTTGAATCGACATCCGCAGGCCGGCATGTCGCGTGTCGGCAGACACACGGGATTCCGGTGGCCCAGTGTGGCTTACAACGAGATGGGCGGCTGCAGGGTGTTCTTCACACTCGGTTTTTGACAACTCTTGCACTATAAGATACCTTTATCCCAACCAGAATTCCATAAGAGCTGAGGTAGCTGTGGGTAAAAAGAAGGCCCCGATTCAACCCGCCGGAGGGAACGCAAACTCAGATCTGAGCTTGCAGGCGACGCTGGATGGCATCGAAGACCGGCTTTTCATCATCGACGGGGAATACCGTGTCGGCTTTGCTAACCTGGCTATGAAGCGGACATTGTCAGAGAGCCAACCGGTCATCGGCAAGCGGTGCTACGAAGTATTCGAGCGCAGAAATAGTCCCTGCAGCTCTCCCTTATGGACATGCCCTCTTTCGAAGGTGCT
>JAWOCP010000097.1:0-14215 GCA_046483735.1 Dehalococcoidia bacterium
ATTTCGTATTTCTCCTAATGCATCTCCCAGAATGCCTACCGCCCTGTCCACCTCATGCTCGGTGATGATAAGGGGAGGCATGAAGCGAAGGGCATTCGGCCTCACTTTGTTAACCAGTAAGCCCCTATCAACGCAATCGAGTACCAGCTTCTCGGCGATTTCCCGGTCGAATTCTACAGCTATCAGGAGCCCCCGGCCCCTCACCTCAGTGACGAAATCGAACTGCTGCCTGAGGCCTTCCAGCCTGGCCATGAAATAATTCCCTACTTGCTGAACCTTGCCCGGTATGTCGTTATTGATGATGTATTTCACAGCGGCATAAGCGGCGGCACAAACCAACGGGTTGCCACCGAACGTAGAGCCATGCTCGCCCGGGGAAAAGAGGGAAACATCTTCTTTGGCTAAGAGCGCGCCAATGGGGACGCCGCTGCCCAGTCCCTTGGCCAGCGTCATTATGTCCGGTTCAACCCCGTACTGCTCATAGGCGAAAAGGGTGCCTATCCTCCCGATGCCCGTCTGGACTTCATCCAGAATAAGAAGCATTCCCTTTTCCCGACACCAGCTTTGCACTTTCTTGAGGTAGTCGTCGGCGGGTATGTTCACCCCGCCTTCTCCCTGGATGGGCTCCAGTATTACAGCGCAGGTTTGCTCGCCGGTTGCCCGCTTGACCGCCTCGACATTGTTGTATTCCACGTTGACAAAGCCGTCGGGCAGAGGTATGTAGGGCTCCTGGAATTTGCTCTGTCCCGTTGCCGCGGTCATGGCCAGGGTCCGCCCGTGAAAGGAACTGTATGTGGTAATTATCTGGTAGGCACCGTTGAGCCGGAGCCTTCCATATCTGCGGGCCAGCTTTACCGCCCCCTCATTGGCCTCGACACCGCTGTTGCAGAAGAACACTCTGTCGAGGCAGCTGTGCCCGATGAGAAGCTGCGCCAGCTCTATCTGAGGGATGGTGTAGAACTGGTTGGAAGCCTGGATCAGGGTTCTGGCCTGCTTTGCCAGGGCCTGGACTACTACCGGAGGGCAATGCCCCAGGCTGTTCACTGCCCAGCCGCCAACGAAGTCGAGGTATTCCCGCCCTTCATCATCCCAGGCATAGGCCCCTTCACCGCGAACCAGAGTCACAGGTACTCTGTTTACCGTTCTCAGAAATAACTTCTGTTCCAGTTCCTGCCAGTTACTCCCGGACAATTGCTGTACCTCCTGACTTAGCTTGCTGAGCGGTTCCGGCGATGTCATCGAACAAGGCGTGGGCGATCCTGCCGTCTATGATGCGCACAACCTGCGTCGTGGTCAGGGCCCTGAAGCTGGCTTCGATTTTGGGGACCATGCCCCCGGAAGCTACGCCGGAGGCGACCATATCCCCGGCCTCAGCCAGGCTGAGCCTGGGGATTATTTTTCCCGAACCATCATGGATACCATCGACGTCGGTCAGAAATACGAGTCTTTCCGCCGCCAGCGCCGCGGCAATTTCTCCCGCGACAGTGTCCCCGTTGACATTGAGCAGCATCGTCCGGCCCTCGACCGACCCGAAGCTTATCGGCGCCACCACCGGCATGTAGCCGGCACTCAGCAACAGCTTCAATGGAGCAGGGTCCGCAGCCACGATTTCACCGACATACCCCAGCTCGGGGCTCTTGATGCTCGACCGGAGCAGATTGCCGTCGCAGCAGCTCAGACCCACCGCCTTGCCCCCCCGGGCCTGGATGGCCACCACCAGTTCCTTGTTAACCAGACCGCCCAGTACGGCCACCACTACCCCCAGGCTCTCGGCATCGGTAACCCTCAACCCATTGACAAATCTGGTGGAAATGCCCAGCCGCGCCAGCCACTCAGAAGTCACCCTGGCACCACCATGCACCACCACCAGGGACTTACCCTCTTTCTGAAGCTCCACCAGGTCTTCCAGGGTAGTATCGTGGCTGCCCAAAGTGCTGCCGCCAATCTTGACTACTATGATTCCCTTCTGCATTATGTGGTATAACTGCTGTTTATCCTAACATATTCCTCGGACAGGTCGCAGCCCCAGGCAGTGGCCCGACCGTCTCCCAGATTCAGACATACCTTTATGGGCACATCATCGCTATTGCTCAAAGCCGATATCATTTCCTGTTTGCTGAAGGAGTTGGGGCAACCCTGCTTCATGACACAGACGTCGTTCAGGTAGACATCCAACCTGTCTTCGTTTACCTCTGCTCCGCTTCGCCCCAGGGCAGCAACGATACGCCCCCAGTTGGGGTCACTGCCGTGGACGGCTGCCTTCACCAGTGGTGAACCGGCGATGGTTCGAGCCGCCCTGCGAGCCCAAATCTGGTCTTCCGCCCCTTCCACCGTGACTTCAATGAGTTTTGTGGCTCCCTCTCCATCCCGGGCTATGGACTTGGCCAGGTGGGTGCAGACCGCATTCAGGGCTTCTTGAAAGGCCTCGCCATTAGTGAAGCCGATAGGTTCGTTGCCGGTCGAGGCATTGGCCAACAGGAATGCACAATCGCTGGGGCTGGTATCGCCATCGATGCTTACCATGTTGAAAGAGCAGTCCACCGCCTCTTGCAGTGCTGCTTGCAGAAAATCAGCACTTACCGAAGCGTCGCTGGCGATAAAACAAAGCATGGTAGCCAGGTTGGGATGAATCATGCCCGCCCCCTTGGCCACCCCGCCGATGGTGAACCCGGTCCCTCGCGAGTCTACCCTGACTGCTATTTCCTTGGGCCTTGTATCGGTGGTCATTATTGCCCGGCAAAAATCGTGACCTCCTTCTCTGGTTGGCTTAATCACAGGGATTCCCGCCCTGATTTTGTCCATGGGCAGGGGCACACCGATGACGCCGGTACTGGCAACCAGAACATGTTCCGGGCTCAAGCCGAGCTTTGCTGCTGCCAGATTTGCCATTTCCAGGGCATCTGCCAGTCCTTGCCCGCCCACGCAGGCATTAGCACAGCCCGAATTCACCACCACAGCCTGCGCCCGCCTTGCTGCTATATGCCTCCGGGATAGAATAACCGGAGCGGACTTAATCCGGTTGGTAGTGAAGACACCGGCAGCCGTGCAGGGCACCTCGGAGCAAAGAATAGCTAAATCGAGCTCACCTTCGGCCTTTATTCCGGCGCGAACTGCCCCGGCCAGGAACCCTGAAGCTGAGCTAACACTGCCTGAAGGAATTAAGGTGAACATGAAATTCCAATATAGCAAGAAATGGGGTCAGCGTCTATTCTCAAGCAAGCCTGAAATTGTTTTCGCCCACTACGGCGCTCAACTCTCTGGCTAATTCAGGGCAGTACTCCACTGTTATGTCCGGTATCTCCAGGTTAGTTACTTCACCATCGCTGACAACAGCCAGAGAAACCCTATCCTGCCCGGGATAACTCTTAAGGATATCCATAATTTTGTGGAGGCATTCTATGTCTTTTTCGGCATCCTCCGACTGTTTGATATCTATCATGATATGGTTACGCCTGGGTTCCTTCAGCACTTCCTGCCGTGCGGGAAGCAGCGTCGCCTCCTGACAGTTTACCTGTATTTCCCCATCCCTGACCTTCACCACACCCTTGATGGAGAGCATGTTGCCCTCCTGCCATAGCCTCTGGGTGCTCTCGAAAAGCCTGGGCCAGGCGATGACCTCGATACTGCCATCCAGGTCTTCGATTGAGGCGACTGCAAAGGGGCGTCTGTCACGGGTGTAAGCCTGGCGCACCGAGACCACTACCCCCGTAACCGTCACCGTTTGGTCAGCCATGTCCATATTGATCTCGCTGCAGGAATTATTACCTTTCAAGGAAGATAGTTCGCTGGCATACTGTCCGGCCAGTGAATCAAGGGGGCGGGAGAAATAAACCCCCAACAGCTCTTTTTCCCAGACGAGCTTTTGCTGGGTGGGCACCTCTTCCTCTGCTCGCTCGTAACCAACTGGTGGGGTGGGAGGGCCCGGAGTCCATGAGTCAAACATGGCAACCTGTCCCGATTCCGTTGCCCTTTGTTTCATTTGAGCCAGAGAGATAGTCTTGCCCAGGGACTCGAGCAGCGTCTTACGGCTGCCCAGAGAGTCAAAGGCACCGACCTTGATCAGGCTTTCCAACACTTTCTTGTTTATGTTACGAAGGTCGACTCGGTAGCAGAAGTCTTCCATAGACTTGAACTCGCCCCCCGAGTCCCGGCCGGACAGGATATGCTCAATCGGGGACGAGCCGACATTCTTGATAGAAGCCAGTCCGAAGCGGATAGTGGCATCATTCTCATCGTATTTTTCGATGGCAAAGTTGGCATAGCTCTTATTGATGTCCGGCGGCAGCACTTTGATGCCCAGTCTGCGACATTCGGCGATCGCGGAACCGACTTTTTCCATGTTATCCGAATAGGTGTCGAGCAAAGCAACCATGTACTCGATGGGGTAGTTTGCCTTCAGAAAGGCAGTGCGGTAGGCGATGAGGGCATAGCTTACACTGTGGGCCTTGTTGAAAGCGTAGCCGGCGAAAGGTTCGATAAGGGAAAAAACCTCCTTAGCCAATTCTGCCGATATGCCCCTTTTCTGGGCGCCGGCAATGAAATTGCGCTCCTCCTTCTTCATCGCCGCAGGTATCTTCTTGCCCATGGCTTTGCGAAAGATGTCGGCCTGGCCCAGGCTATAGCCGGCCAGAGCCTGGGCGATGAATATTACCTGCTCCTGATAAACGATCACCCCGTAGGTCTCTTCCAGTATCTCTTTCAGAATGGGATGGGGATAATGAATGGGGACAAGGCCCTGCTTGGCTTTGATGAAGGTGGGAAGCTGTTCCATGGGGCCGGGGCGATAGAGCGCCACCATGGCTGCGATGTCGCTAAAGCTGCCGGGTTTCAGCTCTTTGATATAGCGACGCATTCCCGCACCTTCCAGCTGGAAGATGCCTCTGGTTTCACCGGAGGCGAGCAAGTCAAAGGTTCTGGCATCGTCAAGAGGAATATGCTGCAGATCGAGAGAGATTCCCCGATTCCGGGCAATGATGCCTTTAACTCTGGCCAGGATGGTCAGATTGGACAATCCCAGAAAATCCATTTTCAACAGTCCCAGGCGGGCGATGTTCCACATGTGGAACTGGGTCATGACCAGTCGCTGCTCACCCCTGCCCAGCAGTTGCAGCGGAACGTACTCGATTAAGGGCTCATGCGAGATAACCACACCGGCGGCATGAGTGCTGACGTGTCTGACCATGCCCTCCAGTTTCCTGGCCGAGTCAATCAGGTTGCGTATTGCTGCGTCCTGGTAGTAGATGTCATGAAGCTCCGTGCTCTGTTCCAGAGCTCTATCCAGTGTGATAGTCAGCTCCAGTGGAATAAGCCGGGCTACCCGGTCAACCTGAGCGTAAGGCATACCCAAAGCCCGTCCGGTATCCCTGATAGCCGCTCGGGCTCCCAGTGTGCCAAACGTAATAATCTGAGCTACGTGGTCGGAGCCATACTTCTGGTTAACATAAGCCAGGACCTCATCCCGCCGGTCGTCCTGAAAATCAAGGTCGATATCGGGGAGCTCACGGCGCTCGACATTGAGGAACCGCTCAAAGACAAGCCCGTGGGTCAGCGGGTCTACATCGGTGATCTCCAGACAGTAGAGAGCCAGGCTGGCAGCAGCACTTCCCCGAACGCCAAAATAGATGCCCCGCTCCCTGGCAAAACTGATTATATCCCAGACAACGAGGAAGTAATGGGCGAACTGCGTCTTCTGGATGACGTCCAGCTCATGGCTGAGCTGTTTCTTGACTTCTGCATCGGGCTCCGGGTAACGTTTCTCGAGACCCTGCCAGCAAAGCTCAGCCAGGAAATCATCAGCTTCCCTGGCCCCGGGTACTTCTACCCGCGGTAGACGCAGTCTGGTGAAATCCAGCTCCAGCTCGCACATATCGGCCACGGCTTGAGTGTTCTCTAACGCCTGAGGTAAGTCGGCAAACAGCTCTTCCACCTCTTCCGGGCTTTTCAGATAGAAGAAATCGCCAGCCATCTTCAGCCTCTTTTCATCATATATAGAGGTATTAGTCTGTACACACAGAAGAAGCTCATGGGTTGCGGCGTCTTTCCTGTCAATGTAATGCACGTCAAAGGTAGCTACCGGCGGTATCTCGAGTTTGCTGGATAGTGAAATGAGCTCTTGATTTATCTGCTCCAGCTCGGGCATGGGATGCCTTTGAATCTCCAGATAGTAATCGCCGAAGACTTCCTTGTACCACGAAGCCGCTCTCACAAGCTCATCGGTTCGCCCTTCCAGGATAAGTCGGGCCAGTTCCCCGTGAGCACACCCAGAAAGCGCAATAAGCCCATCATGATGAAGCTTCAGAAGCTCTTTATCTACCCTGGGCTTATAGTAAAAGCCCTCGAGGTTGCTCTTGGTAACCAGTTGCAGCAGATTGCGGTAGCCCTTTTCATTCCTGACCAGCAAGGTGAGATGATAAGGGCTTTTGCGGGCCGGCTCTTTACTACGTCGATCAGCCTCGGCGACATAGACTTCACAGCCGATGATTGGTTTTATCCCTGCTTCCCTGGCCGCCAGATAGAAATCGATAACGCCGTACATGGCCCCGTGGTCGGTGATAGCCAGGCTGTCCATGCCCAACTCTTTCGTCCGGGCGACAAGCTGAGGGATGCGACACATGCCATCGAGCAAGCTGTATTCGGTGTGGACGTGAAGGTGGACAAACTTCTGTGGCATCGGCTGAATTATAGCATTTGTGCTCAGAGTACCAAACGAGGATTTCCGACAGTGGAAAATTTCTTCAGCACCGCGACAGGCATCGCTGCCTGTGCGGTCGCGTATTATGATGCCTATTGGGGAATTATGGCGCAGTCGTGCGATATTGTATAATACGGTCTAGGTAAGTCCGGGGAAACCCATGCCAGCGGGAAGCGCCACAAGCGGAGGACAGAAAACATCTTAACAGCGCAAAAGGAGGTTGTATTTATGAAAATAGCAGTCATCGGAGCAAGCGGCCAGATTGGGTCATTCATTCGTGATGAAGCCCTGGCACGGGGCCACCAGGTAACGGCGATTGTACGCCATCCTGAGAAAATAACTGTTCAGGATCCGCGTCTTACCGTTGTGAAAGCAGACATTCTTAAAGACAAGGTCGACGAACTTGTGAAAGGTCATGACGCCGTCATAAGCGCCTACAATGCCGGCTGGGGCAATCCGGATATCTACAACGAGCAAATCAAGGGCGCTAAGGCGATTATCAGCGGGGTCAAGAAGTCCGGAATCAAGAGGCTGCTGGTTGTGGGTGGCGCTGGAAGCCTCGAAGTCGCCCCCGGCGTACAGCTTATGGATACCGTGAGTTTCCCGGAGGATGTGAAAGGCGGGGTGCTGGCCACCAGGGAAGTACTCTACATGCTAAGGGAGGAAAAGGAGCTCGAGTGGACGTTCTTGAGTCCACCAGCCTCCATCGCCCCCGGAGAGCGAACGGGCCATTACCGGACCGGTAAAGACCAGCTTCTCAAGAACAAAGAGGGCGAAAGCAAGATCTCCACGCAGGACTACGCCGTTGCCATGCTCGATGAACTTGAGAATCCACAACACATTCGCCAGCGATTCACTGTCGCCTACTGAGGACGCCCCTCGAGTAGCAACAGACTACTGCACGGGTCAATGAACCCGGAAGTCAGGAAATAGCGCTCAGCAAAAGGAGGAATTGCAGTGGAAAGAGAAAGGATTTCATATCACGAGTCGGTCCGCCGGATGTACGACAGGATTAAGAAAGATGGCATGACCAATATTTGGGACAGGTATGAGGCGCAGGGAATGGGCGGCAATCCCGACCAGCGCTGTCCCTTCTGTATGGGAGGAGTCCGCTGCGACTTTTGCTCCAACGGACCGTGCCGTGCCGACGTGGCCAAGGACAAGAGAGGCGTATGCGGCATTACGGGAGACGGTATGGCAATGCGCATGATGCTCCTCAGGAATGTCATGGGCGCCTCAACCTACCAGTACCACACGGACCAGACCATTAAGACCCTCAGGGCGACAGCCGGGAATAAGACGCCGTTCGAAATCAAGGAACCCGGCAAGCTGAAGGACTTCGCCGCGCGGCTGGGCATAGACACTTCTGGACCCGATGAGCGGATCACCATTCGCCTGTGCGATTTTGCCGAAGCCGATTTTAACAGGAAGTATTACGAACCGAGCCAGATCGTGGAGGTGCTGGCTCCTCAGGAGCGCAAAGACGCTTGGCGGAAACTGGGGATTTTCCCGGGCGGGATTTACGGTGAGATGATGCTGGCCACCAGTTCCTGTTTAACCAACGTGGATGGGTACTACGCCAGTTTGGCCCTCAAGGCAATGCGACTCGGCGTGGCCATGGCTTATCAGAGCCAGATTGTCAACGAATACTGCCAGGATATCCTTTTCGGCATCCCCCGGCCGCACAAGATGCGGGTCGACCTTGGCGTACTGGACCCCGACTACGTTAATGTGCTGCCTAACGGACATGAACCTTTCCTCGGCTTCGCCCTGGTCCAGCTGGCACGAAAGCCGGAGTGGCAGGAGAAGGCAAAATCCGCGGGAGCCAAAGGCCTGCGCATAATCGCCAACATTGAAACCGGGCAGGAGATGATTCAAAGGTGGGAAATGGACGATGTCTTCTATGGTTTTACCGGCAACTGGATTATGCAGGAGGCAGTCCTGGCCAGCGGCTGTATCGACCTTTTTGTCTGTGACATGAACTGTTCCATGCCCATCAACCCGTTGTACGCCAGGCAGTATAAGTTCAAACTCATACCGGTGAGCGAGTTAGTGTCCTTTGAAGGCATTACCGACCGCATCAACTACCTGCCGGAAGAAGCACAAGAGCAGGCTGCTCAACTTCTCCAGATGGCAGTGGACAACTTCAAGGAGCGACGGGCATCGGTCGAGCCGGTCACTCAATTGCCCGTGGGAGAGGCGGTGGTCGGCTTCTCCACGGAGAGCATCGTCGATGCCCTGGGCGGCACGCTGGACCCGCTCCTGGGCGCCATAAAGGACGGGGGCCTGAGAGGGGTGGCCGGTCTGGTTTCCTGCACGACGCTGAGGGATACCGGCCAGGACGTGCACAGTGTTCGCATGGCCAAAGAGTTGATTAAGCGCGACATCCTGGTGCTGTCGCTGGGGTGCGGTAACGGCGGCATGCAGGTGGCCGGTCTCTGCAGTCCGGAGGCAAAGAAATTCGCCGGCCCCGGGCTCAGCCCGCTTTGCCAGAGCCTGGGAATTCCTCCCGTACTCAGCTACGGAACCTGCACCGATACCGGACGTCTGGCTGACTTACTGGCGGCCGTATCCAATGCTCTGGGAGGCGTGCCTGTCCCGGACCTCCCTGTCGCTGCCGTCGCCCCTGAGTACATGGAGCAAAAAGCAACCATCGATGCCATTTTCGCCCTGGCGCTGGGCCTTTACACCTATGTCAATCCCGTGCCGGCAGTCACCGGAGCGCCGAACCTGGTCCAGTTGTTAACACAGGACTGCCAGCAACTGACCGGCGGCATGTTGAATGTCGAGACAGACCCCGTGCTGGCCGCGGATGGCATCCTGAACCACATAGAAGCCAACCGCAAAAAGCTGGGCATATGAATTTGGCACGGGGAAAAACGACATCCAGAGATTCGCACCTTCGCGCCGTGACCGCAGGGGCAATCACAGGAAGAGAGACCGGAGGCTCATGGTAGCATTCGAGGCAAGATGCGGCACTACCGCTATGGGGATAATGCCTCATACGGATGTGGAGCGGGCGCTGGAGCTCACTCTGGACCTGGACATTCCCTTCTGGCCCCAGCTCCCCAAAGTGAGCCTCTACGAAGATATGTATATTCAAACATCGCAGAATTTCCCCGGCATAGCTATCGACTTCGACAAGGAGAGACTCGCGTTCAACACTGCCCGATTTGAACAAGAACTGGACGAGTATTTCGCCAGAATGGATGACTCTGAGACTTTTGCCCTCACCGCCGAGTATTCGGCAGTATTCCAGAAGTTTCTCTCCCGGGAGCTTCAGGGTTACAGAGCCGTCCGGGGACAGGTCACCGGCCCTGTGAGCTTCGGCTTCAAGGTGCTGGATGAGAGCCTCAAGCCCATCATCTATAACGATTCGGCCAGAGGTATCCTGTTTGATTTCATTCAGAAGAAAGCCAACAGCCAGTATCGGGAGCTTAAGGAAAGAAACCCCAATGCCTTTGTCTGGCTGGATGAGCCCGGGCTGGGTTATGTGTTCAGCGGCCTTTCGGGGTATAATGAGCAGCAGGCTAAAGAAGACTACCATAATTTTGTGGAAGGTCTGGAAGGTCCCAAAGGGCTGCACCTCTGTGCCGAGGTGAATTTGCCCTACCTGTTGGAGCTGGGGGTGGAAATTCTGTCCTTCGACGCTTATCAAATCGGCTTCATGCCCGTGGAGTATGCCGCCAGCGTGGCTGAATTCATTACAAAAGGCGGGGTTATCTCCTGGGGCATAATACCCACCGAATCCACGATGCTGGCCAGACAGACACCGGAAACACTGGCTGCCACGCTCTCGGGCTACTGGGAGGTAGTCTCAGAGAATACAGGTTTGCCCCTGAAGCAGATTGCAGAGCAGGCACTGGTGGCGCCGGCCAGGTGTTGCCTCAGCGACACAGGGCAGGTTGACACGGGCGCTAAGGTGGCAGACAAATGCCCGGTCTCCAGCGCGGAGGAAGCGCTGGTTGAGAAAGCATTCGCCTTCTTGCCGGAGCTTTCGCAGATAATGCGGCGTAAGTATGGTGTCTGAAGAAGATGACCGATAGTCTTCTGCATGACTTCGCATGAAATTACTCTCCCTTGACGGGAGAGGATTAAGGTGAGGGTGAGAGCGGCAGGCTGAAAGACACTTAAGGAGGGTGATTATGAAAGTATTAGGCATTATGGGCAGCCCCAGAAGGCAGAGCAACACCGAACTTCTTCTCGATAAGGCGCTGGCAGGCGCCCACGAGGCAGGAGCCGAGGTCGAAAAGGTGCTGGTCTCAAAGCTCAAAATCACACCCTGCCTGGAAATATATGCCTGTCTCAAGGATGGCAACTGTTCCATCAAGGATGATATGAAGCCGCTCTATGACAGGCTTCTGGAAGCGGACCATGTTATTCTCGCTTCACCTATATTCTTCTATGGTATCACCGCCCAGGCCAAGGCACTGGTGGACAGGTGCCAGGCGCTCTGGGTGAGAAGACATGTGCTGCACAGGGGAGAGGAAGATAAGCGGATACGGAGGGGGGCCTTCATCTCGGTCGGTGCTACTCGAGGGGAAAAGCTCTTTGACGGCGCAGTGCTCACGGTGAAGTATTTCTTCGACGCCATAGGCGTGGAATATGCGGGTGATTTACTGGTCAGAGGCATTGACGATAAGGGCCAGATAGAGGAGCGCCCTGCCGCTCTCGAGGATGCATTTCGCCTGGGTCGTGACCTCGTTTCCGGTACTACAGACGCAGCATGAAGGCAATAACAGTCGATGGCCTGACCAAGATGTTTGGTCATGTTGTCGCAGTAGACCATATCTCGTTCGAAATCGAAGAGGGCGAGATTTTCGGTTTCCTGGGCGCTAACGGAGCCGGCAAGACGAGTACCATCATGATGCTGGCCACGGCGCTCAATCCCAGCTCTGGCACAGCCGCGGTGTGCGGTTATGACATCAACAAGGAGAGGGATAGGGTCAGAGAATGCATCGGCATCGTCTTTCAGGAACTGAGCCTGGATATCTATCTGACGGGCAGGGAGAACATGGACTTTCATGCCAGATTGTACCACCTTCCTAAGAAGACGAGGGACGAGCGGGTATCTCGAGCTCTGGACCTGGTAGGGTTGAAGGACAAGCAGGATATACTGGTACGATATTACTCCGGCGGCATGCAACGCAGACTTGAGATAGCCAGGGGGATGTTGAGTTCTCCCCGGATTCTATTCCTCGATGAGCCCACTCTGGGTCTGGATGTTCAGACGAGAAGGCTTTTATGGGACTATGCCAGGAGGTTGAACAAGGAATCAGGCACCACTATCTTGCTCAATACTCATTACATCGAGGAAGCGGAGTATCTCTGCCACAGAATAGCCATCCTTGAGCACGGTAAGATCGTCGTGGTGGACACCCCCGGGGCGTTGAAAGACTCTCTGGGAGGCAGCATGCTTTCGGTCAAGCTTGCCCGTGACGCTCCGGCCGATGAGTTCGCCGGGTTGCTAAGCAAAATGAGCCAGGTCAAGAAGGTCAGTCAGCATGACGGGCAACTGGAGTTAAGCATGGGAAATGGGGGGATGAAGATACCCGAACTAGTGCGATTGGCCCGCAGCCACGGAGTTGTTATTTCCTCGGTCGCCGAACGTAAGCCAAGCCTGGAGGATGTTTTCCTGCACTATGTGGGGAAGAAGCTGGAAGGTGAGCTGCATGGATAATGCCATAGAGATTGACTCTCTGACCAAAGAATTCGACGGTCTGGTCGCTGTAGACCATGTCAGCCTGAATGTTGCGGGGGGAGAGATATTCGGCTTTCTTGGTCCCAACGGAGCCGGCAAGACAACAGCTATAAAGATGCTGTGCACCATACTGAATCCCACTTCGGGCTCAGCCAGAGTGTGCGGATACGATATTGTGCAGCAAAGAGATAAGGTCAGAGAATGCGTCGGTATCGTCTTTCAGGACCCGGCCATCGACACGTTCCTCACCGGCAAAGAGAACCTCGATTTCCATGCCCGCATGTATCACATGGACAAGAAGACCAGGGAGAAAAGAATTGCCGAGGTGCTGGGCTTACTGGACTTAAGGGGAAGGGAAAATATGAAGATTGAGCATTGCTCGGGCGGTATTCAGCGCAGGTTTGAGGTTGCCCGGGGATTCCTGAACCATCCCAGAGTCCTGTTTCTGGATGAGCCCACTCTGGGTCTGGATGTACAAACAAGGAGAAGTCTATGGGAATACATCAAACTGCTGAACGAAAAGGAAGGCACAACCATAATCCTCACCACCCACTATATAGAGGAGGCGGACTATCTCTGCCACCGGGCGGCTATCATAGACGAGGGCAAGATAGTGGCCATGGGCACGCCGGAGCAGCTCAAGCGGGCGGTGGGTCTGAATATGCTTTCACTCCAGATAGACAAACAGGGTAATGGCAGGCTGGTTGAGTTGCTGCAGCAGATTGCCTGGGTCAAGAAGGTTGAAGAGCGTGATAGCTCACTCGAGCTGACTATCGATGGCGCCGAAGAAAGGATACCCGAGCTAATTGATTTTGCCGACAATCATGAGTGCGTCATATCATCCATCGAGTTACATAAACCGAGCCTGGAGGACGCCTTTCTCTATTATACCGGAAAGACCATCAGGGAAGAGGAAGGAAGTCTGATGGGGCTGTGGAAAGCGATGGCGATACGAAGCAGGGCCAGAAAATAGCATGCAGATGACTGCGCTTAGCAAGATTATAGACCCGCTGCCCATCTATACCATGTGGCTGCGGGAGATCAAGAGGTTTTTCAGAATAAAGATGAGGATTGTCGGCTCATTGCTGATGCCTCTTCTTTTTCTCGTGTTCATGGGCCTGCCGATGAGCTTCATGCCGGTCAGGGAGATACCGGGTATGCCGCCCGGTATAGACTTTCTCGACTACCTGGCCCCGGGGATTGTGGGCATGACCCTGCTCTTCTCGGCAACCATGGCCGGGGCTTCGGTTATCTGGGACAAGGAATTCGGCTTTCTCAAGGAAGTCATGGTGGCTCCCGTTAACCGGTTTTCAGTCATACTGGGCAGAAGCCTGGGCGGCATAACCGTGGCCACAATACAGGCCCTGATAATAGTGGGAGCGGCCGTGGCTCTGGGAGTCAAACTGGCCAGCGTGTCGGGCTTCTTCCTGGCCATAGTGGTGATGGTTCTTACCTGCGCCACCTTTACCGGACTCGGCCTCATTCTCGGCACTAAATTGACTGATACCGCAAGCTTCATGGCTATAATCCCCTTGATGACCTTTCCCTTATTCTTCCTCTCGGGCGCCTTTTTCCCCATGGCAGCCATGCCATCCTGGGTCAGATATATCATGTACGTTAACCCTCTTACTTACGGGGTGGACGGCCTGAGAGGCACTCTCATCGGCGTTGCCGCCTTTCCGCTCTGGCTCAACTTCGTCGTTCTTCTCGTCATGTCGCTGGTCCTGGCCACTCTGGGCGCCTACTTCTTCTCCAGGATGGAAGCCGACTGAGCAGAATGCAGGATTCTGCTAAATGCCAAATGACAGAGCCCAAAGGCCAAA
>JAWOCP010000053.1:0-14898 GCA_046483735.1 Dehalococcoidia bacterium
ATCACAGGAGTCGCTGTTTTCCACGATACTAAGAAGGGGGACTTGAGAGGCAAGAATACCATCTACGCTATCGAGATGGATGGTCTAACTTTATGTCATCTAGGTGACCTGGGGCATCCTCTGGGCCCGCAATTGGTAGAAGAACTGGGAGATATTGATGTCCTGTTTTTGCCCGTCGGAGAGGTATCTACCATACCCGTTGACACGGCTGTAGACATAGTAAGACAGTTAGCGCCCTCTATCGTAATCCCCATGCACTATAAGACAGAGGCATTCACCGGCGATCTTGCTCTTGTCGACAAATTCCTGGACAAAATGAGAGTTCGGGAACTGGAAGCAAGGCCAAATCTCTCGATTACCTCATCGTCACTACCCAGCAGCACACAAATTGTTGTTCTCACTACAGCCTGAGAAGTTGATGGCACAAGCGGGCAGCCGAGGATTACCTTCACCTCTTGAGGCTGCCAATGAAATCATCGATATCCATAGCCGCCATGGTCATGGTCTGAAGCGTACCTCTTGAACCCAGCACCATCGCTACCTTGGACACCGCTTCATTACTGGGAGCTTCCAAAACATTCACGAAGTCGTACGCTCCCAGCAGAGCATACTGGGCCAGAACCTTAGCTCCCATTGCCTCCACTTCCTTGTTGACCTCTTTGATCCTTCCGGGATTCTCCATGATAGTCTTTCTCCCCTCGTCGGTGAGGGTTGTCAGCATCAGAAATTTAGCCATCTCTTATTACCTCCTCTACGCTGTTTTGCACTTCGAAGACATCGGCCTCAGTCCCGCTCGTGCCGATGTTGGGTGACTCCTTGTTCTCGTTAGTATACTATTATTCTAGCAGAGCAAGCATTTTTGCAGAAGTTCTCTTTCCCTTGTCCTCATCTCGGCTTCTTCACCTGATTCTTCATGGTCATAGTCCAGGAGGTGAAGTATCCCGTGGATGACAAGCAATGTCAGTTCTCTTTTGATTGAATGCCCCTGCTCTTTGGCCTGCTCTAGCGCCTGTGGGTAAGAAATAATCACCTCTCCTAGACGAGTCACGCCATCGGGAGGAAGAGCAAAGAAATCATCGGCTCTCTTCTGCGAAAGCATGCTAAAAGCAAGCACATCGGTAGGTACATCCACACCCCGGTAGTCCCGGTTAAGTTGCCTCACAGTCTCGGAATCGGTGAAAACCAGGCTCACCTCATAAGGAGTAGCTACCACTTCAGCCTCAAGGACAACTTGAGCTATCCGCCTTGCCCACCCCTCATCCACCATCCCATGGAATTCCTCCTCAACAGAAACTGCAATTTCTTCGGACAATGCTTATCTCAACCTTCGGAACACTTCATCTCTCTTATTCCATGCTGGTGGTGGTATCATAACAGGCAATTCAATTCGTTTCAACGAATGTAGTAAAATTAACATAGATGACTGTAACACCTCTGAGAAAGCAGTATCTCAAGGTTAAGCAGAGGTATCCCGATGCCATCGTTTTCTTCCGCCTGGGCGACTTCTACGAGACCTTCGACGAGGATGCCAGGGTCGCCTCGCGAGAACTGGACGTTGTCCTGACCTCCCGGGAGATGGGCAAGGGGCAGAGGGTGCCCATGGCGGGCATACCTCATCACGCCCTGGATAACTATCTTGCCAAGCTCATTAACCGCGGCCACAAAGTAGCGATTTGCGAGCAACTTAGCCCGCCGGGTAAGGGATTGGTGGAAAGAGATGTTGTTCGCGTGGTAACGCCAGGGACAGTGGTCGAGCCCAATCTGCTTGAGAGCAAGCGCAACAACTATCTGGCCAGCCTGGTCGTTGCGGGCGAAGAAGCGGGAATCGCCTATGTCGACATAAGTACGAGCGAGTTTGCCACCACTGAGCTTCCCGCTAACAGGATCTTGCCTGAATTAGAGCGACTTCAGCCCAGCGAAGTTCTTACTCCCCAAGATGCCGCCGATTATCCTCGATTGCCGTTCACTGTAAGCCGACTCGATGACTACTGGTTTGACCTGGAAATTGCCCGGGCAGCTTTGCTGGAACATTTCGGCGTGGCCAGCCTGGAAGGCTACGGCTGTGCCCGCTTGCCTCTAGCCATACGGGCTGCAGGCGGATTGATTTATTATGTCAAGGAAACACAGAAGGAAACTTTGCCTCAGCTCAGCAAACTTGCCACCTATTCTACGGATTCCTTTATGACCCTCGATGGTCAGACCATCCGCAATCTGGAGCTTTTTCAAGGTGGCAGATGGGGAGAGAGTGGCAACTCCCTTCTCTCCATCATTGACCTCACCAAGACGGCCATGGGTGGCAGGTTGTTGAAGAATTGGCTGGGACATCCTCTTCTGGACCTCCGCGTCTTAAGTCGGCGGCAAGAGACACTCGCCTATCTTCATCGAGATAGTCTGGTTCGCCAAAAAGTCATCTCTTGCTTATCAGATATTGCTGACCTGGAGAGGCTGGTTAATCGAGTAAGGAGTGCCAAAGCCACGCCCCGCGAGCTAATAACGCTCCGCTCCAGTCTGGAGAGTGTGCCGGGCCTGAAAACGGCGCTGGCAGATGCAGACGTCCCGATTGTATCGCAGCTAAGCGCCGAACTCAAGCCTTGTCCCGATATTGTGGCCTTAATTGCCCGGGCTATCGCTGATGAGCCGGGAGACTTCGAGCACGGTGGTGTGATAAGGGAGGGTTTCTCCCCCGAGCTGGATGAAATTCGCCGCAATTCCAGGCAGGCCAAGCAATATCTGGCCGGTCTGGAGCAAAGAGAAAGACAGCGTACGGGGATTAAATCATTGAAAGTAGGCTACAACCGGGTATTCGGGTATTACATTGAGGTATCCCGGTCTAACCTCAACCTGGTCCCTTCAGACTATATTCGTAAGCAGACTCTGGCCGAGGCGGAAAGGTTCTTCACCCCCGAACTTAAGGAGTATGAATCGCTCATCCTCAATGCTCAGGAGAAAATCGCTGACCTGGAGGTCGCTATTTTCCGGCAACTGTGCCAGCAGATAGGTGCTGCGGGTGAGCAAATTCTGACCACCGCCAGAGCCATAGCTCAAATCGATGTCCTGTCCAGCCTTGCCGAGGCCGCAGTGCATCACCGTTATGTCAGGCCAACACTGACCGACGAGGACATCATCGACATTAAAGGAGGCCGCCACCCTATTGTGGAACAGAGCATAGGCACCGACAATTTTGTTCCTAACGATGCTTATCTGTGCAATAGGAATAATCAACTTATCATACTTACGGGCCCCAACATGTCGGGGAAATCTACCTATCTCAGGCAGGTAGCCCTGATCATTCTGCTGGCTCAGATAGGTAGCTTTGTCCCTGCCGATTCAGCAAATATCGGCATTGTCGACCGCATCTTCACCCGCATTGGCGCACAAGAGGACCTGGCCGCTGGCCAATCCACCTTTATGGTGGAGATGACTGAGGCCGCCAATATCCTGAACAATGCTACCCCCCGCTCCTTCATCATTCTGGATGAAATTGGGCGGGGAACCTCGACCTATGATGGGCTTTCCATCGCCTGGGCAGTGGTCGAGTTTATCCACAATCGCCCTCAGCTTGGAGCGAAGACCATTTTTGCTACTCACTATCATGAATTGGTGGACCTGGCTGATATTCTGCCCAGAGTGAAGAACTTCAATGTAGCAGTGGCGGAGGAAGGAGATAGAGTCATCTTTCTGCACAAGATCGTCTCCGGTGGCACTGATAGAAGTTATGGCATCCACGTGGCGCAGCTAGCTGGTTTGCCGAAACCGGTGATCGTTCGAGCTCAGGAAGTCTTAGCCAGACTGGAGACTCATGCCTCTGGAAAAGGCAAGGCCCCTCAGCGCAAAACCCCGGTCCAACCCACCCTCTTCCCCCAACAGAGTCAGGACTCCCTCTTAGCCGACGAAATTGGCCGGCTCGACATCGATGCCATGTCTCCCCTGGAAGCAATCACCAAACTCTACGAACTCAAGCACATGGCCCGTGAGAATAAGGACTGAATACCCTGTTCGCATAAGGCTGTTTGGGCAAGAGGCCTGATAAATCAGGCAACTACATGTTCGGCCCGCTTTGCAGTGCGACTCCGGAGGAGCGTGCAACACAAGGCTAAAGCCTCGACCTATTATTCTCTTTCCCCTAGCTTGCTCGCCGTACAACTCTGGCAGGCGAGCGGGAGAGAGTTAGAGTGGGGGGGGGATTGCACCCTCAGCTCCTCTCCCTACGCCTTTGCTGCGATATCGGCCAGGAAATCAACGCATTCCCTGGCTATTCCCGGGGCATCCAGACGGTAGAGAGAGCGCAGAAGCTCCTGTTTTCCATGGGTCACGAACTCGTCGGGAATGCCTAATCGCTTCACTTTGACATCTGAGGGTTCGGCTTTTTCCAGCAACTCCAGCACCGCAGCACCAAAACCGCCGCTGAGAACATTCTCCTCTACTATAACTATCTTCTTGGTCCGTTTGGCTACATGCAAAACAAGCTCTCTATCCAGAGGCTTGGCAAATCGGGCATTGACTACCGTAGCATCGATGCCCTGACGGGCCAATTGTTCCGCTGCTTGCAGACAAGGCATGACGGTAGCGCCGATGCCTATTATGGCCATGTCCTCACCTTGCTTCACTATCTCACCTTTGCCGATGGGGAGTTGATGAAGCTCGGTGGCCAACGAAACGTTTGTTACCTGACCCCGAGGATAACGAATTGCTATAGGATGCTCTGTATTCAAGGCAGTATAGAGCAGGTCTTGAAGTTCGTTCCCGTCCTTGGGCGCGCAGACAATCATATTAGGCATCAAGCTAAGATAGGATAAATCAAACAGCCCTTGATGTGTTTTGCCATCCTCTCCCACAATGCCGGCACGGTCCAGGGCAAAAATGACAGGCAGGTCAGGGAGACATACATCATGCAATATCTGGTCAAAGGCACGCTGTAAGAAGGTAGAATATATAGCCACAACAGGTACAAAACCCTGGGTAGCCAGACCGGCGGGTAAGGTAACCGCATGCTCCTCGGAAATCCCTACATCGAAGATGCGTTGAGGAAACTCCAGGACCAGAGGATAAAGGCTATTACCTTCAATCATGGCGGCGCTTATCACCACCAGCCTGGGATTATCCCTGAGCAGTCTACGGACTGTTTGAGCAAATACCTGACTGTAGCTAGGTGTCGTACCACAGCCTTCGTTCTTAGGGGATAGACCGTGGAAGCCAGTGGGATTATCTTCTGCCGGTTGGTAGCCCTTGCCCTTGATAGTCAAGACATGGACAATCACCGGCCTGTGGTAATTCCTGGCTCGAGCCAGAGCCTTTTCCATCTCAGCAATGTTATGACCATCTACCGGACCCAGGTAAGTGAAGCCAAGCTGCTCCCACATCATGGTGGGCACAAATACGGCCTTGACTCCTTCTGTAAGCCGGTGTAGTGCCCACCGCAGCCTCTCTCCTCCGGGCAGGACAGCCAGCAACCGGCGCGTTTGTTCCTTCGCCTGCACATAGCCACGGGTTGTCCGCACTACGTTCAGCCGCCTGGCCAGCCCCCCTACTGTGGGTGAAATAGACATGCCGTTGTCGTTCAGCACCACGACAAGCCTCGTGTTTACATGCCCGGCATGATTCAGCGCTTCATAAGCCATGCCACAGCTAAGACATCCATCACCGATCACAGCTACCACGTGGTGGTCACCACGAGCAAAGTCGCGGCTGAGGGCCATGCCCAGAGCTGCCGAAATGGAGGTGCCTCCATGTCCAGTAGTGAAAGCGTCGTGAGGACTCTCATTTCTGTCAGGAAATCCTGAGATCCCTTGATATTGGCGAAGCGAGGAAAATCGCTCCCTTCTACCCGTTAACAGTTTATGAACATAGCTTTGGTGCCCCACATCCCAGACTATCTTGTCTTTTGGGCTGTCAAATACCCTGTGTAAGGCAATAGTTAGCTCCACCGCTCCCAGACTGGATGCCAGGTGCCCTCCGTTTTCACTAACCGTGTTCACCAATAACTCCCTGAGCTCGTAACACAACTCGCCCAGTTCACCACGGTTCAGCCACTTAACATCGTCGGGGACGTTTATTCTGTCCAGTATCCTAGACACCTTGATCTACCACTTGAGATTATAGCAAATCTCACTCCTTTCCTACTCGTGCCACCAGGAAGCATTGTGTCACGGGTTTGTTTCAACAACGGAAACCCCCACAAGCCAAGTGATGATAACTCCTTATCATATAGTATATAGTCATTTCCACCAATTTGCATACTCACAAGATGTGGCCGCCTGATTCATCAGGCCCTCCGTGTCACCCCGAGATGTAGTTGCCTGATTCATCAGGCCCTCTTTGTCATTTTGGCTTTGAGTTGTGTAAAAACGCCAAACAGGTGTGGCCGGGCGATCTGTTATATAATATAGTACCGCCAGGTAGGAATCTGAGAAGGTGGCAGGGAATTGTCGGGCCAATTTTACGATGTCATCATAGTGGGCGCAGGGCCGGCCGGAAGTTGCGCGGCCTATCAACTGGCCTCAGTGGGTCACAATGTCGCCGTCTTCGAGGAAAAAAGCGCACCGGGAGTCGATGTCTGTTGTACAGGGATAATCAGCGCCGAGTGCTTCGATTCTCTGGGCGTTAGCCCAGACGTTATACTGACCACAGCAAACTCAGCCAGGTTCTTTTCCCCTTCGGGTCGTTGCCTGAGGCTGCAAACTGGAAAGGTGCAGGCTTACGTGGTCCATCGACTTCTGCTTGATGAAGCGCTGGCCTCCAAAGCCCAATTCGTGGGGGCACAATATTTCTTCTCTTCTTCAGTCATTGACATTATCCCTGGAAAGGATAGTATACAAACTGAAACTCTACGCTTTGGAGCCAGGGAGGTGTTCAGCGCCAGAGCCGTAGTGCTGGCCAACGGGTGCAGACCCAGGCTGCCCCGGAAGCTGGGCCTGGGCAGAATAAAAAGCTTTCTCGTCGGTGCTCAGGCCGAAGTTGCAGCAAAAGACCTCTCCGAGGTCGAAGTGTACTTTGGTCAGGACATGGCGCCAGGTTCGTTCGGCTGGCTTGTCCCGACTCATGTCGGGACTTCGAGGAGTAAGGCATACGTTGGCCTCTTGGCCCCTTCCCATGCCAGGTCACAGCTGCGAAAATTCCTCAGCAATCTCTTTGACCATGGCAGAATAGCAAGTCAGGAGGTGGAAATCAGACAGAAGACTCTCCCCGCAGGAACTCTGCCGCGCACCTATGGAGACAGGGTACTGGTCATCGGGGACGCTGCTGGCCATGTGAAGCCGACTACCGGCGGCGGTATATATTTCGGACATCTCGGTGCCAGAATAGCTGCCAGGGTGCTCGATGAGGCTATTAGAAGCGACAATCTAACCGCCGGCCAGCTTGCGCGTTACCAAAAATGCTGGAAGGCGAAAATGGGCAAGGAACTATCCCGTGGCCGCCTCGCCAGATGGCTCTATGCCAAGCTGAGCGACGGCCAAATTGAGAGACTATTCAACATGCTGAAGTCCAGTGGCACCGTTGAAGGTCTGGTCAGGTCGGGCGACTTCTCCTTCGACTGGCACAGTGGGCTAATCCTGGCCGGCCTGAGGCATAGCTCCGCCTATCCCTGGTTGAGAATACGGCACCTTTTTTCGCATGAGGCTAGTTGATGATGCAGGCAAGTTACCCTCCTCAACACGTAGCCATCATCATGGATGGCAATGGCCGATGGGCTAGGGAACGCGGCTTGCCCAGACTTGCCGGCCACAAAGCCGGCGGCGAGAATATTCACCCCGTGGTTAAGAGTTTTGCCGCCAACGGAGTGAGATACCTGACCCTCTATGCGTTCTCCACGGAGAACTGGAACCGCCCTCGCGTAGAGGTCTCCGGCCTACTTGGCCTTCTCAGCAGGAAGATCGACCAGGAAACTCAGGCTTTCCACCAGGAGAATGTCCGACTGGTACATCTTGGCAGGGTGGACAGGCTACCGCAGCGACTGAGAAAAAAGGTGAAGGCGGCAGTGGAACTGACCAAGAACAATACCGGCCTTACGCTGTGCCTCGCCTTCGATTACGGCGGACGCGATGAAATTGTCCAGGCAGCCAGACAAATCGCCGATGCCGGTATTCCCGGTGACAATATAGATGAGTCTGTGTTTGTCCGGTATCTATATAGCTCCGGCATCCCCGACCCCGACCTGGTGATACGCACCGGCGGTGAGAGCCGCCTGAGCAATTTCCTGCTCTGGCAGGCTGCGTACAGCGAACTCTATTTCACTCCGGTTTTGTGGCCCGATTTCGGTTGTGAAGACATTGAGAAAGCGCTTCTTGAGTATCAACGCCGTCAGCGCCGTTTTGGTAGAATATGAAGCATCTAGCAAACCAATTCCAGCCCACATTATGCCGACAGCAATCAAAAACGCTTGACACTGCGGCGGAGGGTGATATCATAATATGAACGCAGCATTATGGACTTAAGAGTAATGGCTAATTCGAAGGAGGAGAAATGAAAAAAGGGGGAAAACTTCTGTTTTTCTTAGCACTGGTTCTTGTTGGTGGGCTGCTTTTCAGCTCTGTCCCCGCTCTGGCCGGCGAAAATCCTGGTCGAGGAAAGTCGCTGGCGGAAGCCAGGAAAGTCCTGGAACAACAACTCGTAGGCGCGCCTGGATTTGTCGGAATCGCCCACTCAGAGCAAAGGGCTGAAATCACCGTCTTCGTGGACAACGAGCAGGCGAGAGGAATAGCACCGCAGCGCTTTGAGGGCTATCCGGTCCGGGTGGAGGTCACCGGGAGATTTCAGGCCCTTGCCACCCAGGTAACAGAGCCCGTATCCCCCAGCCAGGCAACCACGGTTAGCAGGCTGGGCGAAGTCAGACCTCTCGTCGGTGGCATAAGCCTGTCAGCTTACGTTGAGGGCCAGAAGTGGGCCGGCACCCTGGGGATGCTAACACACGACGGCAAGATTCTGTCGAATGCCCACGTCATTGCCATGGACCTAGCAGGCAATTTCCTCCCCGCAGGGACACCTATTATCCAGCCCGGAAGCCATCCCTATGATGGAGGAACATTAGAGAATCAAGTCGGGACACTGGAGCACTATATACCTATCCAGTTTGGTCAGCAGGTGGGTAGAAGTCCAACTATGCGATACCCTGCAAACTACGCCGACGCGGCGATAGCCGTCATCGGTGACGATGTTGAAGCGTCACCTGGCGAGCAATTTGATGAAGCCGGTAACTACGCTGTTTCGGGGACAACTACGGTCGTTGCTGGAGACTGGGTAAGAAAATCTGGCCGGACGACTGGAGTAACCGAAGCCGAAGTGTATGTCACCAATTTGTCTGTCCTGGTTGAGTATGCTCCGGGCAAAGTGGCTTACTTCGTGGACCAGATTGCAGTCCATCAGCCCTTCATAGAGTCGGGTGACTCTGGCTCCCTGGTGGACAAAGATGGGAATGCTGTTGGACTTGTTTTCGCGGGCTCTGATTTATACGGCATCGTTTGCAAGATAGAATACGTTATTGGAGGGCTTGGTATTGCTGTTGAGCCCATCGACCCTGTCGAGCCACCACCACCAGGTGATACTCCCGAGGTTAACAGTGTGGACCCGAACAGCGCAAGCCGGAGAGACCGACTAACGGTGACGATCTCCGGGGCAAATTTCCAGAATGGAGCTGCCGTTGATTTCGGAGAACGGGTCATAGTCCAGGAGGTAACATTTGTCAGTGCCTCCCAACTGAAGGTGCAGATAAGGATACATAACCTGGCAGCATCCGGCCCTCGTGACGTTACCGTTACCAATCCCGACGGGCAAAATGACACTCTATTTGGTGGCTTTACCGTGCTGCAGCAATAGAGCATCGACAGTATCGTCTGAAGCTTATACAGCAGGAATATTGACATGACGTCGTCAGGCGTCTACACTACTAACACCACTTAACGAGGCCTGAAAGCAATGATATGCCCGGTCTGTAAATACGATATGCTGGTCGTCGAGTATCACGATATTGAGCTTGATTACTGCAGTAGCTGTAAGGGAGTCTGGTTCGACGCTGGAGAGCTTGAGCTTCTGCTCGAGTCGCACAGTTTTGAACAGACAAAAGCGTTGCTTGATGGCATTCTCAACTCTGAAGAAGCCATTTCATCAGAAAAGAAACGGAACTGCCCTATCTGTGGCCATAAGATGAAAAAAACAGCTATAGGCGAACAGCCAGGACTGCTCATCGACATATGCCGTGATGAACACGGACTGTGGTTTGATGGGGGCGAGGTTACTCAACTGATGAGACATCTCGCCGAGAAGCATTTGCCAAAGCATGACTCCAGGCAACAGGTTATCAGTTTCCTGGAAGAAGTATTCGAAGCCCCCGAGCAAACCAGAGATGCCTAGGCAACCCCTCTACGTAGTAATATTGTTTGTGTCGGGTTCCGATAGTCGGCCCAACTCGGAAATCGCAAGGAGGAGAGACCATATTCGGTAAAGGCAGAGTCAATATCACAATCCAGAAGACCCACTATGCTCCGGGAGATATCATTTCCGGCAATGTTGTCCTGACATTGAAGAAGCCGGTGAAAGCGAGGGAAGTGAGCATATCACTAATCGGGGAGCAGATAACAACGGGACGTGGAAGCACGATGCATGGCCCGGGAACATCGACGACAGGGTTGGGAGGAATGTCAACCACCACGCACCGCATGCGCATCTATGACTTCAAGCAGCAGCTAGGCGGCGAGAAAGAATACAGCCAGGGGCAAGACTATCGCTTTGAGATAAAGATACCGGCAGATATTATGAGTATGGGGCCTCAGATATCACAAGTGGAAGGCAAACTGGGCGGAGCGTTGAAGATCGCACAAACGGCAGCAGCGATGACGGGCGCAATTCCATTTCGACGAATCAAGTGGTATCTGCTGGCTAAACTCGACGTTCCCCGCGGACTGGACGTTAGCAAGAAGGTTGACGTGACCATTGGATGAGCCGGGCTTTCTTATCATTGCTACGGTGAAAGACCAAAAGAGATATCGCCTTTTCAGGCGGCGTTCTCTGTGCTAAAGTATAGCGCTAATTGCGCGAAGGAGGTGCAATATGATACCAGGTATCATCATCGGTGTTATTGTGGTAGTCCTTCTGATATTCCTGTGGGCTAACTACAACGGCCTGGTCAGGCTCCGCAATCAGGTAAAGAACGCATGGGCACAGATTGACGTTCAGTTGAAGCGGCGCTACGACCTCATCCCCAACCTGGTGGAAACTGCCAAGGGCTATATGAAACACGAACGGGAAACCCTTGAGGCAGTCACCAACGCCCGTAACCTTGCCCAGCAAATGACTTCCGCCGGAGCAGGTGAGCGGGCCAAGGTCGAAGGTGAGCTGAGTTCAGTACTATCCCGTTTACTGGCTGTGGTGGAGAACTATCCCGACCTTAAAGCCAATCAGAACTTCCTGGCGCTTCAGGAGGAGCTGGCCTCGACCGAAAACAAGATAAGCTTTTCCCGGCAGTTCTACAACGATTCGGTCCTGCGATACAACAACAAGACACACATGTTCCCGTCCAATATTGTAGCCAAGATGACCGGGTTCAAGGAGAGTGAATTCTTTGAGGTCACCCTGGCCGCCGAAAGAGAGGCACCCAAGGTAAGTTTCTCTTAGTAAGAAGACGCTTCAGCTGTGTGGGAACAGATCAGGTCTAATCAGATAAGGTCGGTAGTGCTGACAATAGGCATGGGAGCACTGCTGGTCCTGATCGGCTATTTCATTGGCCTTTACTTCTTTGATAGTGCTTTTGCAGGCTTAATCATCGCCATATTCTTATGGGCAATCTTGAGCTTGGTCGGCTATTTCCAGGGCGATAGTATCCTGCTTAGCATGCACGGGGCGAAGAAAATCAGGCCTGATGACCATCCCCGCCTGTACAATGTGGTTGAGGAGATGAAGATTGCCTCCGGTCTGGAGAAAATGCCCGACGTATACATCATAGATGACCCGGCACTAAATGCCTTCGCCACTGGCCGTGACCCCAATCGGGCAGCGGTGGCTATCACATCGGGGCTGCTACAAAAACTAAACCGCGATGAATTACAAGGGGTCATGGCCCACGAGATATCCCACATCAAGAACCGCGATGTGCTTCTCATGGCGATGTCCAGCATCTTGCTGGGCACTATCGTGCTCCTGGCCTGGTACGGGTCGCGTTTCGCGATTTTCGGCGCCATGACCGGGTCAAGGAGGAGTTCCTCGGGAGGGGGCGGCGGAGGCAATATAATAATTCTAGTCGTGGCACTCGTATTTATGATACTGGCTCCGATTATGGCGCAGCTCATTTACTTCGCCATCTCTCGGAAGAGGGAGTACCTGGCCGATGCTTCGGCAGCCCTCTACACCAGGTACCCCGAAGGACTGGCCTCGGCCCTGGAGAAGCTGGGCGCCTCAACCGGCCAATTGAAATCAGCCAATCAGGCCACAGCTCCTATGTATATCGTGAATCCCTTCCGTAAGAAAGGCATGAAAGCCAGTGATCTCTCCAGCACCCATCCTCCTCTATCAGAAAGAATACGCGTCTTGCGGGCCATGGCCGGGGCCTCTTTCAGTGATTACGACCAGGCTTACCGACAGGTTCACCGGGGAGGTCAGGGTGTCATACCTGCTGGCAGCATGGCCGCGGCAGCGGTACCCCTGGCAACCAAGAAGCTAGAGGGCGAAGCCGGTGAACCAGATGAGATACAGCGGGCCCGTGAGACCTCAGATGTAATGTGGAGGATGAGCAACTACCGCACCATCACATGTGACTGCGGTACCAGGTTGCGGGTGCCGCCCAATTTTCGACAACCCAGAATCCAATGTCCGCATTGCGGTAGAACACATCAGATTTGAGAGGCCGCGCTGTTCTTGACCAGGTCTCCCGATGTGTTCCCTAACATCACGCATGTCGTCGGCCAGCACAGGGTCTTGACAATCCATCCCTCTAATTGATACACTCGTTCTATAGAACATTCGTTAAATATCAATCGTCACAGGAGGCTATGATGAGAAAGCCCGAGGTTAGAGAAGGGATTCTTGAATACATCAGACGTTTCTTTTATGAGAGAGGCTATGCGCCGACCGTCAGGGACATCCTGAGGGGTTGCGACATTAGTTCAACCTCGCTGGTCCAGTATCATTTGAATGTTCTGGAGAAAGAAGGACAGATTCACCGCGACCCCGAGGTTTTCAGGAGCATCCAGCTCGTGGGAAAAGAGGAAGACGAAGGGAAGGACAGTTTCCTGGTGCCGCTGCTGGGAACTATTGCTGCCGGAGAACCGATTCCCGTCATAGATTCGGGCACCTGGAGCAACCGTGCTGAAGAAATGCTCAGGCTCACAACGGATATGGTAAGAAACAAGAACGATATCTATGCCTTGAAGGTAAAAGGAACATCCATGCTCGACGCCCTGATCAATGACGGCGACACCGTGATTATGGAGGTAGCGCAAACTGCCGAAGATGGTGAAATGGCAGCTGTGTGGCTCAAGAATGAACAAGAGGTAACACTGAAAAAAGTTTACCGCGAACCGGGGCGCATTCGCCTCCAGCCGGCGAATAGTGAGATGAAACCCATATATACCAGTCCTGAAAACATTGAAGTGCAGGGGAAAGTGGTTGCCGTTCTGAGAAGGCTGGACCAGTAGTCGGGGAGGTGGAGATGAGAGTCGGGTGCTTCTTCTTTCCTCATTTCGCTGTTCAGGTCGAGGCAAGAGATAATGATTCATTGAGAGGAACGGCAATTATCATTGGAGGCCTACCTTATGAACGGAAAGCCGTCTATGATGCCTCACAGGAGGCGTTGGCATGCGGCGTCAGGCAGGGCATGTCCCTGAGAGAGGCATATGCTCTATGCCCGCAAGGGGTATTCTTGCCGCTGGACGAGGGGAAATACGCCGATGCCTTCACCGCTATCTTGACTTTACTCGCCGGTTACAGTCCGGTGGTAGAAGCAGGGACTCCTGGCTCTGCCTCCATTGATTTAAGCTATGAATGCCCCGATTACACCGGGATACTCCAGTTTGTCGAGGAGGTCAGGCAGATAATTGAAAAACGTCTCCGGCTTTATCCCCTCACATCCGTTGCCCCGAACAAATTTGTGGCATGGGCGGCCAGCCGGGTTGCCAGGCCAGGGGAGGTCATCGTTGTTACCGAGGGAGAGGAACATAATTTCCTCAAGGGCCTGCCTGTATGCCTTCTACCTGCCTCTGCCAGAACCCTGGAGCGATTTGAATTGCTCGGCATCTACCGAATAGGACAACTGGCGGGTTTGTCATTGGCGGCAGTCAGCCTGGAATTCGGCAACGAGGGCAAACGGTTGTGGGAACTGTCCAATGGCATCGATGAGTCGAGGTTAATTCCCTGGAGCGAGGTGCCGCTGCTACAAGAGCAGATTTATTTCGAGCCTGCGACAGAGACTATCGGACAACTTTTAGCCGGCGGTGATGAACTCCTGACCAAATTGAGCCAGCAGTTGAAGGAGCGCTGGCAATGCTGTCTCCGGCTGACATTATCCATGCATTTCAGCAACGGCCATATCGCTCAACGGGTATTTCACTTCAAGGAAGCAACCTCCTCCGGGGAAACGATGTTACGCCACTTAAAGCGGTACCTGGAGTCAGCAAGGTTCACCACTCCTGTAAGCAAAATGAGGCTGACCCTGACCGATTTCTGCCCTGAGAAGGGGAGACAGGCCTCGATTTCATCGGGATTCTCGGACCAGCGCCTGAAGCATAGAGACAGGCTGGCTTCAGCCGTAAGCTGGCTTCGTCAAAGATATGGCAAAGGGGTGGTAGGCAGGGTGCTCGCCAAACCGCACAGCGCGTTGCCGGAGGACTCCTTTTCCATCACCGAATTTGAGCTTTGAGATATGAGCAGGCTATTCAGGAAAGCCGTAAGGCTGGCAGTGGAGGAAGACTGTCAGCA
>JAWOCP010000066.1:0-3752 GCA_046483735.1 Dehalococcoidia bacterium
CAACCGTCACTCTGTTGCCTTGCACACTGTGCTGGTATTAGTCCCGATACTATCCAACAATGCCGTAGCCGCCGGTGGGAGAGTCTCTGAACAGCGGCACATGCGGCGGATAGAAAGTGAATAGCACGAAGAGAACGCCCAGAACCACCAGGGCAATCGGGGCGAAACGGTTGATATTCCTTGGTAGGGGAAAGGCAACCAGTAACCTGTAGCTTACCAATTGTCCGACTATCACTGCCACAACAAAAATCATAATGTCCGCAATCAGAAGACCATACCCCAGGATAGCTTTGTATGAATAGAAGAGGACCACAATCGTGATCGGCATTAGATAGATTCCCAGAGTCTTCGCAAAGAAAAAGTTGTTTGCCGACTTCCCAAAGCGGCCGTATTCCAGAGCCGCGTATACCAGTGCCGGCCAAAAAGCCAGCTTCAGGTGTTCCCACACGCTTTCATTCACAGCGGCAATCGCACCTATAGGAGCCCAGTTACCCGACCACTCGAACACAAAGTGGAGCAGCGACCCTAGGACGACTATGAATAGGATCCCTCCTAGCTCCCAGCGGAGAATGGTCTTTTTCACCATTGGATGCTTAACCATAAGGACAACCGTCGCTCGCGAGTAATTAGACCATTTTCGCCACGTCTAGGCAAGTTCCACAGTATCCTTGTATTGGGGGACCCGTACAGTCCAGCCGGTCCTCTCGTTCAGGACCTTTGCGAAGCTAACGGCTGCTTTTTCCTCTCCGTGAGTGACAAACACGCAGCGCGGCGGGACCCTTATATCAGCTAGCCATGTCAGCAGCCCATCACGGTCGGTGTGGGCAGAAAAACCGTCGATTTGTTCAATGCGCGCTTTGACCGGATGCATCTGCCCCAAAAGGCGGAATCGTTTGGCCCCGTCCACTAGTATTCTGCCGGGCGTTCCCTCCGCCTGATAGCCGACAAATAGTATCGTGCTTTCTTCCCGCGTAATATTGTGGACAATATGGTGCTTCACACGACCGCCCGTTACCATACCACTGCCGGCTATAATGATGCTGCTGCCTTTTATGTTATTAATGGCCTTGGACTCTTCCACGGTCTGTACCAGCCTCAGGTTCTCAAAACTGAAAGGAGAATTGCCCTGGCGGAGGCGCTGCATCATCTCCTTGTCGTACAGGTCCGCATGATGTTTAAATACTTCAGTAATCCTTATCGCCATAGGGCTATCAAGAAAGACAACCAGGGGCGGGATTTCTTTCCGCAGGAACAACTCATTCAGGTGGTACAGCACTTCCTGGGACCGCTCCAAAGCGAAACTGGGAATAGTGATATTGCCTCCAGCGCTCACTGTGCTGTTGATACAATCCCGTAGTTGTTTTTGAATGTCGACACTCTGGTGTTCTTCATGAGTACGATCGCCATAAGTTGACTCTATAACAACATATTCGGCTTCATCGAAAATGGTTGGATCGTTTATTATGGGCCGGTCAGGCTCGCCGATATCACCGGAGAAAATTAGCCTGTGGTTCTCGCCGTCCTTCTTGATATTCACGTTTATAACTGCAGCCCCGAGCACATGACCCGCCTCATAGTAACAGCCTTCCACACTGTTGCCGATGCTCGAACAACTCAGATATTCCACCGCGGAGAAATGCGGTGTAACCGCTTCGGCATCCTCTGCAGTGTACAGAGGTACCTCGGGATGAGCACCGCGACGCCCTTCTTTTCTATGACGCTTTGCCTTGAACGCAGCGTCTTCCTCCTGTAGATGTGCAGCATCAAGAAGGATAATCTGGGCTATATCGGCCGTCGCCTGAGTGCAGTATATCTTGCCTTTGTAACCGTCACGTACCAGCTTGGGCAGAAGTCCGCAATGGTCGAGATGGGCATGAGTCAGGAAGACGGCGTCAATTGACCCGGGGTCAAACGGAAATGGCTGCCAGTTTCTGTCCTGATATTTTCGCTCCTGGTAGAGGCCGCAGTCTATAAGCACCCGGGTATCCTGAGTTTCCAGCAGGTAGCAGGAACCGGTCACATTCCGCGCTGCACCCAGAAATGTCAGCTTGCCCAGCATAGATGATTCTGCTCCTCAGTAGTTGCTTGCAGCCTCCCTGGCTCTGGCGACGATTTGCTCATCAGACACCCCATACGACTTTATTGCAAAAGAGCTCACCACATTGCCCCGGCTTTTCTTGATCTTGGCCGTTATGTTCGCCACAGATTTCTCCGCATTGTCGCTGCCCATGGTAAAGAACGGAATGACATTCCGGCCCTCAAAATTGGTCTGGTAGATAAATGAGTTGATAGCCGGTACGGGTCTTGAAGCCCAGGATGGAGAGCCGATGAATACCCTTTCATACTGCTTTACATCCACACCTACGGGACTTATCTTACTCCCCCTGTTCGTTATAGCCGCGAACCCGCCGCCCAAATAGAGCAGGGGGCCCGGCTTTCTGGGTTTCTTCTCCTTAATCTCCACCAGGGTAGCGTTCAATGCTTCGGCGATTACCTGAGATACCAGCTTCGTTTTGCCTGTCAAAGAATAATAAACTACCAACGATTCCATACTGCCTCCCGATATTCTATTTCCCGAATTTTACCTCACCGACGTGTTGTGAGGAAACTCAAGGCGTTGCTCTTCGCTCTGAAGCAATGGCATCCACCTAGCGTTCACCCCTCCCGGTTCCGTAAATCCCCCTCTGCTCAAAGTCTTCCCTCACATAATCAAGGCCTAACTCCTCTAAGGTCCCTTTGTGGGGAATACCTTCCTTGTTCCATCCTCTGAACTTGTAGTACTCATCCTGGAGTTCGGTTTCAAACTCAGGGAACCTCTTCCTCCAGTGGTCTTCCGGTGGACGCTCGTCCTTTCTCCTCAACCCTCTCCTCACGTTGATGGCCCTGAGCAGAATCCTATTCCTCCTGGCCATTTGCCATAAGTTGGCTTCATCCAGATCAATTCCGGTCGCCGCGGAGATCAGGCGTGGCAGATTGTGCATATGGTATGGAGGCTTATAGGCAAATGACGAAAGACCCGTACAGATCCCCGTACAGTCGTCAATGTAGTGCATTGTCTCCTGCCATTCGACAAGCTCACAGATCAAGTCAACGGACGGCCAGAACGGGAGCCTCTTATCACCATCTCCCCACTCCAGAATGAATTGTCTGAACCTTTCTTCCTTGCCGGTCGGAATCTGGACCCAGTCCTCCACGAATTCCTCCCTCAGGTCTTTAGTGGGAAAAGGCCCCTGGGGTATCTGCCCTTCAATCTGAGTAACATTTACCTTCTCGCCAGTGGACCACATCAGATAGTAAATAGGGTTCACCGTCCCCAACTTTATGGGGATCTGCTCTAGTCTCTTAATAGTGTTGTGGTCGTAGGCTTCAGCCCCCTTGCCGATCTGACGGGCTGCCTGGTAAACACCGTTGGCGAGTACATCTCCGATCCCTTCGCGCCGAGCAATCCTGTCAAGCAACCAGAAAAACCTTCCTTCGATATCGGGGGGCATTCCCGGCATATCTTCATCGGTCAAAATGCCCGCTTCATAAAGCTCGAGGGCGAAAGCCATTACCTGGGGAGTGGAGTATGCGTCCACTCCGTATTCCTGGGCCACACCCGCGATCCTGAAACCGAAATCCAGGTCTGAAAAGGCCGCCATCGTATAGGTGAGCTTGGAAAAGCATTTCATCATATATCTTTTGAGTTTCGGATGGACTATTATCGCTCCGCATTTGAGCGGACAGTTGTAGCAGCTTATCAGCCGCTCCAC